>NZ_CP102283.1:1637851-1965422 GCF_025150565.1 Granulicatella adiacens ATCC 49175 | reverse complement strand
AAATGCACCTCCTTATAGTTCTAAAGATTCTAATCCAGTTAACAGTTTACCATCTTTCAATAGAGTTTTCCACAATTGGATGAAGAAAACCACAATAAATCAAAGTTTTTAATAAAATTATCCACAAAAATGTGGATAATCGATAAGATTAATAGAGAATAAACAGAGTTATACACAGAAAATTTCAAGTTATTCACATTCATTTTTATTGATTTAAAGAGATTTTAACAACTTATCCACCAGTTGTGGATAGATTTGTACAAACAGAGTGTTATTTTGTGGATAAGTTGTTGAAAACTAGTGGATGAAGAGTTGTTTTTAAAAAAAGATTTCCACTATGATTGTTGATAACTAAAAAAATCGATGCAAAAATACAGTTATTTGTAGAAATTTTTAGAGAGATTATGGTATGATACTTCAGTAATTTAGCGATTAGATAGTTTATATTGACAATTCAATATTTTATATTTATAATGTACTAGACTGTCTAGGGAGACTAGATATTTCATTTACAGTAGGAGGTGCACATCGAATGAAAAGAACATATCAACCAAGCAAACGTAAACGTCAAAAAGTTCACGGATTCCGTAAACGCATGAGTACAAAAAATGGCCGTAGAGTATTAGCAAGCAGACGCCGTAAAGGTAGAAAAGTTTTAGCAGCTTAGATCACTGAACGTCTCAGTGGTCTTTTTTTTTAAAAAACATTTCGAGTGACTGGAGATATTCAAGTAGATGAAAAAATCGTATCGAGTGAAGAAAGATCGTGAATTTCAGCAGGTATTCCATAAAGGAAAATCTACAGCTAATCGACAATTTGTTATTTATAAGTTAAATAAGGAAGCACAAGCTCATTTTCGTGTGGGAATTTCAGTAAGTAAAAAGCTAGGAAATGCAGTGACAAGAAATCGTCTAAAAAGACGAATCCGTCACATTCTTATGGAACTGGATGATCAAATAACTCAAAATGCAGATTTTATTGTCATTGCTCGATCTCCCATCGTACAAATGTCTTATCAAGAAATGAAAAGCAGTATGATGCATGTTTTAAAATTAGCTACATTATTACCTAAAAATTAAGATTCCTATTATAGGTAGGAATCGTTGAAAATTAAATATTCTAAAAGGTGGGACTTTTCAGTGAAGAAAAAAAGCCAATTGATTTTATCATTAGCAGTTTTAACTTTATTTTTAGCGGCCTGTGGAACTTCTCCTGTTACGGAGTCTAGTACAGGTTTTTGGGATCGAATTGTTCTCTATAATTTATCTCAGTTTATTATTTGGTTATCTGATTTATTTGGAGGAAGTTACGGGTTAGGAATTATCTTCTTTACAATTATTACTCGTTTAATTATGGTTCCTTTAATGCACTTCCAATATCAAAGTACGCGTAAACAAGCAATTCTTCAACCAGAAATTAAAGCTTTACGTGAAAAATATTCTGCTAGAGACCGTGCAACACAAGAAATGCTTCAAGCAGAAATGAATGCTTTATACGAACGTGAAGGAATCAATCAATACGCTGGTTGCTTACCATTATTAATTCAATTGCCAGTAATGATGGCCTTGTATCAAGCAATTAGTCGTACAGAAGTCTTAAAAACTGGACACTTCTTATGGTTCCAATTAGACCAACCAGATCCATACTTCATCTTGCCGGTATTAGCCGCTGTGACAACATTCATTACAACTTGGTTATCTATGAAGATGCAAGATACTGGTGGAGCTGGTAAAGCAATGATGTATTTTATGCCAGTAATGATTTTATTTATGTCTCTTGGTTTAGCAAGTGCGTTATCACTATACTGGGTAGTCGGAAACGTATTTATGGTAGGTCAAACCTTACTATTAAATAATCCATTCAAATTCCAAGAAGAACAAAAAGCGATTATCGCTGAGAAAAAACGTCGTCAAAAGGCACTTGAAAAAGCGAAGAGAAGACACGGAAAATAATTCTTATATAGAAGTCTTGTTGAAATGTCTCAATCATGAGATAATAACAATGATTTTTAAAGAGTAGGAGAGTTTACGATGACAAATACTATTAAAGTAACAGATACTTCAGTAGAAAAAGCAATTCAAAAAGGATTACGTCAATTAGGATTAACCCAAGAAGAAGTAGTTGTTGAAGTATTATCTGAAGGTAAAAAAGGATTGTTTGGCTTTGGCCAAAAAGATGCAATAGTTGCTTTAACTCCAGTTGTTAAAGAAGAAGTTGTGGAAGAAGTTTCTACACCAGTAGTAGAAGAAACGATTGAAGAAGTAGTAGCAGCTGAAGATGAATCTTTCGAGGAAGAATTCGAAGATGAATTTGAAGACGAAGAAGATGTTGAAGGTTCTGAAAATGAAGAAACAACCGTAGATCGTTTAGAAGAAGCAGCTCATGTAACCAAAGCATATTTAGAAGGAATTGCGAAAACTTATGGTGCAGAAGCAACTGTAGCAGTTGAAGTGCGCCGTGATCGTATGACATTTGTATTCGATACAGACAAACAAGGGCTATTAATTGGTAAACATGGTAAAATTTTAAATGCTTTACAAGTGTTAGCACAAGTTTCTGTCCATCGTTTTGTTAAAGGAAGAATTTCTGTTCAAGTAGATGTAGGTGATTACCGTGCTCGTCGTAGTGAAACACTACAACAAATTGCCGAAAGAACAGCTCGTAAAGTATTAAAAACGAAACAACCTGTTTACTTAGAACCACTACCAGCATATGAAAGAAAACAAATTCATGCTGCATTAAGTAAAAATAAACGTATTTCAACACATTCTGAGGGGAAAGAACCTCATCGTTACCTAGTTGTTGAAATCGCAGAATAGAAAATGATGAAAGCTTATGACCGTTTCAGTCATAAGCTTTTTTTCATAATTAATGAAAGATAATAAAAGACATTTCAGAAAATATTGCTATAACAATATTTTTATGAATGGATAGGTAATATAAATCATTAGGACGAAACAAATAAAGTATAAAAAAACTTTCATAAATAGAACTATTTCAATCATAAAAAAAAGAATAATTCCTATAAATGTCCACTAAATCTAAGTTTTTCTTTTGGAAAAAATGAAAAATAAAGTTATAATAAATAGTGAATATAGGGAGCATATATTTAATAAAAGATGAGGAGATATTATGGACATTCAAATTTTTGTGAATCGACGAAAAGAATTAGGTTTATCTCAAATTGAATTGAGTGAGGGTATTTGTACACAAGCAACATTAAGTCGATTCGAAAATCACGGTCAAATTCCATCCATGAAGATATTGACCTTACTTTGTAAAAAACTACATATGGACGTAGGGGAGTTATTTCCATCTGTAGCGATTAAAGATTCAGTTATAAACAAAAAGCTGGATAAAATAGAATTTCATATTGTGAATATGGAATATGAAGAAGCTGAAGAATTAATTCATAGTATAAATGCGGCTCATTTAACCACGCAGCAACTATGGAGATATTTATACTTAAAAGGTTTCACTCAAACCTTATTAGAAAAGGAAAGTACAGATAGCTTTTTCTACTTCAATCAATTGTTAGCAGATCATTCTGATGTGGATAATAAATATATTTTCTTAGCGTATACGGGAATCGGACTTATTTATATGAATCAGGGAGACTATGATAAGGCCGAATACTTCTTTGAAAAAGCCATCCACCAAATCGATAATCATACAATTGAATCCATTGAAGATGTATGTCGTGTGTTAACAGTTCTATATTATGGTGGGACTTTCTATGCAAAAATTAAAGAATATGATACTAGCGATGTCTTACTCCGACGCGGAATTACAATCTGTAGTGAAAATCATGTTACATACTATTTAGCTCGTATCAAATATTTGCAAGCAGAGAACGCTTATGTGAATGACGCCTCAAGTGAAGAAGTAAAAGAATTGATGAGAGACGCCGCAGCATTTGCCAGAGTGAATAAAAATACGGTATTATTAGAAAAAATAAAAGTATTTAAAGAACTTGTGGCGAAAGGAGAATAGGAATGTCTATTCGTCAAAAAAGAGATGATTTATTCAAAAAAGAAAAATTAGAAGTTCCAGAAGAAATCAAAGAGGAATTTCAAAATGATGAGTATGATTTAGATAGTTTTGGAGATGCATTTGTAATGATGCCAAAATTTGAAGAAGATAAGCGTCAGAAAAATCTAGAAAAAAACATTAAAAAAGAATGGCTAGAGGATTTTGAATAAATCGCTTTTGACCTGCTAAGTGAGATTAGAGACCTTGTTCTTCAAGGTCTTTTTTATTTCAAAAAAGTAGAAATAATTCCTTTTCAGAAACTTATTCATTTAGAAAGAATTTTTTAATGAAAACAGTAGCATTTTAGTTGAAATCACAAACTAGTTATGATAAATTAATATCACTGTTAAGCGAACGTTCGCTTTTAAAACCGTTTCAAAATCTTCCAAAAAGATGGATGAAATCTGTTGACAGTAAAAATGTCCTATGATAGTATATAGGAGTTGTTGAAAAACAACGATTGACCTTTGAAAACTGAACAAAGAAGACGAACCAAATGTGTAGGGACTTCATTATTTTTAATGAAGAAACAACAATTTCTTATCTCTTAAAGAGATACAATAAGTCAGTAATTAAAATGAGCTTTTCAAAGCTCATGAAAATTCAATTTTTCATGAGAGTTTGATCCTGGCTCAGGACGAACGCTGGCGGCGTGCCTAATACATGCAAGTCGAACGAGAGCGACCGGTGCTTGCACTGGTCAATCTAGTGGCGAACGGGTGAGTAACACGTGGGTAACCTGCCCATCAGAGGGGGATAACATCCGGAAACGGATGCTAAAACCGCATAGGTCTTCGAACCGCATGGTTTGAAGAGGAAAAGAGGCGCAAGCTTCTGCTGATGGATGGACCCGCGGTGCATTAGCTAGTTGGTGAGGTAACGGCTCACCAAGGCCGTGATGCATAGCCGACCTGAGAGGGTGATCGGCCACATTGGGACTGAGACACGGCCCAAACTCCTACGGGAGGCAGCAGTAGGGAATCTTCCGCAATGGACGCAAGTCTGACGGAGCAACGCCGCGTGAGTGAAGAAGGTTTTCGGATCGTAAAACTCTGTTGTTAGAGAAGAACAAGTGCTAGAGTAACTGTTAGCGCCTTGACGGTATCTAACCAGAAAGCCACGGCTAACTACGTGCCAGCAGCCGCGGTAATACGTAGGTGGCAAGCGTTGTCCGGATTTATTGGGCGTAAAGCGAGCGCAGGCGGTTCCTTAAGTCTGATGTGAAAGCCCCCGGCTCAACCGGGGAGGGTCATTGGAAACTGGGGAACTTGAGTGCAGAAGAGGAGAGTGGAATTCCATGTGTAGCGGTGAAATGCGTAGATATATGGAGGAACACCAGTGGCGAAGGCGACTCTCTGGTCTGTAACTGACGCTGAGGCTCGAAAGCGTGGGTAGCAAACAGGATTAGATACCCTGGTAGTCCACGCCGTAAACGATGAGTGCTAAGTGTTGGAGGGTTTCCGCCCTTCAGTGCTGCAGTTAACGCATTAAGCACTCCGCCTGGGGAGTACGACCGCAAGGTTGAAACTCAAAGGAATTGACGGGGACCCGCACAAGCGGTGGAGCATGTGGTTTAATTCGAAGCAACGCGAAGAACCTTACCAAGTCTTGACATCCTTTGACCACTCTAGAGATAGAGCTTTCCCTTCGGGGACAAAGTGACAGGTGGTGCATGGTTGTCGTCAGCTCGTGTCGTGAGATGTTGGGTTAAGTCCCGCAACGAGCGCAACCCTTATTACTAGTTGCCAGCATTCGGTTGGGCACTCTAGTGAGACTGCCGGTGACAAACCGGAGGAAGGTGGGGATGACGTCAAATCATCATGCCCCTTATGACTTGGGCTACACACGTGCTACAATGGATGGTACAACGAGCAGCGAACTCGCGAGGGTAAGCGAATCTCTTAAAGCCATTCTCAGTTCGGATTGTAGGCTGCAACTCGCCTACATGAAGCCGGAATCGCTAGTAATCGCGGATCAGCACGCCGCGGTGAATACGTTCCCGGGTCTTGTACACACCGCCCGTCACACCACGAGAGTTTGTAACACCCAAAGTCGGTGAGGTAACCATTTGGAGCCAGCCGCCTAAGGTGGGATAGATGATTGGGGTGAAGTCGTAACAAGGTAGCCGTATCGGAAGGTGCGGCTGGATCACCTCCTTTCTAAGGATAAACCTCAGTGCCGTAAGGTATTGAAGGTAATACGGAACCCTACAGGGTTTAGACTTCTTTGTTTAGTTTTGAGAGGTTCATCTCTCAAAACAAAAGTTCTAAATGCGAACAAGGGCCTATAGCTCAGCTGGTTAGAGCGCACGCCTGATAAGCGTGAGGTCGATGGTTCGAGTCCATTTAGGCCCATTAGTTTGAATTTAGGGGGCTTAGCTCAGCTGGGAGAGCGCCTGCTTTGCACGCAGGAGGTCAGCGGTTCGATCCCGCTAGTCTCCATATCTGTTACAAATAGCAGAGAATTTTGTTCTTTGAAAACTGAATACTATATCACAACAAATAACCAATTAATTTACCGAGCGTTAGAGTAACATCTAACGAAAAGAGTTTTTTAACAAAACGCAACGCTATGCGACATTTAACCAACGGTTAAGTGAATAAGGGCGCACGGTGGATGCCTTGGTACTAGGAGCCGAAGAAGGACGGAACTAACACCGATATGCTTTGGGGAGCTGTAAGTAAGCTAAGATCCAAAGATTTCCGAATGGGGGAACCCAGCACCTTTCATAGGGTGTTACCAATGAGTGAATACATAGCTCATTAGGAGGTACACGCAGGGAACTGAAACATCTCATTACCTGCAGGAAGAGAAAGAAAAATCGATTCCCTGAGTAGCGGCGAGCGAAACGGGAGGAGCCCAAACCAACGAGCTTGCTTGTTGGGGTTGTAGGACTAGAACGTGAGAAGACATCAAGATAGCAGAAGTGGTCTGGAAAGGCCCATCACAGAAGGTGACAATCCTGTACGCGACATCTTGACGAACTCTACTAGCATCCTGAGTACGGCGGGACACGAGGAATCCCGTCGGAATCCGCCAGGACCATCTGGCAAGGCTAAATACTACCTAGTGACCGATAGTGAACCAGTACCGTGAGGGAAAGGTGAAAAGAACCCCGGGAGGGGAGTGAAAGAGTACCTGAAACCGTGTGCTTACAAGTAGTCAGAGCCCGTTAATGGGTGATGGCGTGCCTTTTGTAGAATGAACCGGCGAGTTACGTTTACATGCGAGGTTAAGATGAAGAGTCGGAGCCGTAGCGAAAGCGAGTCTGAATAGGGCGCATGAAGTATGTGGACGTAGACCCGAAACCAAGTGATCTACCCATGTCCAGGTTGAAGGTGCGGTAAAACGCACTGGAGGACCGAACCAGGGCACGTTGAAAAGTGCTTGGATGAGGTGTGGGTAGCGGAGAAATTCCAATCGAACTTGGAGATAGCTGGTTCTCTCCGAAATAGCTTTAGGGCTAGCCTCGGAAGTGAGAATCGTGGAGGTAGAGCACTGTTTGGACTAGGGGCCCATCTCGGGTTACCGAATTCAGATAAACTCCGAATGCCATGTATTTATATCCGGGAGTCAGACTGCGAGTGATAAGATCCGTAGTCGAAAGGGAAACAGCCCAGACCACCAGCTAAGGTCCCAAAATATCTGTTAAGTGGAAAAGGATGTGGGGTTGCACAGACAACTAGGATGTTGGCTTAGAAGCAGCCATCATTCAAAGAGTGCGTAATAGCTCACTAGTCGAGTGACCCTGCGCCGAAAATGTAACGGGGCTAAACAGATTACCGAAGCTGTGGATTGGACCTTATGGTCCAGTGGTAGGAGAGCGTTCTAAGGGCGGTGAAGCATGACCGTAAGGACATGTGGAGCGCTTAGAAGTGAGAATGCCGGTATGAGTAGCGAAAGACGGGTGAGAATCCCGTCCACCGAATAACTAAGGTTTCCTGGGGAAGGCTCGTCCTCCCAGGGTTAGTCGGGACCTAAGGCGAGGCCGATAGGCGTAGTCGATGGACAACAGGTTGATATTCCTGTACTTCTATAAATCGTTTGAGCAATGGAGGGACGCAGGAGGCTAAGAAAAGCGTACGACTGGAAGTGTACGCCCAAGCAGTGAGTCGGCTGATGAGTCAAATGCTTATCACAGATGCGACAAGCTGTAACGGGGAGGGAAGTTTAGTACCGAAGTTTCTGATGTCACACTGCCGAGAAAAGCTTCTAGCAAGATTTATAGGACCCGTACCGCAAACCGACACAGGTAGTTGAGGAGAGAATCCTAAGGTGAGCGAGCGAACTCTCGTTAAGGAACTCGGCAAAATGACCCCGTAACTTCGGGAGAAGGGGTGCTGGTAGCAATACCAGCCGCAGTGAATAGGCCCAGGCGACTGTTTATCAAAAACACAGGTCTCTGCAAAATCGAAAGATGACGTATAGGGGCTGACGCCTGCCCGGTGCTGGAAGGTTAAGAGGAGAGGTTAGCGCAAGCGAAGCTTTGAATTGAAGCCCCAGTAAACGGCGGCCGTAACTATAACGGTCCTAAGGTAGCGAAATTCCTTGTCGGGTAAGTTCCGACCCGCACGAAAGGCGTAACGATCTGGGCACTGTCTCAACGAGAGACTCGGTGAAATTATAGTACCTGTGAAGATGCAGGTTACCCGCGACAGGACGGAAAGACCCCATGGAGCTTTACTGTAGTTTGATATTGAGTGTTTGTGTCACATGTACAGGATAGGTAGGAGCTGAAGAATCCGGGACGCCAGTTTCGGAGGAGGCAACGGTGGGATACTACCCTTGTGACATGACCACTCTAACCCGCACCCCTTACCGGGGTGGGAGACAGTGTCAGACGGGCAGTTTGACTGGGGCGGTCGCCTCCTAAAGTGTAACGGAGGCGCCCAAAGGTTCCCTCAGAATGGTTGGAAATCATTCGAAGAGTGTAAAGGCAGAAGGGAGCTTGACTGCGAGACCTACAAGTCGAGCAGGGACGAAAGTCGGGCTTAGTGATCCGGTGGTTCCGCATGGAAGGGCCATCGCTCAACGGATAAAAGCTACCCTGGGGATAACAGGCTTATCTCCCCCAAGAGTTCACATCGACGGGGAGGTTTGGCACCTCGATGTCGGCTCATCGCATCCTGGGGCTGAAGTCGGTCCCAAGGGTTGGGCTGTTCGCCCATTAAAGCGGTACGCGAGCTGGGTTCAGAACGTCGTGAGACAGTTCGGTCCCTATCCGTCGCGGGCGTTGGAAATTTGAGAGGAGCTGTCCTTAGTACGAGAGGACCGGGATGGACACACCGCTGGTGTACCAGTTGTTCTGCCAAGAGCATCGCTGGGTAGCTATGTGTGGACGGGATAAACGCTGAAAGCATCTAAGCGTGAAGCCCCCCTCGAGATGAGATTTCCCATCACATTAAGTGAGTAAGACCCCTGAGAGACGATCAGGTAGATAGGCTAGAAGTGGAAGTGCCGCGAGGCATGGAGCGGACTAGTACTAATCGGTCGAGGACTTAACCACGAGTTGTATAGCTGGTAGATTGATGGAGTTGGATATAGATTCAGTTTTGAAAGAACGAAAGTTTTTTCAGAAATAAAGTGTGGTGACGATGGCAAGAAGGATACACCTGTTCCCATCTCGAACACAGAAGTTAAGCTTCTTAGCGCCGATAGTAGTTGGGGGTTTCTCCCTGCGAGGGTAGGACGTTGCCACGCTTTATTATTTTTCCGCCATAGCTCAGTTGGTAGTAGCGCATGACTGTTAATCATGATGTCGTAGGTTCGAGTCCTACTGGCGGAGTTCTTTTTTTTTACCCAAAAATGCTGCTTTAGCTCAGTCGGTAGAGCGTCACCTTGGTAAGGTGGAGGTCGCCGGTTCAATCCCGGCAAGTAGCTTAGAAAAATAGATCAAGCGATTATAGAGGCAAGAAATGAAAATTCATTTCTTGCCTCTTTTCACATAAAATTCACAATTCAATTATATAAAAAATGTAATAATCAATTAATATTATGAATATAATCTTAATAAAAAATATAAGGAGATATTTATGAAAAAGATTTTATATTCTATCGTAGCATTATTTAGTTTAGTAGTGCTCGTCTTTTCTGCAAAAGTAAATGCAGTTGAGGTTCAAAAGGAAGGGACTACTTTAAAAGTAACCAATCCGAAAGTGACTGTAACGGGAGATGCTTCAGATATTTATGGACGATGGGGATTAACATTCCAAGTTGATTTTCCGGATGAGGTAACCATCAACGAAAATGATACGCTACAATTTAATTTAAAAGCGCCAATTCGTCTGCAATCGGATTATTCATTTCCAGTTTATAACAAGGCGAATCAAGTCGTAGCCAATGCAAAGGTGAATGCGGCTGAAGGAACTGTAACGGTGACGTTTAGTTCATATTTTGAAGAAAACTATTTGAAAAAGAACATGGAACTTTCTGTTGAGGTATTCTGGGCTTCAGATGATAGCTTAGCTGATACAACGCAAGAATTGGATTTCAATGGAACTGTCATTACTCAAAAAATTAAACCTTTACCAATGCCAGGACCAAATGAAATGGCTGCTAAATGGGGAGCTCAACAAGCAGATAATGCTGAACAAGTTCACTGGTGGGCTCGTTTGAACTATGCTAGAAAGACTTTATCGAATATTGAAATTAAGGACGTATGGGATGCAAATCAAACTTATGTACCTGGTTCATTACGTGTAGAGTTAGTAGAATCGACTTATCCTTGGAAATCAGCTGGATTTCTTTCAGAAAGTGATTATGAAATCACTCCTACTGGAATTACTGTTAAAATCAATTCTACGGATAAAATTATCTTTATAGACTATAAGGTTCAATTGGCCAATCCAAGTCAAAATTCTCAGAATCGCATTACGATTACAGCTGAGGAGTTAGACGATGCGATTTCTACTGATGTGACGTATAAAATGTTAACAGGGATTGGGCTTGCTGATGGTGAAAAGCCAGTAACTACAACAACGACTACTACTACGACGACCACCACTACAAGTACAACAGAAACGACTACCACTGCTACAACAACGACAGAGTCAACTACAACGGAAGTGACTACTGTAACAACGACTACGGAAGAACCAACGACTGAAGGTACAACAACAACAACCGTTACACCACAAACAACGACAACAGAGGAACCAAAACGTCCAGAGTTACCAAATACTGGAACATTGGAAAATCCTTTTATCCTTGTTTTAGGTGCACTAGCAGCGATTGCAGGTAGTTTCTTAGTCTTTCGTAAACAAGAAGCATAATCATGTCTTTTAAAGACTGAAGATCGGGCGATGGTTCGATCTTCTTTTTGTTTTAAAAGAAGCTTCTTTCATATTCAGGCGGTTATTTGCTATAATGAACAGTATGATAGTTATTTGAGGTGGAATAGATGAAGAAAAAATATTTTATTATTGGTGACATTCACGGTGAAGCAGACATGATGGAAGAGATGCTTCAAAACTGGGATGAGGAAACTCAGCAACTGGTCTTCATGGGTGACTTAATTGACCGTGGTCCCGACAATAAACGAAGTGTCCTTACCGGGATGAAATATGCTAAAGAAAAAAATGCATGGTATATGATGGGAAACCATGAAGTCATGTTCCTTGCGTTTATCGATGATCCAGAGGGACGTTTTCCACATTACTTAAGAAATAACGGAGATACAACGATTAATGACTTACTCGGACGCCCGCAAGGTACTCCGGTAAATCCTGTGGAAGATGCTGAAGCCATCAAAGCGAAATATCCGGAACTCATCGCGTTTCTAAGAGAGCGTCCACTCTATATCGATGAAGGAGATTTACTCTTAGCACATGCAGGGGTAGATTTACGTTTGGACGACTGGCACGACACAGAGCCAAAAGACTTTTACTGGATTCGTGAACCGTTCCATAAAGGGGTTAACAACACTGGTAAAACGATTATCTTCGGTCATACGCCTTTACGTGGCTTGAACGAAGATGGCGACTTTATGAAATTATGGCAACAGGACGGCAAAATCGGAATCGATGGCGGAGCTGTCTTTGGAGGTGCGCTTCACGGTATTGTCTGGTCGGATGGACAAATTGAAAAAATTTACAGTATTAAAAATACAAAACCGGTACGTTTTACCGATGACTAGAGGTGAATCATGAAAAAGAATGCAGTTTTACTATGGATTGTTTATTTTCTGAATTTAATTATTTTCCCAAGTTTCTTTATTGTAGAAGTATCTTCAGGAAAATATGCGGTAGATACCCAAATGTATGTCGTATTACAAGTCGTGTCGATGGTCATTGGAATTTGGCTCTACAGAACCAAAATAGCGCAAGCGGCAAAAGAGTTTGTTAAACGACCTTTTATACGTGATTTAGCGATAGGATATGTTCTTCGAATTGTACTCGCCATCATTGTGTCGAATTTATTAGGGGAATTTACTTCAGATAATCAGGCGCAAATTGAATCCATGATGTCGAAATCCAATCTTGTGATGATGTTTGTATTGCTTTGCGTGGTGGCACCTATTTTGGAAGAATTAGTCTTTCGTGAAGCCATCATTGGCTCTTTCAAAAAATCGATGAATGTCCATGTGTTGACCGTCATCTCGGCTGTATTATTCATTCTTTTACATTCGCTTTCTAGTGATGGAAGTGGCATTAATTGGATGTCTGCCTTGCTATACGTTCCTTTAACGATTCCAATCGTAGGAATGTATCGTTACTATGAGAATAATATTGTTGCATCGATTACGATGCACTTTATCAATAATTTTGTTGCATTTTTATTTTTAATGAGTATGTAATTTAGGAGGATGAAATCATGAAAATCGATCAATGGGTACGATTCATTATTCGGTATGGTTTCATCCTTTTCTCTTTGTTTGAATGGAGTCAATTGCCAGGGATGAGTGCTCATCAAATCGTGTTCTTTACGGCCTTTATCGCGGTCGTTCAGATTGGTTATTATTGGTTAAAATATCAATGGTATATTTTAGTAGAAGGAATTGCAGTGGCACTTCTTTGTTTTTATTTCCAAACAGTTTTTTCGGGACTCATCCTACTCCTCTGCTTTGAAATTAGCCTACGCTTCTCTTTTAAGAACGCGGTAGTGATGCAGGTGCTTCTGGGGCTAATCATTATCATCCCAGCCATGCAGCAGTTCGATACGCTTAAAGCGATTATGACCGTCTTCTTTATTCTTTTCTTCTTGTATGGAAATCATATTTTAGAAGAGCGAAGAGCACTGCAAGAGGAATTAGATGAAGTGTATCAAAAACTAAGTGAGCAACGGTACGATTTACAACAAGCACAATATAAAATGGGGACAATGAAGGAAATCTTCACACTACAAGAGCGTAATCGGATTTCGCGGGAAATTCATGACTCTGTCGGACATAGTTTATCGACCATCATTATTCAACTAGGTGCGATTAGTCAATTAGCGAAGATGGAAAATTCTCCGATTCAAGAAATGAGTGAAGGATTACGCGAATTTGCGACGCAAGGACTACAAGAGGTTCGTAAAATTGTCCATGATTTGAAACCGGAGCAAATGGATAGGAAGCAATTGGATATTGCACTGGAAGAATTCTTCCATGAAGTTCAAGTGAATTCAGGGCTTGAAATACAGTTCAGAAAAAATGATCCTACATTTGCACTTAACAGTGAAGCGGAACTGAGTGTTTTTCGTGGAGTCCAAGAAGCGATTACGAATGCTATGAGACACGGAAACGCAACAAAAATCACCGTACTTTTGATGTATAATCAAGCGCAATTAGTGGTCACGATTAAGGACAATGGACAAGGCGCAACTAGCGAAGAGCTTGTTCCAAAGGGTGGATTAAAATCCCTACAAGAGAGACTTCGACGTGAGGGCGGAGTTGTAGAGATGAACCCTTCCAACCAAGGAGTGACCATTCAATTTATTATTCCAAACCCGAATCAGGGGTAGAAACGAGGAAACTAATGACGAAACCAATTCGATTAATTATTGCAGATGATGAGATGCTGATTCGGACAGGATTAAAAATCATGCTCGAAGCCAGTGGGAATGTAGAAGTGCTAGCCCTTGCAGAAAACGGGAGAGCAGCTTTTGAAGCTTGTACCATTCACCGGCCAGATGTCGTGTTGATGGATATTCGAATGCCTGAAAGTAACGGAATCGAAGGTACAAAGCTGATTAAAGAAGCCTTTCCAGAAGTGAAAGTGTTAATTGTGACGACTTTCCAAGATACTGAATATATTGTCGAAGCTGTTCAAAATGGGGCTTCTGGATATTTGTTAAAAGATAGTAGTCCAGATGCCATTCTTGACGGTATTAAAGTAGCCCTTTCTGGAAAAGTCGTGATGGATACGGTGATTTCTGAAGCACTCTTAACAAACACCTCTGTAGAGAAAGAGGAAAGTTTCGATGCCGAAAAATGGGGCTTAACAACCAGAGAGGTGGAACTGATTGCACAGGTGGCAAAAGGCCTCAGCAATAAGGAAATTGCCCAAACGCTCTTTCTTTCAGAAGGGACAGTAAAAAATAATATTAGTACGATTCTTTCTAAGTTAGAACTACGCGATAGAACGCAATTAGTCATTTTTGCTTACGAGAATAAATTAAAACAATAAACTATTGCTCGGATGGTTAGTTTTTTGTAGCGACAATAGTGTGTGTGGAGTTTAAAGACTCTCTACCGATTGGGATGAAGAAAAATCGGGTCCTCATACTATTGTGGCTACTTGGAAGCTAGAGAGTCCTGGCGATAGTTTTTTTATACTAGAGGTTCTTCTATTAGAGAATATTCTTCTACTCACCAGAAACCCATTCATAAAAGTGACTTTGGTCATGTTAGTTGGTGACGTTGGAAACTACTAGTTATAAGAGAAGCTTGCTATGATAGTGGTACAGTAACAAAGGAGTTTACGATTGATGAGAGAAGAAAGAAGAACAGAGAAAGATTTACGAGAAGAAAAGATTGTCGTTGCCAGTTGTTTTCTATTTTGTATGTTATTAAGTATGTCATTTCTATTTATTTTTTAAAGAGGTGTAAACATGATTGAGATTAAAGATGTTACAAAGTCTTATGGACGCCATAAAGTGTTGCAAAATGTTTCCTTTGAAATTATGAAGGGAGAGCTGTTCGGTCTATTAGGACCTAATGGCGCAGGTAAAAGTACCTTAATTGATATTTTAACAGGCATCCAACCAATGGATAGCGGGGATATTTTGATTAATGGAAAGTCGATTAAAACGGATAAAGTAGAAATCCGAAAACATTTAGGACTCGTACCTCAAGATATTGCTTTGCTAGAAGAATTGAATGCGGTAGATAATCTGGAATACTTTGGCGGTCTTTATGGATTATATGGTGCTGAGTTAAAAGCACAAATTGAAAAGTTACTAGAAGTTGCAGGATTGACGGATAAGAGAAAAGAAAAAGTGAAAAACTATTCTGGTGGGATGAAACGCAGATTGAATATTGCGGTAGCGATGTTACATAATCCTTCGATTCTTATTTTGGATGAACCAACTGTTGGAGTCGATGCGCAGTCACGTCAATATATTTTTGATTACATCCAAGAGTTGGCCGCGCAAGGCACAACGATTTTATATACTTCGCATTATATGGAAGAAATTGAAGCCCTTTGTGATCGTGTCTTTATTTTAGATCTTGGAGAAGAAGTGGCTTACGGAACAAAAGAAGAAGTGAAAAAGTTAGTCGGACATACGCAAACAGTGGTACTGACCTTAGACCGCATTCCAAATGGTTTTGAAGAAGCTTTAAAAGCCAGTGAGAATGGCGTTCAACATGTCCTGTTGAAAGAGGAAACCCTCGAGCTTACGGTGGACCAAACGATTTTCTCCATGATGAAATTGATTGGTTTTGTGGAACAAGAACAACTCGTAATCAAGTCGCTAAGTATCAAAGAAACGACATTAGAGGAAGCATTCTTGCAATTAACAGGGAAGACACTTCGAGATTAAGGAGGGCATTATGAGATACATTCGCTATATTAAGACCGAAGTAATAGCTTCTTTCAAACAATTTCAAGGCCTTCTGATGATTATTTTAACGCCTTTTTTCTTAACGTTGTTTTTAGCGTTTTCGATGAGAGGAATCTATGCGCAACCAAAATTGAGTGTGGATGTACCGCTTTATATTGAAAACAATGATCAGGGAGAGTATGGCGCTCAAATTGTTCAACTCTTTCAACAGTTATCTGAAGAAAAGCAAATTTTATTAACGAGTAATCCAGAAGAGGCGAAATTCAGCGCTAGTATTCCAGAAGGGTTTACCAAAGCGATTCAATCAGGCAGTCAGGACAGTCCGATTGTCATTCGTCGATTAGGGCGCTCTTCGAATATTGTTTTTGCAGTCTATAAAGAGTTGTTTGCAACAATCACCACGCAATTGCTAGAAGTGAATCAAGTCGCTAGAAAAATCGAGGCGACTCCAGCAGCGACCATCTCCAAGGAACAAGTCGCTACATTACTTGCCAGCTTGCAACAAGAGATTGCTAGTCAAGCCTTTCAAATGGAACAAGTTGAAGCAGAGGCGCAATTAACCAGTGCTCAACATTTTTCAATTACCGGTATCAGTTTACTGTTAATCATGCTAATGGAAGCTTTATGGCGTTCAAAGGTTCAAAAAGAACTAGGAGGCTATCGAAAACGGATGGAAATCTTGCCATATTCCGTTAGCGAGAAAGAGCGCTTAGACTTAGCAACTCATGTCATCTTTAATACGTTCTTGATTCTACTATATATTCTTGCTTGGAAATTAGTGGATGCAACAACGTTTGGGAATAATTGGATGGGACTTCTTTTATTTGCGCTATTTTATAGTCTGTTTACGGGAGTTGTCGCAACGATTGTAGGAACGCTGATTACAGAGAAGAATCATCAAATGATTTCAACACTGGTCAACATGCTCTTGATTTTTAGTTCAGGGATTCTTCCATTAGATAAGATTAGTCCAGTGTTTGGATTCTTATCTGGTAATTTAGTCCAACGATTCATCTATACGCCATTTGTAGACTTAATGAACGGGGCTTCTGTAGGGGACATGATCCCAAGTGCTACTCTAATTCTTTGTATTTTGTCATTTGTCTTTGTCTTAAGAATCAAGAGAAAGGAGGCACAACAATGAAATTCGTTCGAATGATTCTTTTTCACCTGAAGCGTATGTTGAAAAATCCTACATTTCTTTTTATGACGATTGGAATGCCTTCTCTTATGTCAGGACTGATGCTTTTTGTCCAAAATACGAATACAAATAGTGATTCTACTCTTCCTGTGGCTTCCACTGTGGCTTTTGTTTTCGAGGAAGGAAATGAAGAGTATCGTTCATTGATTGCGCCTTATATCAATGAGGAACATGTCTTTTCAGATTTAGAATCTGCTAAAGCAGCCCTAAAAAAGGGTGAGATGACCGTTATTTACCAGGTACCTGCTCATTATTTACAAAACGCAAAATCTGGAAAAGTTCCAACAATTTTAGTGTGGAATACACAAAGAGGAACTCGTGATTTTCTATTAGATGAACAGTTAATGCAAACTCTTAAAAAAGTAATGCTCGATGCGAAATTACAAGAAGCAGGCGTTCTCAAGCCAGGAGAATCACTTCCTAGCATTTCACAAGAGATGGTCATTGAGGAAAGCGCGGCTCCGAATCCGATTGCTTCGGGTATGGCTGTGATGATGATTTTGTTATACGTTATTTTTAACGCCTCAACGATTTCGTCTGACTGGATTCAATTTAAGAAATCACTAGTGTTAAAACGTTCAGTCGTTTCACCTAGTTCGAATTTGGAGATTGTCTTATCCTTTATTCTTTCTTATTTTGTCTTTATGTTTGGTGCGAATACGCTATTGATGCTCTTCTTCACATTGATAGGGATGGTTCCACACTTAAACTGGGGTCTGTTCTTAGGAATGTTACTAGCAACAACGATGTTCAGCTTGAGTTTGAATTTATTCTTATTCCGATTGTTTAAAAATCCGCAACTTGCGACGGCAATTGGAGTGCTGATTGTAATTATCATGAGTGCAATGGGAATGCCAGTGGCTACGGGGGCTGTAACGAATTTACTGTGGTTAAATGTGCTTGCTTATTGCAGTCCGATGTATTGGATCGTAAAGGCGATTGATTTTCAATCCATGTTCCCATCCGTATGGGTGCTTCTTGGAATGGCGATGGTGCTTCTCACTGCAGGAAGCTACCGCCTTGAGCAGTATGTGCAAAATAAATAATTTAAATAGGGCAAAACCTACTTTGAACATCTTTGGATGTTTCAATAGTCATCATTATAAGGATACCGCCAAGAGCCTATCGTCTCTTGGCTACCGAGCTTCAAACTGCCGCTAGAAAATGAATTTCCCAGCGGCAGTAATTCACATTGAATGCACACGCTATTGTTCCTACTATAGAATCCATGGAGCTTTACGTGTCCTGTTTTGTCCTTTTTGCTGAAAAGTTAATGGGGAGCTTCCTGAGTGAGGAGTCCCACGAGATAAGAAGCTGATGGGAGTAGGTTCTCAAATTGAAAGAAAAAGAAAAAAGCAAAATGTAACTTATATGTGAAGTGCACCCTGTCAAGTAGACAGGAAAATAATTAAATTGTATGACGAGTTCATAAGAACTCGTCTTTTTGTTTATGCAGGGATTTTTAAACCCATTGATAAAGTAATTCTTTTCTCATTATAGAAGTGGATATACTCTTCAACTTTCTTGAAAAGAGATTCATAGTTTTTGAAATGATATAAACGATATACTTCTTCCTTTAATGTTCCCCAGAACGATTCAATTGGGCCGTTATCGATACATCTGCCAGGACGGGACATGCTGTGTGTTATCTGACCTTTTTCTATAAAGTGCTTAAAGAAATGAGAAGTGTATTGAAATCCTCGATCACTATGAATCATTGTTTTTGTTGGGATTATCTTTCTCTTTATTTGATCAAAAGTGTCTTTAACGATTTGATTATTATTTTGTTTAGATATTTGATATGCAACTATTTTCTTTGTGCCATAGTCTAAAACTGCACTTAAATAAGCTTTTTCTCCCTTTCCATACTTTAATTCAGTAATATCCGTTAATAGTAGAGCCATTGGCTCGTATTCTTTCTTAAATTCTCTATTTAAAATATTAGCTGCGGTGTATTCTTCAGAGTTGGATTTATAACGATAACGTTTTTTTCGTATAATTGCCTTTAATCCCATTAGTTTCATAAGACGCTGAATACATTTATGATTCACTTTTGCATTTCTATAATAGTTTAAATAGATTGTGATACGACGATATCCATATATACCTTGAACAGATTCATATACTTCGTGTATTAATTCCATTAAACGACATAGTCGTTTTTCAGATTCCGAAGGGACACGATTTAACCATTTATAATAGCCAGCTCTACTGACTTTTAACACTTTACATAATTGAGTAATATGAAATCCTCTTTTACTTAATTTTTTAATCGTTTGATATTCCGCTTCAAATCTCGTCTGGCAAACATCAGCTCGCTTTCCACTTCTTGTAATTTTTTTAGTGCGGCATTTTCTGTTTCTAAATATTCGTTTCGTGCCTTTAATATAGCCATTTCTGCACGAATACGCTCAGTTTCTGTCTGTATATTATCTGGTTTTCGTTTTCCTCGACTGTCTATTAATCCATCAGGGCCATATTTTTGATATTTTTTTACCCATTGATACACCAAGTTGTAAGAGATGTTATATTTCTGTGCGGTTTGTTTATAGTTTAATTGATTTCGAATACAGTCTTTGACGATAAGGATTCTTTCTTCGTGCGATGTTTTTCTATATTTCATAGTGTATACCTCTGGCTTAGGATAGTAGGCCTTCGTGGCCTCACCATTAGTATACTTAATAATCCAATTTCGTACAGTTGTAATAGAAGGAATTTTATATTTTCTTGTGATTGCCGTTAAATAGGTTTTCGATTCTAAAAACTCTTTAACCACCTTTTCTTTAAATTCATTTGTATAAGTGTTAAACCCATCTCGATCTTCTAATGCAGAAGCTCCATATGCTTTATAGTTCAAAAAATGCATATTAAATGTTCCAGGTGAAATCCTTAAACCATATTCACTACGCAACTCACGAAAAGGCACACCATCTAAATACAATTCTATGAATCGTTCTAATTCTTTTGCAGTATGTTTCTTAGCCAATCTAAAAAATACCCCCTCTAAAGTAGTTTACTTTTTTAGTGTCTACTTTAGAGGGAGCATATCAATGTTACATTTTGCTTTTTCTACTATTAGTCTTCTAAGTTTACGTTGTGGTACACTTTTTGAACGTCTTCGTTGTCTTCTAGAGCGTTAATCATGCGTTCGAATAAACGTAAGTCATCGCCTTCAAGTGTCACTTCTGATTGAGGAATCATTTCGATTTCGCTCACTGTGAATTCTGTAATTCCTAAATCTTCTAACGCTTTACGAACTGTATGGAAGTCGTTTGGTTCAGCGTAAACAATCGCTTGATCGTCTTCTTGAACAACGTCACGAACATCAACGTCTGCTTCCATTAATTGTTCTAATAATTCGTCAGCATCTTTATTGGCAACACCGAAGATAGCTGTGTGGTCAAATAAGTAAGTTACAGAACCTGGTGCACCCATGTTCCCGCCGTTTTTGCTGTAAGCGGCACGTACGTCAGCTGCTGTACGGTTTACGTTATTTGTTAGGGCATCTACGATAATCATAGAGCCGTTTGGTCCGAAACCTTCGTAACGGAGTTCTTGGTAGTCGCCATCGCCGCCACCTTTTGCTTTTTCAATCGCACGTTCGATGATATGACGTGGTACATTATAAGTTTTCGCACGGTCAATAACGAATTTTAATTTTTGGTTTGAATGAGGATCTGGTTCCCCTTGTTTTGCAGCTACATAGATTTCAATCCCGAATTTAGCGTAGATTTTACTGTTATTTGCATCTAATTTTGTTTTCTTTTCGACAATATTTGCCCATTTACGTCCCATTGTTTCACTCACTTTCTGATTTTCATCTGGACTTAACTCTTCCATTATACACAATCAAGACGCGGTTTGTTAAGTGTTTTCTACTAAAAATTGAACCGTGAGCAAAGTTTGCAAGAATTCATAGACTATCGGGTATGATAGAAGTGAGGTGAAAAAATGGACGAAGTAAAAATCATATATATATCCACGCCAACATGTGGGGTGTGTCATGCGATTAAACCACGAGTAAAGGAACTTGCCGAAGAGTATAAGATTCCGGTAGAAGAAATCGACGCCACTCTTCATCCAGAAGTGGCGAGTCTCTATGAAGTCTTAACAGTGCCAGCGGTCATTCTGACGCTTGGGGATAAAGAATTCGCCCGCCAAGCACGCTTTATCGACCTGTTAGAACTCGAGAAACGAATCGTTCAGGCAAAGGCGTTTGCGGAAAATTAAAAAATCAATTATTTTAATTGAAAAAACGTGGAGAATGTACGAAATCTCCACGTTTTTTGTATTGTTCCAGTTTTGTGACGGGAGTATAATGATGTTATCTTATATTTTTTAGACGTTGAAAATGGGAGAACGAATCAATGAAACGGTATCTGCTCAGGCATAAAGTAGCATCTTTTGTTGTAGTGTTATTATCTTTCTTGGAAAATGTATCCTCTATTATTAGTATTTCGTTGAATGCACCAGCATTTAATGCTTTAGTTAAGGGCGATTTTTCTACGTTTTTAATGTGGAAGTTAGTAGGGATAGCTTTCAGTGGAGTTTATTTGGCATCGTTATATGGATATAATGTGCAGCTGAATAAGCTCATCCAAAAAATTAGCATTGAAATCCGAGGAGAAATTGCCGACAAAATCGGTCGTGCGAATTATTCGACAGTGACAGAAAAAGATGTTTCTGCGTATGTTTCATGGTTTACAAGTGATTTAGAGCAATTAGAGGACAATGGATTTGCAGTATTATTCAACAGCATCGGAAGTGGAATGATGCTGATCTTTGCATTGACTTCTCTCTCACTATTCCATTGGGGATTAGCAGTGGTGACTGTCTTGGTAGCATTGATGCTTTTTTTCACGCCCAAGTGGTTTCAAAAACAAACCAAGGAAGCTACTTCAAATATATCGGCTGCCAATGAAGAATTTATTACAACCGTTCAAAACTTATTTAAAGGATTCGAAGTGTTTTATACCTCGAATGCAGTTGGGCAATTTGTGAAGCGAATTAAAGTCGCTTCAGATGCATTATCAGAAGTTAAAGTCAGTTATCGAAAGAAATTTTCTTTTGTACAATTGTGCATTTCGTTACTGAATTTTATTGGGAAAATTTCAGTGGATGTCGTAGCCGGATTCATGGTGTTTGCTGGGATGATTTCAGTGGGGGCATTTACTGCTGCAGGTTCTCTTACATTTAACTGCTTTGCATCGTTAGAACAAGTCGTTCAACAATTAGTTCAATTAAAATCGATTCATGTTTATTTTGATAAATTCAATAGTTTAGAAGAAGATTCGAATTTACAACCAGACAATAGTTCTCTGCAACAATCTTTATCATTACGAGATGTATCAGTTAGCGTAAATGGGCATGTCATTGTACAACCCGTGACGTTCACTATCGAAAAAGGGAAGAAATATGCGTTGTTAGGGGATAGCGGCACTGGAAAATCAACATTATTGAGTTTCTTAGCTGGTCGAAATCACGAATTTACAGGTGAAGTAATCCTCGATGGGAAGCCTCTTTCTAAGGAACAAATAGTACAGCTACGCAATATTACTGCATACAATCCTCAGAAGAACCATATTTTTAACGCCACAGTAAAAGACAATATTACGTTATGGGAAGATCGTCCATTTGAGGAAGAATCTAGTCAAATGGGATTGAATCAATTTACGAATGCTCAGGAAGTTGTGAGTGAACATGGGACTAAGTTATCCGGAGGGCAACGACAACGATTAGCGCTGGCTAGAACACTACTTGAATCAGATAAGGTGTTATTACTCGATGAAAGTACCGCGAATTTAGATTTGGAGAGTGCGCGAAGTATAGAGGCTCAACTCCTTCAAAATCCTAACCTAACCCTTGTGATTGTGACACATCATTTTTTTGAAGAACATCGTGATTTATTTGATGATGTGATTTACTTAGGGAAGGAGAAATCATTATGAAGCAGAAGTTACTACAACATCCATCCAAAGTAATGATTCTTCTCGTATTAGTAATCATCAAGAGCCTTTTAACCGTGGCGAACATTGCGATTATTGCATTTGCCATTGACGGGTTAGTTGCCTTGAATGCTTGGCAATTTGTAGGTGCGTTGGCAATCCGGTTTGCAATGCAAGGAATATTCTCGTATTCAGATTTCTTATTTTCCGTTCAACAAGAAAAATTCATTCAATTAGTCAATACGGAATTAAGGAAAGAAATTGCAGAAAAACTTCGTAAGGCGAATTATATGGAAATCACCAAACGTGAATTTCCAGAGTATGTATCTTGGATGACAAACGATATGGAGAGAATCTCGTCATTGGGAATTCCGATGTTTTTCACGATAACAGAAAGTATACTAACGGTGCTGTTATCAATAGGAGTTATCCTTACTTATCACTGGTCTATCCTATTATTCCTTGTGGTATTAATTAGCGGACTTCTTTTGATTCCAAAATTATTCGAACCACATACGAAGAAAGTACTGGAAAGTTATTCTGCAATACAAGAAAAATTTTCTTCGAATGTACAAAATTTACTAGAGGGATATTCCGTATTCTATGCATTAAATAAAATGGATACTTTTAAAAATCGCGTCCAATTTGAATCGGGCGCTGTTAAAGATTCTGTGGTTCGTTTGATTCGCGCATTCATGCTCTCTGGAATTGCTTCAGGAGCTGTGAATAGTTTAGGGCAATCATTGAGTGCTATTTTAGTCGGATATCTTATAGTTAATGGAATTGTATCGATTGGGGTTATGGGAAGTATCGGTTCATTTACAGGAGTCCTTTTCGGAAAAGTCAGCCTAATCGCGCAAAATCTAGTACAGTATAAGTCTGTTCAAGTGTATTTTGATAAATACGAATCCATTTTCCCTGATGAAATGCTACAAGAAGAACTGGAACTGAAGGACTCTCTAGAATTGAGTTCTGTAGAAGTAGCGGTCAACGGAAATAAAATTGTGAAACCAATTTCCTTTACGATTGAGAAAGGAAAGAAATATGCTTTAGTCGGGGATAGTGGAAGCGGAAAATCCACATTATTACATTTCCTTGCAGGAGAAAACAATGACTATTCTGGGGAAGTCTTATTAGATGGAAAAGAACTATCGAAGGAACAAGTAGTTCAATTGAGTAGTGCTATTCACTACAATCCGCAAAAGAATCATTTATTTAACGCAACCGTTAGAGAGAACATTACATTGTGGGATGACACCAAAGAGATTTCACTTCCTGAAGAACTCGGCATTCAGCAATTTTGCCAATTAGATGATACGGTTACCGAGCATGGTAGTCAATTATCTGGTGGCCAAAGACAGAGAATTTCTATAGCGCGAGCATTAACGCAACCGCATAAACTCCTTCTGTTTGATGAAAGCACAGCGAGCTTAGATATGGAGAGCGCTGCTCGTATTGAGAAGATGATTTTGTCAAATCCAGAATTAACCGTTATAATGGTGACACATCATTTTATCGAAGAGAATAGAAATCTTTTTGATCATGTGATTCAATTGGAGAACTAGCTGTAAAGGAGTATCTAAATGAAAACCATGAAAGAACGTATGCTCACAGGAGACTTGTATATTCCGTCTCTCACAGAAGGGCTAAGAGACTTATCGATTAAAGGGAAAAAACTAGCGCAACAATACAATCGTTTGGACTTTGATGATTTCGAAGGAAGACGTGCGTTGTTAAAACAGTTATTTGGAAAAACAGGCGAGAAGATTTACATGGAGCAACCTGTCTATGTGGACTACGGAGTTCATACAACGATTGGCGAAGGCTTCTATGCGAATTTTGACTGTACATTACTAGACGTAGCGCCGATTACGATTGGGGACAACTGCATGTTCGGTCCGCACGTATCGCTTGTGACGCCAGGACATCCGACTGATGCCGAAACGCGCAATGCGGGTCCAGAATTTGGCAAGCCGATTACGATTGGCAATAACGTATGGCTTGGGGCGAATGTGACGGTGAATCCAGGAGTGACGATTGGCAATAATACGGTCATCGGGTCTGGCTCTGTGGTGACAAAAGACATTCCAAGTAATGTGATTGCGGTCGGAAATCCATGCCGCGTCCTTCGTGAAATCACCGAAGAAGAGAAGGCAGATTGGCGCCAAAAACACCAAGAATTATTAGAGGAACTTGGGAAATAGAACAGTAAACGAAGAAGGTCGTCCGAGTAGGACGACCTTTTTTAGTACGGTATAGTGATTTCTTGATTGTTAGCATGCGTCGTTTCTTTGATAACCATATCGATGTAGTTCAATAAGAAGTTCGATGAGCTATTGGTTTGAAGCTGCTGATACGCTTTAGAGGTGAGAACGGTATCCGAAATATAGCTTTCGGGAATTTTATCTCCTCAGAAATAAGCTAGATTGAGTGGTGCCAGAACGGTACTGAGTTCGTCGCCCACTTCTTTGGTATACCACGATTCATCATATAAAGATTGATGCGTCATGATGCAAGTCGAGTCATCGAAGACCTGTTTCATATAGTTCTGATGATGCAACAAATCTGGATTCGTTTGTCCCGATTGAGCCGCCCATTCGTCTGCTTTTAACGCCGTTTGCTGGTAATGATAGTCGTTAGGGCTCATCGTTAATTTGCCGATGGTAGACGGATAAACGGAGAACGCCCCATTGACGATTTCCGTATACGAACGATCCGCGGACATCTTTTCTGTGGCAATCTGTTGCGTATGAATATGCCCCGAAAAACCAAGCGTCACATTGTCATATTGATTAAAAATCGCCTTCAAGTCCGAAGCGTTATCGACCACGAAGCCATCAGGATTAAATTCATGATGCGTTAGCAGATTGTGATGCATCACGGGAATGACTTGAACGCCAGCAGAATGTGCCGCTGCTAACTCCTTATCAATCCATTCCAGCGTTTCTTTTGGAATCACACCGCCCGTCTTTGGAGCGCCTTTTCCCTCACCGTTTTTCTCGTAAATATTACTATCAATCATTAAGAACCACAGTTTGGTAAAGAGCTTGGCCATATAGCTTAGCGAGTGCGTATCTCTCGAGGACGCTTCGGAGTAACCATATTCGGCAAAGACATTTGGAAAATCTGCCGCCGTCATTTGCTTGATTTTATAGTTCTCGTTGCCTTGAAACTTTCTAGCCCAGCCATCCGCAATATCGTGGTTCCCAGGTTCCACGAGGACGGTCGTTCCTAGCGCTTCGATGCGTTTGAAGAACTCGGCCAATTCGATGAAACTTTGATACTCACCATTAAACGTCATGTCTCCGCTCACGATAAGCACTTTTGGACGTTCGCTTTCGACTTGCGCCACTAAGGCTTCCATTCGTTCCTTGCTGTAAACGAGGTCTTTTCCGGCAGCAGTATTTTGTATTTTCTGGAAGGCCACATCTTGGTCATGCAGTTCTGGACTCAAATAGTGTGGGTCGGTGATGACCCAAATTTCATTGGTCGAAGAGAGCTCTTTTGGAGTCGCAGCGATATGTTTAGGAAAGAAAATCCACAGCAACACGAGCAACACTCCGATTCCTGCAAGTAGGGCAGAGAGTTTTAATGATTTTTTCAAGATTTCACCTCCATCCGTGTAAAAAGACAGCTGGGCGCAATGGTCCAGCTGCAATTTTATATTTATTTTTCAGTACAAGCAATAAAGCTTTCGCGTAATTGGTTTTCTGGAAGGTTCTTTCCGATGAAGACCAATGTTGAGCCGCGTTTTGTATCCTTCCAATCGCGACCTCTTGAGATATCAAAGCTCATTTGAACCCCTTGGAAGATGATTTGGTAATCTAATCCTTCCACGTTTAAGATTCCTTTGTAACGGTATAATTCTGGCCCGTAAATATAAACAAGCTCGTTCAACCATTCGTTAATGTTTGCGAGAACTAATGGTTTTTCAGTCTCGATAACGAATGAGTTAATACCGCTATGGTGGCTATGACTATGGTGATGATGATGTTCGTGATCGTGGTCATGGTGGTCATGTTCGTGTTCATGCTCATGATCGTGATCGTGGTGCTCATGGTCGTGGTCATGATGGTGATGGTCGTGATCGTGGTCACCGTGCGCATGTGTGTGGCCACATTCTTCGCAATATTCTTCTTCGGCGTGTTCTTGCATTTCTAAGATTTTCTTTTCAGATGCGTAGAACAATTCAAGTCCGAACATGTCGCTCATATGAACAGGACGTGCGTCAAGGTCTTGGATTTCCGCAAATGCATTGATGCTACGAACTTCGTTAATCACTTTAGAGTAAATCGTTTCGTCTACTAAGCTATGTTTTGACATGAAAATCTTGTCCGCGAACCCAACTTGTTTTGCTGGTTCAGGTTGATGCGCTGTTTGGTATAGGAAGTTTTTAGCATCCACAACGGTTAATACCGCATCTAAGATAAAGTGCTCGTTTAAGAATGGCACATTAATAAAGGTTTGTGCGATTGGAGCTGGATCAGCAAGACCTGTTGTTTCAAATAACACGCGGTCCACGCGAATGCCGTTTTGTTCTTTGACCATTAAGATGGATTTCAACATATCGGCAATGTCTGTACGAAGCGTGCAGCAGAGGCAACCGTTATCCATTTGATAGATTTCTTCTTCAACGTCAAGAACGAATTGATGGTCTACACCGATTTCGCCGAATTCGTTAATGACAACAGCGATATGTTCGCCATGTTTTTCTTTTAAAACTTTATTGATTAAAGTTGTTTTCCCAGCGCCAAGGAAGCCGCTGACGATAGTAACTGGAATTTTTTGGGTCATATAGTTTCTCCCTCTCCTCAGATTTTTTCGTTTTCTTCTCGTAAATTAATTGTAGCACTCTCCTGAAAAAACTCAAAACAGACTGATTTATCTTGTTTCACGATTCCAGCAGGGGATAACTGAATGTGCTATACTGAAATGGAGAACATTAGAAAGAGTGTGTCGAATGACAAAACAGGAAGCACCAACTGCGGCCGTTAAGAAAATCGATTGGGCCGAGCAATTTATCAACCAACATTTACAAGCATTTCGTTGCCCGTATTGCCATGAAGCCATGGTTTCTGCCGAGAATCATAGCGTGGTCTGTGAGAAGGGGCATCGGTTTAATATTTCGAAAAAAGGCACCTTGCATCTCATGAAGCAAAATGCGAATACAGATTATGATGCGAAGTTGTTCCAGCACCGCTATGAACTCGCGCAAAGTGGGTTCTTTGAGCCACTTTTAGAGGCACTTTTGCCGTATCTTTCAGGAAATGAAGAGAAGTTTATTGTCGATATCGGATGCGGGGAAGGCAGTCATTTATCTTGGTTATCGAAGTTTGTACAGGCACCTTTATGTGGAATGGATATCGCCAAAGAAGGCATCCATCAAGCGTCGGTTCATTTTGGAAACCAAGCGCTATTCTTCTTAGGAGACCTGGCGAACTTGCCATTTGCGGATGAATCCTGCGGGGCACTTCTAAATATTTTAACGCCGTCGAACTACCAAGAGTTTATGCGCGTGTTGGCTCCAGAAGGGACGCTTGTTAAAGTGATTCCTGGCAACGATTATTTGGCGGAGCTTCGCCAACAGCTCTACCGTTCCAATCCTGAAAAACAAACGTATTCGAATGCGGATATTCTAGAGCGAGTGCAGTCCGAATGTCCTCAAGTCACGTTTGAAGAGGTACGCTACACGGTGAATTTAACAGATGCGACCTATCGCCATTTACTCGAAATGACGCCTTTATACTGGGGTGCCACTCCAGAAGACAAAGCCTATAGTAATGAACATCCACTTGCTACAGTAACCGTCCATTACATCATCGCCGTCGTGAAAAAGCCGTAAAGAATGAATGAAATGTGCTATAATGAAACTATTAACCATTAGGAGGTTTTACAATGGGATTAAAAGATTTTTTCTCTCGTAAAAAAGAAGAACCAAAGAAAGACGAAGTGGTTCAAGAAGAAGTAAAACATGAAGAGCTTAAAAAGGAAGAAACAGCAGAAGTGAAAGAGGAAGCGGTAAAAGCAGAAGAAACTGCCACACCAGCTGAAGGGAGCAAAACTTCTGAGGACGCTAAGAAAGGTTTTGTACTTGGGGTAGAAAATGTATTTAGCGCAGGGAAGGACTCTCCAGACTTAGTTGTTACAGGGTATGTCACAGGAACGATTAAAGTTGGGGATGAAGTCATTATTACAAAATTGGGAAGTGATACTGACAAACCTGTGAAGTCAGCTGTATATGCTTTAGAAGATGGCAATAACGGACGCGTGATGGAAGCTTCTAACAAAAAAATTGCAGCATGGATTGAAAATGGTGCTCAATATGGTCTGTACAAAGGTTCAGTCGTTCATTCAGAAGGCACTAGTGAAAATGATCTGTACGGAACCTATATTAACGCTATCGGGGAATCTTTTGTAGGTGTTCAAAATGGCGAGATTTCAGATATTGACCGTGTGTACTTATCCGTAACGGATGTAGCTGAAATTTGGCGTCTTTTCTTATGGTATTGCAATATTAATGCTGCAGAAGATACGGAAGAAAGACGTTCTGAAAACATGGAGAAAATCCGCAATTTAGTAACGATTACCCGTGATAAATTATTCTTAGTGGATGAAATTTATGCAGTTTATTCGGTCACAACCGGAGAGCCTTATCTATTCACAAAGACGATGAAAAAAGAAGATGGCAGCTACTATACAACTGCGCCATTAGTACGTTTAATTCCAGCGGCTTATAAAGAAAATCTCAAAGAAAAATTTGAAGATAATGACGAGTTTGAATTACGTCGCATTAAAAATGGGCCGAATAAAGACGGTATCCGTAATTTCTTAAGTGAAGTTATTTTATTAGATGGAGCTCGAGGAATCCAATTTGTGGCAGAAGAAACGTCAATTGCAGCAGAAGGATTAATCGAGTTTCCGAACTACGAAGGGATGAGAGAAATCGATATTCCCGTAACGAATCCAGACGTGGTCCGCTGGTTACATCTCCTTGGACAATTAGGTAAACCAGATACGCCAGACCGCGAAATTCTATTCAATATGTATTTCCACCATTTAGCCGAAGCCTTGAAAACAGCGCGCTTTATTGTTCCGATGAGAGGACATGGAGAATTGCCAAAGGTGGATGAAAATGGCAATACCACCTTTAAAGAAGGATTCACATTTGACTTAGCCATGCAAGATGGAAAAGAAAAAGAGAAGGCACTTTTATTCTTTACAGATTGGAAGAGACTGCGTAAAGAATTTGGAGAAGAATGGCAAGGACTGATCCAACAATTGGACGGCAACTTGAGTCTTCATGATGTTATTATCAATGGAACAGGCAAAGAAGAAGCAGGAGCCTATATTACGGAAAGTATCTTTAATAAAATTAAGAATGCCGAATAAAAAGAATCAAAAAGCATAAGGACTCACAGGGTGGGTCCTTATTTTTTGTCTCTATATTCGCGAAATGAGCTATGATATAATTTAAGTATCAAGTATCAGCTATTGGAAAGCGGAGGAAAATGAATGGGATTATTCGATTTTTTATTTGGAAAGAAGAAAGAAAATAGAACTGTTGTTTTTGGGGTAGAAGAGATACTCCCTAATCCAAACGACTCAGAAGACTTAGTCGTTATAGGACTCGTAAGAGGAACGATTCACGTTGGAGATGAAGTCATTATTACAAATTTAGGAAGTGATAATGATAAACCTGCAAAAGCTGTCATATCCGCACTTGAAGACGCGAATAAAGGTCAAGTGAAGAAGGCGTCCGGCGACAATGTTGTGGTAACGATTAAAGATGGTAAAAAACACAACGTGTATAAAGGTACAGTCTTGCATTTCGAAGGGGTAAGCGAAGATGATTTAAGAGCTTCTTATCTTTACGCTATTATTAATGCATTTTTCTTCTGGCAAAATGGGAAATTAATGGATGAGGATCGTAGACGCTTTTCGATTGCGGACTTAATAGAAATATGGAGACAATCTATCCGTTTTTGTGATGATAGTGCTGCACAGCATTCACATGGAACACATGCATTCTATCTTGAAAAAATCCTTCTTTTAATGGAACAGGTTCGCGCTACATTATTAACACTCGATGAAATATATGCAGTTTATTCTGTAAAGACTGGAGAACCAGCTTTGTTCATAAGTTCAACAAGAAATAAAGATGGTAGCCTTGAGCCAGCTGAAACAATGGTACGTTTAATTCCTGCGGCATATAAAGAGAAAATTACATATCCTGATGAGTTTGTGCTCCGTCGTATTGAAAACGGACCTGATAAAGATGGAATCCAGAATTTCTTAAACGAAGTTATTTTCTTAAATGGAGCTGAAGGAATTGAGTTTATTTCAGAGGAAACGTCAATTAGTGCAAAAGCGCTAATGAAAGCCCCGGATTTAGAAGGAATAAGAGAGGTTGATAAACCTGTAATGAATCCGGATGTGGTTCGTTGCTTGCTAATGATAGGCCAAATAGGAGATACTACTACATTAGGGAAGAGAGACCGAGATTTCTTATCCAATTTGTATTTAAACCGTTTGACGGAAGCTCTGAAAACAGCACGTTTTATTGTACCTATCAAAGTAGAAGGAGAATTACCAAAACCCAACGAAAAAGGGGAGACTTCTTTTGCAGAAGATGTGAAGTATGAAGTAGCAATGAAAGAGCTAAAAGACAATAAGAAGGCTGTTCCAATTTTTACAGATTGGAAGAGATTCAATGAAGAGTACGGGGAAGAGTGGAGAGGCCTCCTCCAACCGTTGGGAGGTCCATTAATTCCACATCCTGTCCTGATTAACGGAACGCTATATTTCGAAACGGGTAATGAAACAGAAGATAGTAAATGATTAGGAATAGGAGAAGCGAAATGGGATTATTCGATTTTTTATTTGGAAAGAAGGAAAAAGCAGAATTAAGCTGTATTCTTGGAGTAGGTGATGTAATCGGTGTTGATGACAATGCTACAGACTTAATCATTGAGGGCTTTGTTGAAGGAACCCTCAAAGTAGGGGATGAAATGATTGTTACAAAGATGAGTTGTTTGTCCGAAACGCCTGTAAAAACCGTTATTACATCCATTTATGTTAATGAAGAGGAGGTTCAAGAAGCCTCAGAAAAAGTGGTGAAGGTAAAAGTTAAAGATGGGAATAAACTTGGGATTTATAAGGGTACCGTGTTGCATTCGGAAAACGTGACAGATATTCAAGTTCATCGTTCTTATCTTTTTGCACTGGAGGTCGCTTTTGTAAGGAAACAAGATGGAAAACTCACTGAGGAGGATCGTGAAAAATTAGCCGCTTCAGATATTTCGGAGATTTGGAGTTTATATTGGAAGGCTCATTTTGATGAATTTGAAAAGGTAAAAGAAATAGAACTGAAGGTGGATCAGAGAAGACGAGATTTCTTTAAACTGATTCGAGAAAAACTATTTTTATTAGATGACATTTATGTAATATACTCAGTAAAAACGAACGAACCTTATTTGTTTGCAAATGCATCATTAGATGGAAATAAGGGGATGACTGTTTCAAAATCATGGGTTTATCTGATTCCAAGCTCATACATGCATTACCGTAAAGATTTTTATAAGAAAAATGAGAGAGTTGATTTTAAACGGATTGAAAATGGACCTGAAAAAGAGGGGATTCGTAATTTTCTAAGAGATTTATTTATATATGATGGAGTAGAAAAGATTCAATATTTCACAGAAGACACGTTCATTTTTGCAAATGAGTTAATGGACCTTCCAAGTTATGAAGGGGTAGATGAAGCAGAAATCCCTGTAACGAATCCGGATTTAGTTAGATGGTTACATCTAACACGTCAATCGAGCGGAATAGACGATAAAGAACAAAAGCATATTGGTAAAGCATATTTTTGTATTTTTGCAAAATCTACAAAGACCGCAAAATTTATTGCGCCAATGCGACTTCATGGGTATGACCAACTTCTTGAAGATAACCCGCAAACTGAAATAGAACCTAATATTCCTTTTAATTTAGCGATACAACAAGGGAAAACAAAAGAGAAGGCAGTTCAAGTGTATACTGATTGGAAGAGACTCCGTAAACACTTTGGTGAAGAGTATAAAGGATTAGTTATAACGCTTGATGAATTGGTAAAGGCTTATGATGTTGTTATTAATCCTGGCGAATATCCGATGGCTGAACTGATGACAGAAGAATTCTTTAATGCAGTAGATTAAATAGTTATAAGAAAAGCAACTCCTTGAGATGCTTTTCTCTGGTTTAGTGGTTTATATATTCTCGAAATAAGCTATGATATAATTTAAGTATCAAGTATCAGCTATTGGAAAACGGGAGGAATATGAATGGGATTATTCGATTTTTTATTTGGAAAGAAGAAACCTGATCCGAGTTTTACTCTGGGTGTTGTTAATTTTTTTAAGGGAGATGACAATCCTTCAGACTTAATGGTAGTGGGTTTCGTGAAAGGGTCCATCAAAGTTGGGGACGAAATTGTTGTAACAAAGATGAGTTGTGTGACGGAAACTCCTGTGAAAACAAATGTATTATCACTCGAGGTCCCTGAAGGTGAGGTACAAGAAGCTTCAGACACAATGGTGATGGCAAAAGTTCAAGATGGGGCTAAACTTGATATTTATAAGGGAACGGTGTTGCATTCGGAAAATGCCCCAGATGTCGAATTATATAATGCTTATACTGTTGCTCTGGGAATCGCTTTTGTGGATGAACAAGAGGGCAAACTTACTAAAGAGGATTGTGAAAAATTAGCGGCTTCAGATATTTCGGAGATTTGGCAATTATATTATAGAGTGCATGCTGAAGAGGCTAAAAGATTTGAAGCAAAACAGGTACTATTAAAATATAAAAGACGAGAACTCTATAAATTGATTCGAGAAAAATTGTTTTTAGTAGATGATATTTATGTAGTGTATTCAGTAGAAACTGATGAGCCTTATCTATTTTCACATGCATCAGAAGATGAGAAGGGCTCACTCTCTGTTACAATGCCAATGGCTCAACTGATTCCAAGTTCGTATATCCATAATCTTAAAGAGATGTTTGGGAAAAATGAGAACTTTGTTTTTAAACGAATTGAGAACGGACCTGATAAAGAAGGGATTCGTAATTTCATAAGAGACTTATTCATCTATGATGGAATACGTGGAATTCAGTATTGCGGAGAAGAAACAACTATTCTTGCGGAACAACTAGTGGATCTTCCACGGTATAAAGGGATGGATGAAACAGAAATTCCTGTAACGAATCCGAATGTGATCAAGTGGTTATATTTGGCACGTCAATTGGGCAAGCTGAATACTAAAGATAAAAAAACACTCAGCCAAGTCTATTTATATCAGTTTTATGAAGCTCTAAAAACCGCAAAATTCATTGCGCCAATGCGACTTCATGGGTATGACCAACTTTTGGAAGACAACCCGCAAACTGAAATAGAACCTAACATTCCTTTTGATTTAGCAATGCAAACCGGAAAAACGAAAGAGCTGACACTCCAAGTGTATACGGACTGGAAGAGACTTCGTAAGCACCGTGGCGAAGATTGTAAAGGATTAATTGTGACGCTTGATGAACAATTAGAGTATTATGATGTCGTTATTAATCCGGGAGGCCATCCGATGGCAGCTGCTACGATTACAGAAGAATTGTATAATGAAGTAAAGAAGAAAACAGTATAAGAAAAGCAACTCCTTCCTTGAGTTGCTTTTTCTCTATCTAGAAGCCTCTTTAAGTGTATAAAAGAAGTTTTTTTCAGTAATGAACTAAAACAATTCGAGGAATGATAAAATTTTTTTCAAAAACGTTAGAATTTCTTAACTTTATAGTTGATTTTTAAAAAGAAAAGCGCTATTATACTTGTATCTCTTGCTCTGTAATTTATTTTGCACGGCAATTGATGTTCGACTAACGTTAACTTTCGCAGTGATTTCACCGAAGGCTAGCGTTCTTTTTTTGTGTAAAATTAGGAAACTTTGTGAAAAAAGAGAAGTATAGTACAATAGTTAGGAAGAATGGAGAGGAGGATTTAGATGGATACAGCAGTTTTAAAACAGAAGATTATTGCTAAAAGCAAAGAGCTGGGCATTGATAAGATTGGTTTTGCTTCTGCCGAGCCTTTTACGCACTTAGAAGAGAGCATGCGTCGTTCCAAAGAACTCGGTCATACGACAGGGTTCGAGCATCCAGTCTTAGAAGAGCGTATTTATCCAGAAAAAATCTTCGATACTCCAAAAACAATTATTTCCATTGCGCTGGCATATCCAACACTTCCAAAAAATAAGCCGGAACGTGTGAAGGGAGAGCGTCGTGGGGCTTTTGCACGGGCTTCTTGGGGAGAAGATTATCACTTTATTCTCTCTAGACGCATGGAAGCATTAATCAATTATATTAAAGAAGAAGTTCAAGACGATGATTCCCGCTTTAAGCCGATGGTTGATACGGGCGAATTAATCGATGTTCGTGTAGCAGAGCGTGCAGGAATTGGTTTTGTTGGTAAGAATGGCCTTTTAATCACTAAGGAATTTGGCTCCTATGTCTACTTAGGTGAGCTGATTACGAATATCGAGTTTCCAACCGATGAAATGGTGGATTACGGGTGCGGCGATTGTACGCGTTGTGTGGATTTCTGTCCAACAGGTGCGCTCCTGGGCGACGGACGCATGAATGCTATGCGCTGCCTGTCGTATCAGACGCAGACGAAAGGCTTCATGCCGCAAGAATTTCGTAAAAAAATCGGGCATGTGATTTACGGCTGTGATATTTGCCAGCAAGTGTGTCCGTATAATAAGGGAAAAGATTTCCACCTGCACCCAGAGATGGAACCATCTGTTGAAGAGACACATCCACTCTTAAAGCCGCTTGTGACGATTTCGAACAAAGAGTTTAAGGAACGTTTTGGACAAATGGCGGGGTCGTGGCGTGGGAAGAAGCCATTGCAGAGAAATGCGATTATCGCCTTAGCGAATTACCGCGATAAATCAGCAGTTCCGCTCTTACTTCGCGTTATGAAAGAAGATATGCGTCCCGTGATGAAGGGGACAGCTGCTTGGGCAGTGGCAGAAATTGTGAACGAGTCGAATCAAGAAATGATCGATTATTTTAACGAGCAAAAAGAAGCCGCAGTGAAGAAGAGAGACTCTCTGGAAAATCCAACCAAGGAAGATATCGAGTTAATCGAAGAATTAGAAAAAGCAATTGTAGTTTTACAAGAAAAATATAGAGAAGAGGCAAACAAATGACGGTAAATCATATCGTATTATTTGAACCACAAATTCCGGCCAATACGGGGAATATTGCAAGAACCTGTGCAGCGACAAATTCACCACTGCACTTAATCGAACCGCTTGGATTCTCAACGGATGATAAGCATTTGAAGCGTGCGGGGCTAGATTATTGGCATGATGTCGATATTACGTATCACAAATCGATGGAAGCGTTCCTCGACTATTTAGGAGAGCGTCCTTTATATTTGATTACAAAATTCGCCAACCACACCTATGATGAGGTGGATTTAGCCCGCGATGAGGAGCAATTTTTCATGTTCGGGAAAGAGACAACCGGCCTTCCTGAAGAATTCATGCGTGAAAACGAAGAGAAATGCTTGCGTCTTCCGATGAACGATACGCATGTGAGGTCATTGAATTTATCGAATACGGCAGCGATTGTTGTGTACGAAGCGCTTCGTCAACAACGTTTTGCAGGGCTTGAACTCGTGCACACGTATGACCATGATAAATTAAAGTAGGTGAGTCAATGAATCAGTCCTTATATTTATGTATTGTTTACGCCATTTGTGCCATTGCATTTGTGATTTTGGCGGTGGTTTCAAAACCACTGTATGCAATCTGTGCTGTACTATTCGCCATTTCTTCAGTGGTGCAAGGTGTCCGCTATTTTAAAAAGAAGTAAAATTGCAAATTCGTACTGATTATGGTACAGTGGATGACAGTTAAATAGCAAAATTGATGAAAAAGAGAGTAGTTTTTAACCGAATGTATTAGCGAGTTGGAAGGGTGAAAGCCAACCATTCATTAAAAATGAACCGCACTTTTGAAATGATTATTTGAAATGTAGGATAATCCGGATTCGCCGTTACCGAGTAAAGTGGCTCAATAGGAGCAATCAGAGTGGTACCACGGGAATTCTCGTCTCTATATGACTGTCGTCGTATAGGGATTTTTTTGTGTAAATGGATATCCGAGTATAAAAACCAAAGAAAAGGAGAACAAAGATGAATTATAAGAAAATAGTTGCAGAACAAATCGCAAAAACAGTCGGCGAGCATTTTAGCGTTGACGAAATCGTATCAATGATTGAAGTGCCTAAATACGCGAACCAAGGGGACCTAGCTTTCCCTGCATTTACACTTGCAAAAGTTTTACGTAAAGCACCGCAAGCTATCGCGACAGAAATCGTGGAAGCCGTTAGCGATAAACATATCGCACGCGCAGAAGCAATGGGACCTTACGCGAACTTCTTCTTAGAACGTAGTGCATTTGCTGATGAAGTCTTAAAAGAAGTGTTAGAACTTGGCGAACATTATGGTGATTGGGATTACGGTCAAGGTCGTAAAGTGGTCATCGATATGTCTTCACCAAACATTGCGAAACCAATGTCAATGGGACATTTACGTTCAACAGTAATCGGAAACGCGATTGCAAACCTAGAGAAAAAAGTGGGCTATGAACCAATTCGTATCAACCACTTAGGAGACTGGGGAACTCAATTCGGAAAACTCATCGAAGCGTACAAATTATGGGGAAGCGAAGAACTTGTAAAAGCAGATCCAATCGCAGAACTCATTAAATTATACGTCCGTTTCCACGAAGAAGCAGAACTAGACCCAACGCTCGATGACAAAGGCCGTGCATGGTTCAAGAAACTAGAAGATGGAGATGCAGAAGCGGTTCGTCTATGGGAATGGTTCAGAAGTGAATCATTAAAAGAATTCAACCGCGTGTATGACTTACTCGGCGTGACTTTTGATTCATACAATGGTGAAGCGTTCTATAACGACAAGATGGACGTTGTGGTCGACATGCTTGAAGACGCGAACTTACTAAAAGTGGATAATGGCGCTACCATCGTAGACCTTGAAAAATATGATTTACCACCAGCATTGATTAAAAAATCAGACGGCGCAACACTATACATGACACGTGACTTAGCAGCCGCAAACTACCGTAAGAATACTTACGATTTCGCAAAATGTATTTACGTGGTAGGGATGGAACAATCCAACCACTTCAAACAATTAAAAGCAGTCTTAAAAGAACTCAATTTACCTTGGGCTGAAACGATTGTCCATATTCCATTTGGACTAATCACATTGAACGGTAAGAAATTATCGACACGTAAAGGAAAAATCATCCTTCTTGAAGGCGTGTTAAAAGAAGCAACAGAACTTGCTTTGAAACAAATCGAAGCGAAAAACCCATCACTCGAAAACAAAGAAGCAGTGGCACACGCTGTTGGGGTGGGTGCGGTTATTTTCCACGACTTGAAGAACGACCGTACAAACAACTTCGACTTTGCGCTTGAAGAAGTGGTACAATTCGAAGGTGAAACAGGTCCATACGTGCAATATACACATGCTCGTGCGATGAGTATTTTACGTAAAGCCAACCATACAGTGGATATGACAGAGGCCTTCTCATTAACAGACGATGATGCGTGGGAAGTATTGAAACTCATCGAAAACTATCCAAACGTTGTACGTTTTGCTGAAGAAAAATGCGAACCATCAGCGATTGCGAAATACGTGATCAACTTAGCACAAGCGTTCAATAAATATTACGCACATACAAAAGTACTCGTTGAAGATGAAGCTTTCAACAGCCGTATCGCTTTAGTACAAACAACAGCAAGCCTTCTAAAACAAGGCCTAGCGCTGCTTGGCGTGGCTGCTCCAGATGAAATGTAGTCATTGACATGACGCACTATAAGCCGTATACTAAATGCACATATATAAGCAATGAACAAGCGCAGTAGTGGTTGTCCACGGGAGAAAGAAGAGAATTGTCGGTCGGTGCAAGACAATCCCCCACATCCGCGAAGTACACTTGGGAGCAATCCGTCAGGACGTCTCATCCGCGATAAGGATGCTCGAGTGGATGATGCCTCGCATCGTCAACAAGGGTGGTAACACGGTGAAAATCGTCCCTAATAGTCTTTTTGGCTATTAGGGATTTTTTATTTACAAGAAAGAAGGGAAGAAACAAGATGAACATTATCGATGATTTAGAATGGCGCGGCGCCATCAACCAAATGACAGATGAAGAAGGCTTACGTGCCTTAACAAACGAAAAGGCTGTATCACTCTACTGTGGGGTAGACCCAACTGGGGACAGCATGCACATTGGACACTTAATTCCATTTATGATTCTTCGTCGTTTCCAATTAGCAGGACATAAACCAGTCATCTTGATTGGTGGAGCAACAGGTTCTATCGGAGATCCAAGTGGTCGTACAAGCGAACGTGTGCTTCAATCAATGGAACAAGTTCAACACAATGTTGAAAAATTAACAGCGCAAATGAAGAAATTATTCTTCACAACAGATGAAGACCAAGCGACATTACGTCTTGTAAACAACTACGATTGGACAAAAGATTTATCATTATTAGACTTCTTACGTGACTACGGGAAGCATTTCAACTTGAACACCATGCTTGCTAAAGACGTGGTCGCAAGCCGTTTAGAAGTGGGGATTTCATTTACAGAATTCTCATACCAAATCCTACAATCAATGGACTTCTTACATTTATTCAAGACAGAAGACGTGCAAGTTCAAATCGGTGGTGCGGACCAATGGGGGAACATCACTTCAGGTCTTGAATTAATCCGTAAAGTAGAAGGCGCAGAGTCTCGTGCTTATGGGCTAACCATTCCATTGATGTTAAAATCAGACGGCACAAAATTCGGGAAATCAGCTGGTGGCGCTGTATGGCTAGACCCTGAAAAGACAACTCCATACGAATTCTACCAATTCTGGTTAAACCAAGATGACCGCGACGTGATTAAATACATCAAGTACTTCACATTCTTAGACCGCGAAGAAATCGAAGCGCTCGAAGAAAAAGTAGCTACAGAACCACATAAACGTGAAGCGCAAATCCGCCTTGCTGAAGAAGTCACTCGCTTCGTTCACGGCGAAAAAGCCCTAGAAGACGCGAAGAAAATTACAAACGCGCTCTTCACAGGAAACGTACAACAATTAACAGCCGACGAAATCGAACAAGGCTTCAAAAATATGCCAACATTTGAAAGTTCAAAAGAACCTCAAAATCTAGCAACATGGCTTGTTGACCTTGGCATCGAACCTTCAAGAAGACAATCACGCGAAGACATTCAAAACGGCGCAATTTCTATCAACGGGGAAAAAGTAACCGACCTCGAATTCGAATGGACGAAAGAACAATCTTTTGAAGAACGCTTTGTCATCGTCCGCCGCGGTAAGAAAAAATACTTCTTAGTGGTGTTGAAATAAAAGATAAGTGCAAGTACGGATGATTCCTGCGAATCCTTACGGGAGTAAGACAAAAGCTAAAAATGGACTCACAGTGTGAGTCCATTTTCTTTTAGTGGTTTCAAATCCTTCGCACTGTGAAGGATTTCCGCAAGGCTGATTAGGCATAAGCAAATCACAAGTGATGAAGCTTATGCCAATCAGCTACTGCGTATAACTCTTTAAGCTTCTCTTATTTTATGCGCCCACGTTACTATGATGATAAAATCCGCACTATTCTTCGGAATCATCCTTTGGGTGCATCGTGTCAAAAACTACTAAGAAAATTTTTGCTTTGTGAGCTGACAATAAAGAGCAGTTCACAAAGTTTGAAATAAAAAAATGTTTTAAATAGATTTTCAAACCTGTTATCAACGCCTACACAATCATATTTCAAAAGCAAATGTAAAAAACACAATATGACATATACGTTATATTGCAAAATAACTTTTTTGGTCAAAAGCCCGAATTTGTTGGCTCAAAAACTCAATATTTTAGTTAGCTCATTTCGAATGCAAAACCGTGCACTTTTCCATTTAAAACTTCAGCTGCTCAACCCATAGAAGCTCGAGTGGTTTTAAAGTAGAATACGCAGAGTTATATTCAAGCGAAGAAAAATAAGATTCCAAAGAATGGGCGGATTTTATAATAACCGTAATGGGGGATAGGATAAAATGCGAAATAGCGGCCGTCAGAAATTTTTCTGTACGGCCGCTTTGAGGCTTTTAAGGTGAGAGACTTCGGCTCGAACCGGTCCCCCATTACAGTTATTATAAATAAATCCGCAAGGATTCTTTGGAATCAAATGGAATTATACTTTCTCCACCGTTACCGCATTGAAAATGGTATCGAAGTTTTCCATGTTTATAAAGCCTGTTTGAGCTTCCATGGCATTGAGCGTACCTGCAGTCACTGCCGTTTTCAAAATGGACTCAACACTTTCGCCTTTTGCAATCGCATGAGCTAACCCAGCAATCGTTGAGTCTCCAGAGCCAACAGGATTCACGGCGTTGACTTTGGGAATGCTGACTTGGTAAAAGACCCCTTCGTGTTTTGCAAGTGCGCCTTTTGATCCAAGCGAAACAACCACCCAATCTACCCCGTCAAATAACGGAGAGTTCAATTGCTTCTTCAATTCTTCCACCGTTGTCGCTTCAGGAACCCCTAATAACCCAGCGAGTTCTTCTTGGTTTGGCTTAATTAAGACCGGCTTAGTAGCAGCTTCGAGTGCAATCTTTAATGTCTTTCCAGAAGTATCTAAAAGCACAGGAATGCTGGCTTTTGCAGCTTTTTCAATAATCGTTGCGTATAAAGTCTCATCCATTCCAGCAGGCAGGCTACCAGAAATCGTGATGAGATCGACCTCTTTTAATAAGGTTTCAAAATGAGCGAGGAACCCCGCTTGTTCTTCTGGTGTAATGGTAGGACCGGCCTCTAAGATTTCGGTTTGAAGGCCTTCATGTAGGATGGCAATACAATTACGAGTTTCCGATTGGATAGGATAGAAGTTGTTTTCTAAGGCAACCTCATCCAATTTTTCTTTAATAAAAGCACCGATGTGGCCGCCTAGTAAACCTGTTGCTAGCACTGGAGAACCGAGTTGCTTTAAAACACGACTCACGTTGAGGCCTTTTCCACCAGGTGTTTTACTAACCTTTTGAGTACGATTCACCGTATCCATCTTTAATGTTTCGACCGTATACCCAATATCTACCGCCGGATTCATTGTTAATGTTAATATCATAAAAATAGCTCCCTTCTATTTTCAATTGGATACGTTAAATATACCATATTTCACCCATTTTGAGGGCTAAGGTTTGGTTTGTTACAAAACTTTTTGAAGATAAATGTACCGATTTAAAAGGAATTACATATTTTCCTTGAATCCTTCTATAAAAAAGACAAATAATTCTGTAATATTTTATAAATTTCTCCTTTTTTTGTATCAAAAAGGTCAGCTAATCGTTTTATGTTACAGCTTTGTTACAAGGTATTGTCAATTCAAAGAAAATCAACATCAGTCTAAAGTCCTATGGTATTATAGTACCAAGTTAAGTTTTATTTAAGCCAAATCGGCTACTTCGAAATATATAATTGATTTTTTATTGGAACTATTGGAGGGACTCACTTGAAGAAGCGTTTATTAACAGTATTAGTAACAGGAACAGTATTAACATTAGGAGCTTTAGCACCAAATGTTAGTGCGCAAGACTTTGACTCACAAATTAACTCAGCTAATTCAACAATTGCAAATATCAATGATAAAAAAGCTGCAGTTAATGCAACAATTGATTCATTAGTATCTGAATTATCAGGAGTACAAACTAAGATTGATGCTACTCAAGCTCAAAAAGCTGAAGCTCAAGCAGCAATCGACTCATTAAAATCAGAAATTTCTAAATTAGAAAAAGTAATTGCTGAACGTAACGAACGTTTAGAAGAACAAGCTCGTGCTGTACAAACAAACGGAGCTCGTTCATATGTTGACTTCTTATTAAATGCAGAAAACTTATCAGATATCGTTAACCGTATCGGTGTTGTTATGGATTTAATCGGTGCTAACCGTGATTTAATGCAACAACAAGCAGAAGATAAGAAACAAGTAGAAGCTAAAGAAGAGCAACAACAAGCTAAATTAGCTGAACAACAAAAAGCTGAGGAAGAATTACAAGGCTTACAAACAAAATTAAATGAAACTTTTGACAAAAATAAAGTTTTATTAGCAAACTTATCTCAAGAAGAATTAGCTGAAATCTCAAAACGTGATGGATTAGTAGCAGAAAAAGAAGCTTTCCAAAAACGTTTAGCTGAAGAAAAAGCAAAAGCAGAAGCTGAAGCAGCACGTATTGCAGAAGCATCTCGTCAAGCTTTAGCAGCCGAAGCAGCAAAAGCAGCTGAAACAGTTGCAGCAGCAACTTCAACTCCAGCTCCTGCAGCTTCAAATACTCAAGCTCAAACAGCAGCAGCTCCAGCAGCACAAGCAACAGCGGCTCCTGCAGCAACAAAACAATCTTCTAGCTACACTTACACAACTGGCGGAGGATTCCCAGCAGTTGACCCAAGTTACCGTGCAGCTTTAAACGGTGGATACTTCGGACAATGTACTTACTACGTATTCAACCGTATGGCACAAGTTGGAACACCAATCGGACACAGCATGATGGGTAACGCGGCTGAATGGCCAGCATATGCTCGTAGCTATGGATACTCAGTATCTAACTCACCATCAGCTGGTTCAGCAATCGTATTCCAACAAGGTTTAGCGGGTGCTGACCCAACTTACGGACACGTAGCATTCGTAGAAGCAGTTAATGCAGATGGTTCATTATACATCTCTGAAATGAACGTACAAGGATTAAACGTAATCTCTTACCGTACAATTTCAGCAAGCGTTGCAGCTCGCGCAACTTACATCCGTTTCTAATAAGAAATAAAATAACCGTCTCCTGAAAAAGGAGGCGGTTTTTGTTTGCACAATTTGGCCCAATACACTTCAAGTATAATTTGACATCCTACACTAGATTTTCTATGATAACAATAAGTCGCAATAAAGGAGTATAAAATGAAGAAAATAATTAAATTATCGATTGTATTATTAGGAGCATTTTTTGTTTTATTAGGATGCCGTTCTGAAAGTAAAGCGGAATTTGCCTTAGAAGTTTCTATTTCTAAGCAAAAAGTAACGTACATGTACGACCAGGAAAAAGATTCGGTTTCCTCACTAACTTTTAACATCAGCTATGATATTTCTAAGAACAAGGAGTACGAAGAAAAGGCACGTAGACAACGTGAGAAAATCGTAAAAGAAATGGATGGAATTGATGGAATTAAAGTCACTCAATCGGATAGTGATAAGGAAATATCATTTACGGTTGAGGTTGACCTTAAGAAGTTCAAATATGATGATGAAGAGAGTCGTTCGAAAGCACCAGCACTCTATAGCAGTGTTCATTCAGCTTTGGTGAAGAAAAATGATTGTTACAGTTTCGAAGAATCCAAAAAAAAGATTTTAGAAGAAGGATTTAAAGAGGTTAAGTAAGGTTTTCAGTACACGTCAATAGATGTCAAAATATTGATTTTAAGCGATTTTTGATTTTTTGAAACTCATTATATCGCACTACAAATCAATAAAAACTCTAACCTTTTTTAGATAAATATATCATCTGGATATTGAAGTTAAGCCCTGCTATCATTTCGATGGCAGGGTTTTTAAATATTTGGGACCCTAACTTCTTATCTATATTTTGGTGGATTTTAAATTGACATCTATAAAGTTTAATGTTAGAATTCATTCAAAAATATATTTGAATGAGGTGCTTTATGATTCAAAATGTTGTTACTTCAATAATCCTGTATTCTGGGACAGCCGTAGACTTACTTATTATCCTAATGTTATTTTTTGCCAAAAGAAAAAGCAGAAAAGACATCATTAACATCTATTTAGGACAATTTCTAGGCTCTGTTAGTCTAATATTGCTAAGTTTGCTTTTTGCATTTGTCTTAAATTATATTCCTAGTAAAGAGATTTTAGGTTTGCTCGGTTTGATTCCAATTTTCCTAGGCCTCAAAGTTTTGCTTTTAGGAGATTCTGATGGAGAAGCTATTGCAAAAGATGGTTTGCGCAAAGATAATAAAAACCTGATTTTTCTAGTTGCTATGATTACTTTTGCAAGTTGTGGTGCTGACAATATTGGTGTTTTTGTCCCATATTTTACTACCTTAAATTTAGCGAATTTGATAGTAACTTTACTTACCTTTCTAGTCATGATTTATCTCTTGGTTTTTTCTGCCCAAAAATTGGCACAAGTCCCTTCTGTTGGAGAATTTTTGGAAAAATATAGCAGATGGTTTATTGCCAGTGTTTATTTAGGACTGGGGATACATATCCTGATTGAAAACAACATTTTTGACATGCTATGGACTGTGTTAAGCTAGGAGAAAATATTATGAAAAAAGATAGTATCTGCCAAGTGAATGTTATAAATCAACAAAATGTTACAACCGCAACGAACTACCTTGAAAAGGAAAAAGTCCAAAAATCACTTCGCATTTTATCAAAGTTTACCGATAATAAACAGATAAATATCATATTTTATCTCCTTGCTGTTGAAGAACTCTGTGTCTGCGATATAGCTCTTTTACTAAATCTCAGTATAGCATCTGCCTCCCACCATCTTCGTAAACTAGCCAATCAAAACATCTTGGGCACTAGAAGAGAGGGGAAAATTATATATTATTTTATAAAAGATCAGGAAGTCAGAGATTTTTTTAATCAACTAGGATAACAACTATTTTTACTACTTATCCATGAATATAGGGAGCTTATCTATAAAATTTTTTGATGAAAATTACTATAAGAAATACCTACTCGTATTAAATGTTTAAGACAAAGTATAATTTAAAGCAAAGCGACATAGATAATGCAGGTCAAGTTAGCCAAGTTGAATTTGAAGAAAAGACTAGCAAGTTTAGGATTACCAGATTAGGGTTTTTATTTGTTTCGACACACTCATGCTTCAATGTTGCTTAATGCAGGCATAAATGGAAAGAACTCCAAGTCAGAACGGGGTATAAGTCAATTTCAACTACTATGGATATTTACGCAGAGTTAGCACCTCAAAGAAAGCTAGAAGCAGTCAGCATTTATTTAGATAAGATTGCTGAATTAACTCATTAACTACTTTACCTTTCGCTATACCTTTTGAAGGACGAACCTCATAAACGTTGATATAACAGTGTTTAGACTCGCTAAAACAGAAAATTCTTAACCCTTACAGCAGTAAAATAGTCGAATAGAAACTTGGATTGCAGTGGATGTAATCCAAGTTTTTTATTAGAGAAACAGCATAAATTCACCTTTTTGAGGCAGAGAGATTGCCTAAGTGGCTACATGGTGCTACAATACAAACATAAATAACATTTTCGGGGCAAGGTGAAATTCCTGACCGGTGGTATAGTCCACGAGCCGCTTGGCATGATCTGGTGTGATTCCAGAACCGATAGTATAGTCTAGATGTGAGAAAATGGCACTATTTCAACGAGTCTATTTGACGAGCAGTATTGAAAGGTCCATTTCAATACTGCTTTTTTTATTGGGATTGGGTGAAAAGTGCAATTTCCTTCGCCCTAAGAAGGAGGATGTACGATGAGTACAGATGTAAAAAAGTCGACAGGAGCAGCGACTAAAAAAATTGTTCTAGTAGGTGTTTTTGGTGCCATCAGTACCGTTTTAATGTTTCTATCTTTTAACGTACCGTTTATTCCAACGTTTGTGAAGTTGGATTTTTCAGACTTACCGGTATTGTTGGGAGGCTATATTTTAGGTCCAGTTTATGGAAGTTTTATCGCCATTATCAAGATCTTATTGAATTTTGTCTATAATGGGTCGATGACATATGGAATTGGGGAAACGGTGAACTTAATAGGAAGTTTAAGTTTTATGTTACCAGCAGTCATTTTGTATCAACGAAATCGCAATTTTAAAACGGCGATTATGAGTTTAATCGTTGGGACGATTGCCGCTACAGTTGTCTTATTAACAGCAAATTATTTTGTGATGTTTCCTTTATATGCGACTGCTATGAATTTTCCAATGGAAAAAATTGTCGCTGCAGCTCATGCACTAAACCCTTATGTAACAGACTTAGCTTCATTAATGACGTTTGCATTATTGCCATTTAATATCATTAAATTTGGGCTCAATAGTATTCTTGCATTATTCCTATATAAACGTCTTGCAAAAGCATTAAAATTTGAACATTAAACAAGAGCCAGGGACTGCCCTGGCTTTTTTATTTTGGGAATAATTTTCCTATATAATATAGAAGAAAAGTGATATCGGATTCCAAAGTTTATTCCTAGTTTCAATAGCAATCTGATTTAAAATGAGGTAGGATAGATAAGAATGAGGTGAAACAATGAAAGGAAAAAAATGGACGAAACCGCAGCAATTCATTATTGCAATTAGTAGTCTTTTAATAGCCATTAGCGGTTATTTAACCATTACACAAGGAACATTATTTGGACTAGCAGCACCGACCGTTTCCGTTCTGTCCATCTTCTTTAGCAGTCTTCTGCTTTGGCTCTTTGTCGCAACGGATTGGCCAAGCGTTCTCTGCTATGTACTATTAGGAATCGGGATGCTTCCAGGAGTAAATTATGGACAGATTTTTAATCTGTCGTTTGGAAATACGACTTTTGTCTTTCTATTATTTACATTTTTAATGACCTATGCTTTGGAGCAAACTCCAGCTCTTCGAAGATTTGTCGCAAAGGCCTTGGGAAGTTCATTTGCAGGAAAAACACCTTGGCATTTTATCGGAGCATTCTATACAAGTGTCTTATTTATTAGTCTCTTTATTTCCCCGACGATTCTCTTTATGATTGTTTTTCCAATTTATGAAGAGATGATGGCTCTGTTAGGATTTAAAAAAGGAGATAGAAAAGCTTCCATTTTATTAATTGTTCTATTTTCGACAATTGCCATCGGAACTGCGATGACACCAATCAATCACGTCTTTTCAGTAACGGCGATGGCACTCTATAAGACGGCAACGGGAATTGCGATTTCCAACGCGCAATATATGATGATTGGAATTCCAGCCGGACTCGTGCTCTTTATCGCGATGGGAGTTGTTCTTAGAACTATTTGGCGAGTGGATTTGTCCCAAGTAGAAATGAAACAAATGACCTCGCTAGAAAATTTACCACCGAAAAATAGACGTGAGAAAGCAACGGTCCTTATTTTTATGAGTGTTGTTCTTCTATGGGTTCTTCCAGAACTAATCGGAGGACTACTACCTGACGTGGCTACTTTCTTAAAAGGCGCTGGAATGGCATTTCCTCCGATGGTTGGAGTAATTCTTTTAGCGATTCTATCATTTGAAGGGAAACCACTCCTCTCCATTCAAGAAGGCCTACAAAAGGGGGTCTATTGGCCAAGCATGTTCTTAGTAGGGGCAACATTGAGTATGGGAACCTTAATTACGAAACCTGAATTTGGGGTGATTAGCTTACTCGAAAGCTCATTAGTACCTCTATTTGCGACCCTTTCGCCATTATTGGTTGTGATTATCTTTGTATTGTGGGCAGGTTTTCAAACAAATGTCTCTTCTAATTTAGTCACCGTTTCGGTTGTAACAACCGTGTTAACGACTGTTTACGCTACAGGATCTATTGAAGTTCAAGCTGGAACGATTGCCTGTCTGATTGGATTCATGGCGAGCCTAGCGTTTATGACACCACCATCAATGCCTTATGTGGCCATTTCGGTAGGTTCTGGATGGACGAACGCAAAAGATACATTTCTTTATGGGGGAGTTTTATTCTTGCTTAGTGCGATTAGTGCCGTTGTTATCGGCTATCCATTAGGAGTCTTTTTTGGAATTTAGGAGGTTTTAGATGTTAGACAATCAACGTGCAGAAATTGATACCATCGACCGCGAAATCGTCTCTCTTTTTGAAAGACGAATGCAAGTCGTTATGGATGTTGCTCGAATTAAAAAGGAAAATGGGATGGCCATTTTCGATGCCAGTCGTGAAAAAGAAGTGATTGCAAAAGTGCAATCGTATTTGACGGACGAAGGATTAAAGGAAGAACTTCGTGAAGTATATGAGACTTTAATGAAAGTCTCCAAAGACTATCAAAAAATACAAATGGATGAATAAAATTCATTTTTTTAGATTGTAGAGAAGGGCTCATAGAATGAGTCCTTTTTTATTTTCAAATAACGAGAAGAAATTTGATGTGTTCACCAAAATTAGGGATGTTTTTAAAAGAGGAAGAGTGCTAGAATGAAGGCATAGTATTGGGGCAATAGAATAAAGGAGCGGATGAAGATGGAAAATTCACTAGAGGTTATTTTAGAGAGAACAAAGTGGTTTAGACAGGCTCGATTTGGAATGTTTATTCATTTTGGACTGTATGCCATTCCTGGAAGAGGAGAATGGATCCGTAATAATGAAAAAATGACGATTGAGGACTATCAACCCTATTTTGAAGCCTTTAATCCTACTGAATTCAATGCAAGGAAGTGGGCAAAAGCTGCAAAAGAGGCAGGGATGAAATATGTTGTGTTAACTGCGAAACATCATGACGGTTTTTGCTTATTCGATTCAGCGTACACGGATTATAAGATTACCAATACCGCTTTTGGACGAGATTTGGTAAAGGAATTTGTAGAGGCTGTTCGTGCAGAAGGACTGCGAGTGGGACTCTATTTCAGCCTCTTAGACTGGTATCATTCAGATTATCCTAAATATGAAGATCGCCACCATCCCATGAGAGGAAATAAGCAGTATCAGAATGAGCAAATCAATTTTGATCGGTATTTAGAATTGATGCATCACCAAGTCGAGGAACTAGTTACCAAATATGGGAAACTTGATATTCTTTGGTTTGATTTTTCGTATGGGGAAATGTTTGGAGAAAAATGGAAGGCAAGTGAATTAATAGAACTGGTTCGCAAACATCAACCGGATGTAGTGATAGATAATCGATTAGAGACTTCCGGGGAAGGATTTGGAAGCATTGCTACAGAGGAGATTCATTCTTATTCTGGAGATTTTGTTAGTCCTGAACAAATTGTACCTCATGAAGGGATTCGGAATGATAAGGGAGAGTTGTTACCTTGGGAATTGTGTCTTACGATGAATAATCACTGGGCGTATAATCCGTCTGACAAACTCTTTAAAAGCTCTAAAGTTCTTATTCGTAAATTGGTGGAATGTGTCAGCAAGGGCGGAAATATGATTTTAAATGTAGGACCAGACGCTAAAGGGAAATTCCCAAGAGAAAGCATAGAAATTTTGCAGGAAATTGGACAGTGGATGAAGAGTAATGGAGAATCTATCTACGAAGGAGAATTAGTGAATCTGCCAAAACCGGAATGGGGTTATTATACAAAGAAAGGGAAAATGTTGTATGCCCATGTGTTTGAACAACCTATTGGTCCGATTGCGTTAACAGGAATCGATAAAGAGCAGATTGAACGGTTGAGTTTTGTCCATGATGGTAGCGAAGTAAGGATTTCTAACAGTTGGACTACTTTAGCTTTTCAAGACATTTGCTTTGCACAATATGGAGAAATTGGGGCTTACACCTATCCGTTACCTGATGAAGTGGACAGTGTCATCAAAATCGAATTAAAAGAAGAAATCTGATGGTATAATGAATGAGTAAAGGAGGGGTTAGGTGTTAGAACACTTATCTTTTAAAGGCGAGTGGAGAGAGTATCAAAAGCGCATTTTAGAAAAAAGTGAGACGATTATGGCGGATGGTCATATTCACTTAGTGGCGGCCCCAGGTTCTGGGAAAACGACGCTAGGAATTGAATTTATCCGTCGAAACAGTAATCCTGCGCTCATTTTAGTGCCGACCGTGACGATTCGTCAGCAATGGGTTGACCGTATTCGTGAGGCATTTCTGGATGATGAGCTTCTAGCCGATGAAATGATTTCGCAAAATCTCAAACAGCCAAAGATGATCACCGTTGCGACGTATCAAGCGTTGCACAGTGCCATCAACCGTTTGGAAGGCGACACGGAAGTTGAGGATACGGATGATGTCGTCGAAAACGAGCATTTTGATTTTAAAGACGTGGATATTATTAAGCTCTTTAAGGAAGAAAATCTTGGAACATTGTGCCTCGATGAGTGTCATCATTTGCGAAATGAATGGTGGAAGAGTCTAGAAACCTTCCGTAAATCCTTTGCGGATATGAAGGTGATTTCGCTAACGGCAACACCTCCATATGAAGGAGAGCCTGCACTGTGGGAGCGTTATGTGGCCATGTGTGGAGAAATCGATGAAGAAATTACCGTCCCAGAACTCGTCAAAGAGGGCAGTTTGTGTCCGCACCAGGACTATGTGTATTTCTCTTTCCCAACGAAGGAAGAAGAGAATCAACTCGATCAGTTTTCTACGCAGAAGAGAGCCTTTTTGAAAAATCTATCCTCTGATTCGATGTTTTGCGAGGCGGTGAGAACTAGCCGTGCGCTCGATGGAACCATTTCGGAAGATGAACTCTTAAACGAACCGAAGTATCTCTCGGCTACACTGATTTTTCTACGTCATAAAGGAATCGAGTTCCCGAAACAGTTTCAACAATTACTAGGGGCAAGCCGCCTTCCGATGTTTGACTTGGCGTGGTTTGAAATCCTCTTACAAGGAATGTTGTTTGATGTACCACATTGGTATGATTTATCCGAAGAAGACCTGAAAGAGTTAAAGAGTGAATTGAAATCTCTGGGGTTAATCGACCGCAAACAAGTACAGTTATGTCGCAATAAAAAAATAGACCAGCTATTGAACCAATCTCTTGGAAAATTGAATGCCGTCAGAGATATTTTTAAGGCAGAATACGAAACATTAGGCAGCGACTTGAGACAATTGATTCTAACCGACTTCATTCGAAAGGACTTTGAGGCGCACTTAGGAAACCCAGAAGTTCAATATAGCCAACTGGGCGTATTGCCCTACTTCGAAGTCCTTCGTAGAGAGTTTGAGGAACAACAATTAGACGTTCCTATGGCCGTTTTAACAGGAAGTCTCGTTATTATCCCGTCAGGTGTAAAATCGCGTCTAGAGGCTGTTTTTGGAGCCGATAAAATTACCTTCCAATCAGTAGGACAACTAGACGAGAAGGACTATGTGAAGGTCCGTTTAGTAGGTTCGCAACATGATTTAGTCAGCGCCGTGACGCAGCTCTTCCAAGAAGGGCATATTCATGTCGTAATTGGGACAAAATCGCTCCTAGGGGAAGGATGGGATGCGCCGTGCGTGAACTCATTGATTCTCGCTAGCTTTGTCGGAAGTTTCATGCTCAGCAATCAGATGCGAGGGCGTGCGATTCGTATTTGGCCGGAAAATCCGGATAAAACAAGCAGCGTTTGGCATCTTGTGTCCATTAATCTGGCGGAGAAAAAACTCTTCAAGAAGGAAGAAGACGAAGAGGTTGCTGTCGGAATCGATAGTCCGGATATGGAATTGTTGCAGCGCCGCATGAAGCAATTTTTAGGACTACACTATAATGAGAACACGATTGAATCGGGCGTGGATCGATTAGACCTTGGAAATATCGAGTTTACGAAGAAGAATTTAACAAAACTCAACCAAGAAACCATCAGCCGCTCGCGTAACCGCGAAGAGTTGAGAGAGCGCTGGAATGAATCTCTTCCGCTTCTAGAAGATATGGAAGTCGCTAGTGAAGTGCAAGTGGACAAGGCGTTCTTGCCGACCGTTCTTCTAACAGATGCACGAAAAATTCTCACCTACGCGCAAGCAATTGTACTGACGGAATTGATTGTCTATTTATTTCTCGATTTTGTAAAAGGACCGTCCCAACTCTTTTATCCAGTGGGGATTTTATCGCTCATCGTGTTAAATATCGTCTGGTTGAGATATTTCCTTTACAAGAGTCCGTATAAACGCCTCGAACTCTTTGCGGAATCCATCCGAAAAGCCTTGCTAGCATCAGGACACTTGCAGACACAAAACTGCAAGGCTAGAGTCGTTCGTGAGGATAAAGATTCTTTTCAAACAGCCACTTATCTAAAAGGGGGAACCTTGCGTGAGAAGGAACTCTTCGCACAGGCGTTATCGGAATTCTTTGCTCCAATTGAGAACCAGCGCTATATTCTAAGAGCTACGACTAGGGTCAATGATCAAACAAAATATTTTGCCGTTCCAAGTATGTTTGATAAACGTAAAGAAGACGTCGTCGCTTTTGTAGCCAACATTGAAAAATACATTGGCAAGTACGAAATCATATACACTCGTAATGTAGAAGGCCGTCATATTCTCTTGGATGCACGTCTGAACGCATTAGGAAATAAACAAGAGCGAACTTTCTCTAAGAAGAAAGTCACGTCTAAATTAAAATAAACTTATAAAGAATCTAGCCAGGAAATCGACTAGATTCTTTATGTTTTTGCGGTAAAATCCTTGCATTCTCCTTCAAACTGTTGTAAGATATCTGAGTACGAAATTTTAATATTTGCTGGAGGGGTAGCGAAGTGGCTAAACGCGGCGGACTGTAAATCCGCTCCTTCGGGTTCGGCAGTTCGAATCTGCCCCCCTCCACCATTGGGGTATAGCCAAGCGGTAAGGCAACGGACTTTGACTCCGTCATTCGTTGGTTCGAATCCAGCTACCCCAGTCCTGCAGGCACCGATTCTGGTGCCTTTTTTGTTGCCCAAAAACCGCCTCTCAAAAGCACCCACCTTGTCCTTCCCGTCCCTCCGCCTGAAACAATTTGTAATTTACTTATTCACTCAATATGTGATATGTGCTAAAGGAAAATCTATAGAAAGCAGTAATTAAATGGAGTCTCAAAAGAACTCCTAATGGATTTCATCATAATAACAATAAGGTAATCGCAAGCAATGCGAATTACTGAGGGTTAGCGATTGATCACTTACCCTCAGTTTAAGGCTTGCTACCCTTGAGATGAAGGCTCGAGGGGGTGCCGTTATTGCTGCAGCGCACCTTGTTGTTTTGGTTTCCCCACCTGAAACCATTTGTAATTCTCTTGTTGACTGGATTTTGATTGAGTAGTTGAAAAAGATGTCTCGAAAGAGTTGAAAAGTTCCATAGTAGCAGTAATAGGGGATAGCGTTCAAAGTGAATTACGACCTCTTGAAATTGATTTTCTAGAGGTCGTTTGAATCTTGAAAGAGCTTGAGACTTCGGCTCAAGCCGGTGCCCTATTACAGCTACTATTAGAAACTTTTCAATCGAAGAGACATCTTTTTCTTTTTAGCACACCAATCATCCAAAACCTGTCAAAAAGTAAGAAAATTTACGAATAATTTCACGAATGGGCTAAAATTTCCTAACAATAGGAAAAGATTTTAGGTATAATAGATGTGAAGAATTTGGTATAGTCAAGTTGAGATGGAGGGGATTTTTATGAAACAGCGTCACCAACAGTTATTGCAACTACTATCTCGTCAAGAATGGATGAAAGGGAGAGAGCTTGCGACCTGTTTGGGTGTGAGTACTCGAACGGTTCGACTAGATATTGAACATATTAATCAAGAAGCTCCTCATATCATCCAAGCAAATCGTCAAAAAGGGTATCATCTTGTAGCCTTTCAACAAAACAGATATATTACAGCATTGAATCCGACAAAGACTCCTCAGGACAATGAAGAACGCAGTGTTCATTTGTTAAAACAACTATTGTTTAAAGAGGATGGAGTGTTTATTGATCATTTTTGTGAACAGTGTTTTGTAAGCGCTAAAACTTTTGAATTAGTTCGAATTCGTGTTCAACAGAAATTGCAAGAATATGAAGGTCTGTCATTACAGTTGAACAATGGATTTTTACAATTAGAAGGATCTGAAACGAGCAAAAGAAAACTGTATAGAAATCTATTAAAAAAAGAAGTGGGAGAGGACTTTTTAAATAGTAGCGAGTTAATGCAAGTGTATCCAGAATTGGATATGGAACATATTCAGTCAATCATTTGGGATAAACTAAAGCATAATCGCTATTCTATTCGTAAGTCACTGATGCCATTTTTACTGCTTCATATGGGGATTGTATTACAACGGATTAAAGTGGGACATACCGTTCAAGAATTCTCGCAGGATGAATTGGATTTGGAAGTAGAGTATCAGATTGTGCGCTCTATTTTCTCCAAAATTCTAGAAGAAACAATCATTCCAGAAGCTGAGGTGGTATCTTTTGCCAAACTTTTAAAAGCCTATCATAACTCTGATGCCGTTGAATCAAAAATTTCTTTTCGTGGAGAAATAGTCGATTTAGAAGAAGTAGTTAGACAAATCGGAGAACAGCTTTACAGTATCATGGGGGTTTCTTTTATAGAACAAGAAGATTTTACCATGCGTTTCCAATTGCATTTGCAAGGATTTTTGGAACGAGTACAGCTGAATTTGAGCTTACCTAATGTCTATGTTCAAACCTTTAAACGACAATACCCTCTAGTATTTGATACGGCCGTATCGATTAGTCAATATTTGATGTCAGTCTTTCAATGTGAGATGACAGAGGAGGAAATAGGATTTATCGCTCTACATATTGGAGCAGCATATATGCAGCGAGTTAAACCGCAAAAATTACGTGCGATTCTCATTGCGAATACACAGTATCCACTCATTGCAGGAAGTGTTAGTCGCCTGAAAGATCAGTTTTCTCATCGTTTAGATTTTGTCGTGGAGCAGAGTACATTTACGACTGATTTATCGGAATTCTACGATGCAGACTTGCTCATTACATTTGACCAAATAGAGCATCCCCTTGAAATTCCAACTGTTCGTTTAGGACTTTTCTTTAATACTCAAGATGAAATTCAGTTGATAAAGGTGATGAATACCTTAGAGACAGAACAAATGAGTCATAAGATTCGCTCGCAAATCCCGGATTTCATGAGTGAAAAGTTCTTTTATGCGAACATCCAGCCCAATAATCGAGATGAATTACTCCATGAGATGGGACACCATTTAATTCAAGAGAATATCGTTACGAAGGAGTTTCTAAACTCAGTTCTAGAAAGAGAAAATTTATCTTCGACGGATTTTGATTATGCATTAGCGATTCCTCATCCATTACGTCCAGAAAGTAAACGATCAATGATTTCGATAGCCGTTTTAAAAGAACCCATTCAGTGGAATCATTTCCCTGTTAAATTGGTTATTTTACTGGCACTCAAAGAAGAGGATATGGAGTTTATGCAGCTGTTTCTAGGATGGTTAGGAAAGCAGTTAGATTCTCCAGAAAAGATGATGTCATTATTAGAAGCAAAAAATGTGGAATCATTTATAGAAGCGATTCGATAGAAAGAAGGAGGAATAAGCATGGAAGGTATCGAATTAGTCTGTTTCAAGATGATTAGTGCCTTGGGGGCTGCAAAATCCAGTTTTATGGAAGCTATCCAAGAGGCTAAATTAGGAAACTTTGATAAAGCTAGAAATTGTATTGAAGAAGGTTCCAATTTTCAAGTGGAAGGCCATGAAGCGCATTTTGGTCTTTTACAACAGGAAACTTCTGGAGATCCAGTGACATTATCATTGCTATTGGTCCATGCAGAGGATCAATTAATGAGTGCAGAATTTCTAAAGATTACCGCAGAAGAAATTATTGCGCTATATGAACGTTTAGAAGCTATCAAATAATAGAAAAGAAAGGAGGAAATAGAGATGAAAAGGATTTATTTATTTTGTAATGCGGGAATGTCCACAAGTTTAGTGGCAAGTAAAATGCAAGAAGTTGCAGATAAGCATAATTTGCCGTTAGAAATAAAAGCGTTTCCAGATCCAAAACTAGATGCTATTTATGAACAATATCATCCAGATGTTATTTTATTAGGGCCGCAAGTGAAATTTAAATTTAATGTGGTACGGGATAAATATGAACCAAAAGGCGTTCCAGTAGATGTTATCAATTTGGAAGATTACGGGAATGTCGATGGAGAACGTATTTTAAAAAGAGCTATACAATTATTGAAATCAAAAAAATAGGAGGTCAGTGACATGTTTTCTAAGTTAGAAAAAGTAATGGGTAGAGTTGCTGAAAAACTTAGTACGAACAAAGTGCTCGTAGCTATTCGTGACGGTTTCTTAGTAGCAACACCATTAATTATTGTGGCATCTATTTTCTTAGTGATTGCAAATTTCCCTGTTCCTGGATACAGCGAATTTATAGCCCAATTCTTTGGACAAGGCTGGGAAAAATCAATGGATGCGGTGATTGATTCAACATTTAGTATTCTTGCTGTACTAGGTGCTGTTGGTATTGGGTATGCTTATGCGAAGCAATTAGAAAGTGATCCGATTGCAGGGGGAGCATTATCCCTAGTCTGCTTCTTAATTATGACACCTAAAGTTCATCCCGATTTTGTGAATGCAACTACCAACAAAGTGTTTAATGGATTCTCTCTAGGACATTTAGGATCTGCAGGGATGTTCTTAGCAATGATTACAGCGATTGTTTCAGTTCGCATTTTCGTCTTTGTTCAAAAACGCGGTTGGGTCATTAAATTACCAGATGGGGTACCACCAGCAGTTTATCAATCATTTGCAGCATTGATCCCAAGTATGTTTGCAATGTTCTTCTTCTTTGCAGTGTACTTATTATTCTCATTAACAGAGTATCAATATGCACATACATTCATTTACAAGATTTTACAAGCACCATTATTAGGGTTTGGTAGAAATATCTTCTTTGAACCAATCTATCAGTTCCTATCTACATTGTTCTGGTTCTTTGGTATTAATGGACCTGCCGTAACGAATACGGTATTTAATCCAATTCACTTAGCTTTAACAACAGAAAACTTAGAAGCGTTCAAAGCAGGACTTCCATTACCAAATATCTTTACAGGTCCATTTGGGGACTTCTTTGGAAACTTTGGTGGTGGAGGTAGTACTTTATCACTAGTATTCCTTATGGTCTTCCTTGCTAAATCAGAACGAATGAAGAAACTAGGTCGATTAGCCATCATTCCTGGTATCTTTGGAATTAATGAAATGGTTACATTTGGTTTGCCTGTTGTATTAAACCCAATTATTGCAATTCCATTCATATTAACACCTTTAGTAAATATTGGATTATCAACACTTGCGACCTTATGGGGAATCATTCCTTATACGACGGGGGCATCTCTTCCTTGGACAACTCCATTCTTCTTCTCAGGTTGGTTATCAACCGGTAGCATTGTAGCGGGATTCTTCCAAATTGGATTAATTATTATCGGATGCTTAATCTACTATCCATTCTTTAAAGCATTAGATAAACAATACTTACACGAAGAAGAAAATGCAGGTATGTTAAAAGGCGATGAGCTAGATGATGTTGACTTAAACGACTTATCTTTTGATGATTTGTAATCTTTAAGAAGAAAAGTCATTAATTTCATAATGAAGAGGGTGGTATGCGGGGAACGGCATGGCCACTCTTTTTCATAGAGAGGGTGAGAGTATGCGAGTGTTATTACTTTTTGATCAAATTCAAGCAGGATATGGTGGAAAGGAACGCGCAGATACGGAACTAGGATTAGAAAAGGGAGGAATCGGCTCCTTTTTAATGTTCAAGGATGAATTTACAAAAGCAGGATTAAGTGCGCTAGCGACGATTTATTGTGGGCCTGACTATTTTCAAGCGCATAAAGAAGAGGTCATCCATAAGATTCATAATCTTATTTTGAAAACGAAAGCAGAGGTACTATTTGCAGGCCCGTGCTTTAATTATGATACGTATGCTCAAATGGCTGCGGAAATTGCATTAGCCGTACAAGAACAAACGGATTGTAAACCCTATGTGATTTGTTCAAAAGAAAATGAAGAAACGATTGCGAATTTTAAAGATAAAATCATTATGTTAGAAATGCCTAAAAAAGGAGCAGTAGGGTTGCGCGAAGCTTTAAGTGGGGCCATTGCGATTATTAGCGGCGAAAAAGAAGCGCGGATGCAACAATTTCAATAAAAGAGGTGAAGAGTCATGTGGGGAATGATTGCAACATGGAGAATGGCACTAGAAGGAATTCAAAAAGTAACCCCTATTCTATCTCAGGAAGGAATTGCCGGGGACGCCATTGAAGGAGCGATTAAAGAAGTAGAAGATTTTCCTTATTTTAAATCTGTAGGATATGGTGGTCTTCCAAACGAAAAAATGGAAGTGGAACTGGATGCCGCTTATTTAGATGGAAGTCGTTTTGATTTTGGAGCAGTATGTGCGATTAAAAACTTTGCCAATCCAATTTCGATTGCAAGAGAACTCAGCCATTATAAAGTGAATAATGTACTCGTAGGACAGGGAGCACAAGAATTTGCTAGAAGCCGTCATTTTGAAGAAAAAGAGATGTTGACGGACCGGGCCAAAATTCATTATCATAATCGCTTAAAGGATCTAGAGCAAGAGCAACTTTCTCCATATGCAGGCCATGATACTGTAGGGATGGTAGCGTTAGATACGCATGGAGATATGGTTGCTGGAACGTCCACTAGCGGACTTTTTATGAAGAAACCTGGTCGAGTGGGCGATTCTGCGTTCATTGGCTCAGGACTTTATGTCGATAGTACCATCGGCGGTGCAACGGCGACTGGACTAGGGGAGGATTTGATGAAGGGAGTTATTTCTTACGAAATCGTCCGATTAATGAAAGAAGGACTCTCTCCTCAAAAAGCGTGTGAAAAAGCGGTGAAAGAGTTGGATGATCGGCTAAAGAGAACGAGAGGAGAAGCAGGGGATATTTCAGTGGTTGCGATGAATCGAAATGGAGATTTTGGTGCAGCGACGAATATAGATAATTTTTCATTCGTTGTAGCTACCAAATCATTAGCACCAACGGTATTCCGAGTACATCCACAACCAGACGGCACAATGTCTCATGAGTTAGCGTCTAAAGAATGGTTGGAATCGTATTTAGAAGAAAGAATGAAGCCTTTGGAGGTTAAAGAATGAATCGAGAAGAGTGGATTAATCGACTAAAAGAAGTACAACCAATGCTTTTTGATGGCTTAAGACGAATGGTGGCGATTCCTAGTATTCGAGGAAAAGAGGAACCCGATGCCCCATTTGGAAGAGGACCTAAACAAGCGCTAGAAGAAGTTTTAAAAATTGCAACAGAATTAGGGTTTCACACTAAAAATATCGATGATAAAATTGGGTATGCCGAATATGGAGAAAATCGTGCAGATGGTGCTTATTATGGGGTTTTTGGTCATGTGGATGTCATGCCTCTTGGGGAAGGATGGAATTCTCCGCCACTTAGTTTAACTCTTCGAGAGGGGAAATTATTTGGAAGAGGAACTTTAGATAACAAAGGGCCCATTTTATCGAATTTATATGCTCTATATGTGTTGAAGGAAAATGGAGTGACCTTTGACCGTCCCGTGCGAATCGTGTTTGGGACGAACGAAGAGACCGGATTTGGATGTGTGAAGCACTATCTCACTAAAGAAATTCCGCCGACGTTTGGGTGGACGCCAGATTGTAAATGGCCCGTTGTATACGGGGAACGTGGAAGATTAAAAGTAAGAGTATCTGTGCCAGAATCAATGGTGGCAGATTTGTATGATTTTGCAAATTGTAAATTATTGCATACAAATCACCGTGGCGAAGAGCTTGGAATTGCCTATCATGATGAAGACTTTGGGATGATGCAACTAAGGGGAGAAACCTTTGGGATAGAAGAAAATCAGCATTATGTTGAATGGACGATGTGTTATCCTGCCAGTTGTACAAAATCGGATTTATTAAACCAAATCACTGCACAACTGCCAGAAAAGGCGACATTAGAGGTCATTTCCCATTGGGCTCCAGTGCTATATGATAAAAGTTCTAAGTATGTCCAAGCGCTTCAGCAGGTATATACTGACGTTACTAAAAGCGATAGCATTCCTGTCACGACCACAGGGGGTACGTATGCAAAAATAATTCCAAATATTATTGCGTATGGGCCAAGCTTCCCAGGTCAAAGAGATATCGCGCATCTTCCAAATGAATGGATAGGGGTCAAAGACTTAGAAACAGATACGATTATTTACGGACTGGCACTCTTAGCGTTATCGAATATGAAAGAAGGTATGAAATGACCATTGTAGAAGTATGTGCGGGAAGTATTGAAGACTGCCTCATTGCCCAAAAAGAAGGAGCTCACCGCATTGAATTAAATAGTGCGTTGTTTCTAGGAGGATTAACTCCAAGTTTAGGAACATTGAAAACAGCCATTGAAAATGGAGTGACACTCCCTATCATCTGTATGATTCGCCCGCGCGGAGCAGGTTTTTGTTACTCTCAGGGAGAATTTGAAAGTATGATGTTGGATGCAAAGTTATTATTAGAAGCCGGTGCTAGCGGACTTGCTTTTGGATTTTTGAAAGAAGATAAAACGATCGACTGGAATCGTACAAAACAAATGATTGCTCTATGTCAGCAATTTCATGCAGAAAGTGTATTTCATAAAGCTTTTGATATTGTTCCTGATGTATATGAAGCCATTGAGGGATTAATTCAATTAGGCTGTACCCGAATTTTAACAGGAGGACAACAAGCTAAAATTGAAGAAGGCATCCCTTTACTAAAGAAATTGCAAGAAAAATATGGTGAAAAAATACAGCTCCTTTGTGGGGGTGGTGTGACTAAAGAGAATATTCAATATTTAATCCAAGAAACAGGAATTCATCAAATACACGGTAGTTTTAAAATGTGGAAGATTGATCCAACGACAAAAAATCATGGAATGAGTTATGCCTATCACGAAGGTGGAGACTACGAACAAACGAATGAACTTTTATTAAAAACAGTAATGGCACTTATTAATCGTTAGGAGGAGTTAAAATGGGTAAAAGAATGCTGAATTGTGTTGCGAGTGACTTTAAAAAAATGAGAGGAAACGCACTGAAAAAAGCGATTGAAGCAGCAGAAGGTAGAACGGTCTGCTGTGAAACGGTTTGTGTGAGACCGACGTTTTTGAATGAATTATCCAACGCAGAAATTGCAAAAGCATTTGGAGCGGATATGGTCTTATTAAATGGATTTGATTGTTTCGATCCACTGATTTTCGGAGCAGAAGAAAGTGAAAATCCAGTGCAACGGGTTAAAGAGCTCAGTGGCTTGCCGATTGGTGCTAATTTGGAACCAGTGGACGAGCATGCCGAAATGTTAGAGTCCAGAATTGAAATTGCCCCCGGAAGAAAATGTACAGCTGAAACAGTATCTAGAGCTGAAAAACTCGGTTTAGATTTTATTTGTTTAACTGGAAATCCTGGTACAGGGGTGACGAATGAAGCTATCGAAAAATGTATTTCGATGGCAAAATCCCATTTTACAGGAATGGTGATTGCTGGAAAGATGCATGGAGCTGGCTCAAAGGAACCCGTTATGAATGAAGAGATTGCGAAGAGATTTATTCAAGCAGGAGCGGATATTCTATTAGTGCCAGCGGTCGGTACTGTACCCGGATTCACGGATGAAGAACTAGTGGCTATCGTTAAAGTGGCTCATGCGAATGATGCACTTGTATTATCTGCGATTGGAACAAGCCAAGAAGGGTCTAGTAAGGAAGTAATCGAACAAATCGCTATCCGTAATAAGGTAGCTGGCGTGGATATTCAACATATTGGCGATGCCGGATACGGTGGTTTAGCAACTGTAGAAAATATTTACGCAATGTCGGTTGCAATTCGAGGGGTTCGTCATACGGTAGCTCGTATGGCACGCTCAGTAATTCGATAATAAAAAAGAAGAGCACACTAGCTTTGAGAGCTGGTGTGCTGGTTTTTTGTAGATGTAATTAGTGAAGTTGAGTTCGCAAAAGCAGAGACTCAAGCCTTTCTCGCTTTGTCCGCACGACTTTACAAGTCGCTTACGGCAAAGCGAGAACCGTCATCGTCTCTGAACGCTTTTGCTCACATCCTGTAGTTGAACTTGCCATCGCAGAAATGGCGTGCGTTTCCCGAAACGTCCGCACTACTCATTCCGAGTCCCTTCCGGCGTTCCGGTCCAACGTTCCATTTCTGAGCGCGATGTCTCGTATCCTAGTTGTTTTGCAAATCCTCCACCTCAGCGACTGAGTAGTCTTTTTTCTCGAGGCCATCGACGATTTGTTGAAGGGTGTCTTTTGAAACACCTGCTGGTAATGTAATCAACAAACGACGTAAGCTTTTATCTTTTTCAGTATCGATAGTCATTACATTTGCGATGGAAGCGTATTTGTTAATCACTTTTGAGATATTTGCAAGAGCCCCTTTTTCACCGCCAGAGATGATCGTTAATACATAAGAACCATTTTTCACGTTCCAAGATTCTTGAAGCATGCCAAGGAGACTGCTGTGTGTCAAGATTCCATAGAAGCGTTGTTGTTTATCTAAAACAGCAATATAAGGTAATTCTTTGATGGTAAAGAATACTTTGAAGAAAGAACTATCTACACTAATAAATTTCGTAGAATTCTTAATGAGATGTGTAACAGGAAGGCTCATATCACCGCCGTTTGCTTTGTGGCGATAAATGTGCATTTTATAAATGTTTCCTCTAAAGAAAGTTTCTGTTTCATCTAATACAGGTACACAACGATATCCTGATTCTTCTAAAATCGTAATGGCTTCTTCTAACGTACAAGATTCCTTCACAACCGTTAGATTCTTTTTTGGAACTACAAGAGATTTTAATAACATATTCATTCCTCCTATATATGTCTTTCTTAATAATAGTACCATTTTTTGAGAGAAATGTAACTAGAAAAGTGAAGAAATGATGAGAAAATGAGAATGGATAGAGAAGAAAAACGATAAAATGAAGATTCTAACATTAAAGAACCATTACAAAATAATACTAAATCTTGATTTTTCACCAAAAACTGATATGATATCTCTATACCATTTTCAATAATGGGTAAAATCTATAGTTAAAAGGGGTTAACAAAATTATGACAGCTGATTCAGATGGGAGTTCGTTGGGAGTCCAGATCTTAATCATTGTATTATTAACTGCATTAAATGCATTTTTTGCTGCAGCGGAGATTGCGTTTGTGTCCATTAATCAAGGAAAAATGGCACAAAGAGCGCAAGAAGGAGACAAAAAAGCGATTAAAGTAATGCGCTTATTAGAGAATTCAGATGAGTTTCTCGCAACGATTCAAGTAGCGATTACATTTGCTGGGTTTTTCTCGAGTGCGTCTGCCGCAACAAGTTTCTCTTCACGAATCCAACCATTATTAGGAAACATTCCTGGAGCAGAAGCGTTAGCATTAGTAATTGTGACGGTTGTTCTATCTTACCTCACTTTAGTGTTTGGGGAATTATATCCAAAACAAGTGGCGTTACAAGTGGCTGAACCCATTGCGTTACATACTGCAGGGATTATTTTGTTTGTCAAAAAGATTTCAAAACCATTCGTATGGATTTTGACGTTCTCAACAGGATTATTAAAACGAATTACACCAATCGAATTTTCGAGGGTGGAGGAAAAATTAACTCGAAGCGAAATGAAGTCTTTACTGGCCAATAGTCGTAACGACGGAGCGATTGATATTTCCGAATTTGCGATGATGCAAGGGGTACTTTCGTTAGATACTAAACTAGCGCGTGAAGTAATGGTGCCTCGTACAGATACATTAATGCTCGATGTGGATGATGACTTAGCGGAGAATTTAGAGACAATCTTGAATTGTTCTTACTCGCGTCTTCCATTATATGAAGAAGATAAAGATACCGTTATCGGTGTGATTCACGTTAAAGATGTTTTCCGAGCAGCCAGAGAGCAAGGATTCGATAATATTGACTTACGTGCCTTGGCGCATGAGCCAGTGTTTGTTCCATCGACGATTTTCGTGGATGATTTATTAGTAGAATTTAGAAAAACACGTCAACATTTGGCGGTATTGAAAGATGAATACGGCGGTGTTGAAGGGATTGTTACATTAGAAGACTTGATTGAAGAAATCGTCGGAGACATTGAAGACGAGTACGATATTGAGGAGAAAGAAGTCGTAGAAATCGATGAAAATAACTCAGAAATTGATGCGGGAATGTCCCTCGATCGTTTCAATCAAATTTATCAAACGTCATTAGAGTCTGATGAGGTGGACACAATGGCGGGTGCGATTATTGAGAAGCTTGGCTACTTCCCAGATGATGAAGAGGTAGTGAAGGTGAGATTCGAAGGGTACATGTTACAACCGACGGAAATCGAGAATGATCGTATTCGTAAAATCCATGTTACTAAGCTTTCTGAAGAAGAACTCGAGCAGATTCTTGCGGAAGATGCCCAGAATGATGACAGCGTTGAAGATGATGAATAATACAAAAGGAGGGGGTAACCCCTCCTTTTTTGTGCTGTAAGTGCTAAAAATAATAAAAGTAGACTTGCGTCTATCTTACAGATTCCTCGGATGTCTTCATAATAGTGATAACGGGGCACCAGATTGAGCCTACGTCTCAATTCCTACCAAGCTTCAAACTGACTTGGTGGGTATATTTAAACAAGAGAGAATAAATGATATACTTTTGATACGGGGGTGATTCGGTTGAAAATTATCTTAAAAGAAGATATTGAATTGTATCGTTATTTAATTGCTAAATTAACCTTTCTTCAGACACATACTCACTATAAGGTGGAAGAGTCCTATCCAGATAGTAATTGTTTTTTGTTGTTGAATACCTTAACTAATAAACAGGAGCTGGTCTCTCTTTTGAAACAACCACAGTTCTCTAAAAAGAATTCACCCGTTATTCCATTAGAGGCTCAAAAAAGAATCTTCATTCAAAATCCAAACGCAAAAGTTCCGAATGGATTTACTGTAGAAAAGGCGGATAAAGTGTTTAATGACGCATTGAATAACAATATTCGATTGGGATTTTTAGCTCCAGAGCAATTGATTAAACAATGTGGAGTTGAGTTTAAAGAGGACGTAACGTTCTACTTCAAAAAAGCGGAACAGAAGATTTTAGAAGAGAAAACCTATTTTGTAAAATACTACGGGAAAGAAACGGTGGAGAAAAATGCCTATCAGGTGGCAGAAGGCAATGTGTCCTTTAGTCATCCTAAGTGGTTTAATGATCCTTTTGATTGTAACTGTTATTATGCAGATGGGAATACGATGATGGATGTTTTTAGAGTTTTCTGCTTTACGCATGCATACGATAATATATTAATGTGGTCCTATTATGCTAATAGTCATGAAGGCTATGCTTTACAATATTCCTACTCTAGCTTGCTCGATAAAATTCAAGGAGTTACTCTTGATGGGTTATGTGTGTATGGGGAAGTCGAATATATCGATCAAAGGCCCAAAACAAGAAGTCACAGTAATCGATTTTCTTTTTCAAATTTGAATTTCTACATCCAAGCAACCTTCGCCAAATTCAAGGAATGGAGTCACGAGAGAGAGTATCGATTTGTATTTATTCTCGATAACCAGGAAGAGGAGGCTACTAAGAGAGAAGCCAAAGAAAAACTGTCTGATTGGGTCGTTCTTCCTAAAGTGGATATTCTTCAAGGATATGCGGGGTGTCAGGCAAAGAAAATCATGAAAGATACTCCTTACCCAATCCGTCAATTGAAAAAAGATATTGTTAATTATCAACTTAAAGGATAGAAAAAAGGAACAGAGGGCACTCTGTTCCTTTTATTTTTTTAGTTTTTCAAATGGATTTAATCGTTCAAAGATAGGAATTAGTAATATCCAAAAAGCAATGTTTCCAAGGGCATGATAAGTATCAAATAGAATTCCGTTGGCATAATAAATCCAGAAATTCAGACCAGGCATTGAAAGTACCCAAATCCCCGAGATGATAAATCCGTATAAATATCCCATCAAACCTGCAAAAATCGGGAAAATAAAGAAGCTTACTTTCGGATAGCGAGCCCTTTTCTTCCACAAAGGGGAGAGTAGGGTCGCACATAGACAAACAATTGAAAAACTGATCATCTGATAAAGAGTCCACGGTCCCATTGAAATGAGCAGATTCGATATTAAAATGGAAAGGATACTGATGGAAACACCGTATCCCCATCCTAATTCTAAGGTCATCCAAATGACGACTACAGTAATCGGTTGAACATTCGGGAAGGCAAGCATCCCGAGTCTACCAATCACGCAAAAAGCCGACATCATTGCAATAAATGCGATTTTTTGAGTCGAGATTTTCATAGATTATTGAAGTTTATTTAATTTCCAGTCGATGACATCTCCAGCTTTGAGGAGAACTTCTTTTGCACCAACAGGACTCATTTGTCCATTTACATCAAATAACCAGTATTTTTGTTCAGATGGAACTTGTTCAACTCCGTTAATAGAAGAGATGAATCCGTCTTTTTCAACGATTTTTAGTTGTGCCTTCATGACATCTAAGAGATTATCTCCCTCTTTAAAAGTGAGCGTAAACGGGCTTCCTTCAATCGCTTGTCCATCTTTTGTAATGTTGAGAGTCACACTTGTAGTTTGGACTGCTGTAGTCGTTTCAACACTTGTCGTCGTTGAGTTCGTATTTGCAGGGGCTTGTCCACATGCGGTTAATAATAAAGCCGCTGTTAAAATTCCAATAATCTTTTTCATAAGAATCTCCTTTATGCTATTTTAATCAGCCCTCATTCTAACAATCTTCATAAAACTTGTAAAGGATTTTTTGCCAAAAACAATAGAAAAGGCTTTGCATTTGTGAAAAAAATGGTATACTGAAGTGTAATTAATTTTTAGGAGGAATGTTATGGAACACACGAGTGAGTTCAATACAAAACTGCATAAAGCATGTCAAAAAAAAGAAGCGCTTTTTGATGAAAGCAAAATGCGCTATGCACTGCGTTCAATGTTTGCAGGAGCATTTTTAACAATGAGTACAGCCGCAGGAGCCCATGCGGCACAAATTATAGCTGGATTAAATCCTGCGTTAAGTAGATTTACTTTTGCATTTATCTTCACTTGGGGATTAGTGTATGTTGTATTTTTAAACGGAGAGTTAGCGACTTCGAACATGATGTTCTTAACAGCTGGAGCGTACCAAAAACATATTAAATGGTCTAAAGCAATTGCTATTTTATTCTATTGTACTTTATTTAATTTAATTGGAGCCATGTTTATAGGAGCGTTATTCGCGAATAGTTCAGCATTTAACGGAATCAATGCAAATGAGTTCATTGCAAAAGTTGCTGAATTGAAATTGTCTCGTTCAAACGAACTGATTTTATTGGAAGGTATTTTAGCAAATGTCTTCGTTAACGTAGCGATTCTTTCATTTATCTTAATCAAGAGTGAAGAAGCTAAATTATGGATTGTCATCTCAGCAATCTTCATGTTTGTTTACTTAGTAAATGAACACGTAGTAGCGAATTTTGCATCGTTCTCTATCGTGAAATTCTCACCAGTTGGAAACTCAATTGATGCTTTAAATTGGCTCAATATTATCCGTCATTGGGCAGTATCATTTGTTGGAAACTGGATCGGTGGAGGAATCTTAATTGGCTTAGCTTATGCATTCTTAAACCGTACAAAAACACCTTATGTAGATTAATTGTAAAGGAAAAGAATCTCCAAATTGATATGTACCCCCTTTACTGGGTAGTCCAGTAAAGGGGGGGTTGAACCAGTAGACCTTTTATTTAGAAAGGTCTCTTTTTATTTTCATATCCTAATAGAACCTCTGGGAATTCTTGGCTTACTGCATAGAAGAATGGTTGTAGTAAGTCATCGGTGTCTTCGCCCACATTCTTAATGAGAAGAGTAGTTTTCTTTCTGCGATAAGATTTATCTGAGGTTAAAATGATTAGTTGTGAAGTACGACTTACCGTTATTCCGTATGATTTTTGTGTGTAGATATAATGGTAAATGCGCTCAGCTTTTGTTAAATCATATACTTGGAAATTTTTGAATGTAGAAATAAGGTGATTTTTGTATAATATGATGCCTAATTGGTTATCTACATAAGTGGCATTTTCTAATACCGTATCCATTGAATAATTCAATTCTGGATAAGCTGCATAAAGTTCACCATAGGCTTTATCTTCTCCTCTACGAGTTGCGTAAGCTGAGTAGAAGAATACAAGACCGAATAACACAGCAATACCTGCTCCAGCCGAAGCATAGAGACGTTCGGTATTCGCTTCATCAGCTGAAACATAGTATTCAGTCTCAGCTAACTGAGAAATAGCTTTATTTTCTTTAATGGTTTCTTTGAACTCTCTCGTGTAGTTCTTAACGGCACCTTCTCCATCCGATTTACGGACTTTAGCGAGAACATAGACTGGATTGTCGACTAAGTCATCTTGTTTAGCTTTAAGTTCGTCAATCAGTTTATCGCCTTCTTTTATCTCAAGGCTTGTATAACCGTAATCTTCGCTATCTTTACGAGTAAACTCGATTAAATATAATTGAGTTCCTCCATCTACATTCGCAATTGGATCCGATAAAAATCCAGTAACTTTAACAGAAGTCGTTGCATTGTCTTTCATAGGACTCACACCGAAGATATTTCCTTGTTTATACAAATTATCTGCAGTTTGGAAGAAATAGAAGAAGCCCACAAGTCCAATAGCGATAAGAAATGAGACAACTCCCAAAACGATTAGTGAAATAATCCCACGAGTATTACGTTTTTCAGTCATAATAATTCTCCTTTTATAGGTATGTATAACAGAAATAATATATCATAAGATAGTTTGAAGTGCAAAGGTTTGTTTAAAGTTTCACTCACTGGAATGAAAGATTATTGGATAAAAAATCCCCCCTTTACTGGAATATCCAGTAAAGGAGGGACATATCAATTTTGCGAGACTTTTTAGTCCCTATTAAAACGGTCTATTTTTTTCGTAACCAACTTCTAAGTTAGGGAACTCTTGGTGAGCTGCAAAGAAGAAAGGTTGTAAGAAGTTATCGGTTTCTTCACCGATATTTACAATTTGAATTTTTGTCTTTTTGTTTCTATAACTTGTATTATCGGTTAAGAATACGATATATGAATCGCGGTTTGTTGTGATTCCATAACGTTTATGGTTGATTTGATAATGATAAATACGATTTGCTTGAGTTAAATCATAAACTTCTAACCCGCTAAGCGTTGTAAAGAAGTGATTTTTATAAATATAAACTCGTGTTTCGTCATCAGCATAAGTTGCGTTTTGTAACATTAAGTCTAAGTTACCATTTAGTTCTGGGTAAGCTGCATACAATTCATCGTAAGCTGCATTTACTTTCTTACGTTTTAGGAAAGCTAATCCAACGAAAAGAAGTCCAGCTGCTGAAAGCCCAATTGCTACATACATGCCACCTTGAGCTGAAGAAGATGATTCAGATGTAGATAGATAGTAAACCGTTTGTGAATTACCAGATAATAAATTATTATCATTCAAAACTTCTGTAAATTTAGAATCGTAGTCTACAATGGCTTTTTTATTACGGAAAGAATCGATGACAGTGACTTTAACTAATTCTGGATTGTTTGGCAAAGTATCATTTTTTGAAATTAAATCAGAAGCTAATTTTGAATCAGCAGGAACTTCAAGTCCGATAATTCCATGCGTATTATCTTCTTTTAAATATTCAATAATATACAGTTTTGATTTTCCACTATCGACCGTAGCCACAGGATTACTAGAAATTTGAGTGACCTTAACTACTTGTGTATCTCCGTCTTCCCTTCGAGCGACATCAAACACTTTCCCTGCTTTTTCTAAGTCTTCTGGAGTAGATTTATTTAAACTGAATAAGACAACACCAGCTAGGGCGATTAAAATGATTCCGAAAATAAGACGCAGCTTAAATCCGTGATTGCGATTTTCTTTCATAAATAAAGTTCCCTTCTTAAATAATATGTTTATAATACATCTATCATAAACTAGATTTTTAGGAAATGCAAGAACGAATATAGGTTCATAAAGGGATGGATTTTGTTCTACGAATGAAAGTTAGAGTTATTTTTTGATATGAGCAGAAAATTTTTTGCTTTCTATTTTCCATGCTATCATGTAGCTATCGTGAAATGCGATGTATTTTACCAATAAAGGAGAATTGTTATGAAAAAATCAACCAAATTATTAATGACAACACTGTTAATTTCGTTAGGTTTGGCTGCATGTGGTGGCAATTCAACTTCGACGACAGCAAATAATCAACAAAGTTTAACGATTACAACATTTGGAGAATTAGCAACATTGGATAGTGCTGACTATGATGATGTGCCAAGTTCAGATATGTTAGGACAAATTTTTGAAGGGTTATATCGTGTCGCAAAAGACAATAAAGTTGAATTAGGAATGGCTGCAGAAGAACCAACTGTGAGCGCGGATGGTCTTGTTTATACATTTAAACTACGTGACGCTAAATGGTCAGACGGTACTCCAGTAACAGCCGGAGATTTTGTATATACGTATCGTAAATTAGTGAATCCAAAAGAAGGGCATGTAGCTCAATCAGCGGATGTGTTCAAAAATGCTAAAAAGATTCGTACGGGAGAATTAGGCGTTGAAGAACTAGGTGTTAAAGCAATCGATGATAAAACACTAGAAATCACCCTTGAAAACCCTGCACCATATTTACCAAAATTATTAACAGGTTCTCGTTTCTTACCACAATCTGAAAAAGTGGCAACTGAAAAAGGAGAAGGGTATGGATCTACTGCAGATTCGATTGTAACGAATGGACCTTTTAAATTAGAAGGCTGGACAGGTTCTGAACTTTCTTGGAAACTTGTTAAAAACGAAGGGTACTGGGATGCTTCAAACGTTGCACTACAAAATGTCACAGTGAATGTGTCAAAAGAAGTCGCAACTTCTGTTCAATTATTTGAAGGAAAACAAGTACAATACACAACGATCAGCGAACAATTCGTGGATCAATATAAAGGGCAACCAACCTACCATGCGGTTCCAAAAGCAACAATGGGATATATGAGTTTCAACGTAGAACGTAAAGTGACAGGAAATAAACATTTCCGTCGTGCAATTGCGATGGCATATGATAAAGCCTCTTTAGTGAATAATGTCATGAAAGATGGTTCCATTGTTTCAAATGGATTAGTTCCAAAAGGATTTGGTGAAAATCCAGAAAGTGGAAAAGACTATGTAGAAGATCGTGGCGACTTACTCAGCTATAATGTAGAAGAAGCTAAAAAAGAACTAGCGTTAGCAAAACAAGAGCTAGGAACGGATACTATTGAAGTAACACTACTAACTTCTGATGCCGGTAGTGCAAAAGTAGTCGGTGAATACTTACAAGCACAAATTCAAAAGAATTTACCAGGTGTGAAATTCAACATTAAATCCGTACCATTGAAAAACCGTTTAGAATTACAAAGAGCGGATGATTTTGATATTTTCTTTGGAACTTGGGCACCAGATTACCAAGATCCAGTGAACTTCTTAGAGCAATACGTTACAGGTGGAGGCATTAACTTCGCAAACTATTCAAGCTCTACTTACGACGAAGCTGTGAATGCAGTGAAAACAAAATATGCAACACAACCAGCTGAACGTTATAAACAAATGATTGCTGCAGAAAAAATCATCATGGATGATGCTATTGTGGCGCCAATCTATCAAGCAAGCCAAAGCTACTTACTTGCTGAAAACGTAGATGGATTTGAAGTTCTTCCATTTGGACGTACAATCAACCTACGACAAGCTTCTGTAAAATAATCATAAAAAATAAGAGACTCGAAATTTCGAGTCTCTTTTCGTTTTGAAAAAGCAAAATGTAACATATAAGTTACAATTTACCAAATTCCTCTTTGAACGATTTCGTCCGAAGAGGGATTTTTTTATAATGTTTTTGTCATATGATAATACGGATGAGCGCTTAAGACACGTTCACTTTCTGGAGTGTAGCCTAGTTTTTCGTATAATTTGTAGGCTTTCGTATTTTCTTTCTCGCAGTTGAGGGCGATTTTTGTAGCCCCTTGCTGGCGCGCTAAGTTCTCTACTTCCACTAATAATTTACGACCAATCCCATGGCGACGATATTCGGGATAGACCGCTAAAATATCAATGTACCATTCTCCTGGCATCGTCTCCTTATCTTCATAGAGTGGGATTTGATGCTCAATGTTGTAAGCCTCGTATAAGCTGTGGAATGGATCATCAATCGTGTCTTCTAAGTGTCCGTGATAGCCGAAGACAGCTCCAGCCACTTTTCCCTCATGGATATAGACCAGGGTTTGGCTCAAACCGTAGCGAAACTGATCGTCGAGCATGGCTTCTTCTAGCATCGCATAGAGCATTTCTGGACTCGTGTGTTCCAGAATCGGCAATTCCATATCTTGCATAATTAATTCGATGAGCGGGATGATTTGACGGCGTTCATCGCGCTTTGGTTTTCGTATCATTGGGACTCCTTTTGATATTTCTCGCGGTAATCCGTTGGGGAAATTCCAGTTATTTTTCTAAATTGTTTTGAAAAGTAAGTTGGTGTTGTAAATCCAACGATGTCAGCCACTTGAGAAATAGAATAATTCGTTGTTCGCAGTAGAATTTTACTTTCTTTGATACGAATGGTCATTAAGTATTCCATTGGAGACATGCCGACTTCTTTTTTAAAACTGTGGGAAATATAGAAGCGGCTTAAGTGGGTCATTGACGCTAATGCTTCTAGCTGAATGCTTTCTCGGTAGTATGTTTTCAAATAATGTTTGATAAAAGCAATATCTTTTGTCGTTTTACTATGAGAACCGACTTCCAAATCAAAATGCTGGTGTCTTAAAATCTTAATCAATAAGATTTCTAACAGATTATGACAAACTAAATCATAACTGAGCGCTTGATTCGTGGCTTCTTGCACCATCGCGTTTAAGTAGCGCAAAATGTCCTTTTGTTCATCTCGTAAATTAAAGAACGAGAAAGGATGGCCACCTTGATCCACAGGTGTTAAATTAGAGAAGGACAGACCTTGGATTCCCACCACAATGTATTCTAGAGGAGAATCGGGTGAAGAAACTTCAGTGTGTTCTACCTGAGGATTAATAATGACAAAATCATTGGCTTTAACCGGAAAACGTTGGTGTTGAATAATAAATTCTCCTTTACCATCAATAACATAGAAAAGTTCAGTAAAGGGATGAGTATGTAGCGTACTATGCCAGTCGCTATCGTATTTGGATTTGGTAATAGACTCTAATCGGAAGGATAAATTTTTAATATCAGACTCTATCATTAAAAAACGTTCGTTACTCATGTTGCATCCTTTCTTTGGCAATCTTACTATTTAATTATACAGATTGTAGAAAACGGTATCAACAATATTTTCGGATTTTATCTTTTTAGAAAATATTTTTTCAGTCAAAACCGTTCAAAAGACGATGAGCATCGATTTTTCAAGCCCTAAAAATAGAGAGGACTTGACGCTAGGACACGAAGAAGGTATCCTTACCAAGAGTAAGAAAGGAGATTCATGGAAAGTAGGAACTAAATTTTCTAGAACCTAAAAATCAGAGTAGACTTTATTGCGTTAAGTGCCCGGAGGATGGAATGTTGCCACTGGGACGAAAATGGAAACATTGCGATAATTTAGTCGCATTCGCTGCATTTAAACAACACTAGAAATAGAAGAAGTTAAATGGAGCAACTCTTTACAATTAAAGGAGATGCTAATATGGAAAATACAAAGAAATATAATAGAAAACAAATACTTGATATTACAGTGATGGCGCTAATCTTGGCCATTCGTCTTGTGATGGAAATGCTGCCAGCAATAAAATTCGGCGTTTACGTACAACTTGGCTTCGGATTCATCGGAGCTGCCATTGCAGGGATCATGCTTGGACCGTGGCGTGCGGCGCTTGTGGGAATCCTAGTCGATATCCTCGGGAACTTCTTCCGCGGAGAGAGTGGACAATTCTTCCTCGGATACACACTTACAGCCCTAGTCGGAGGACTCATCTACGGATACTTCTTATATAAGAGACCACTCAGATGGGAACAAATCTTGATTGCAGTATTACTCGTCACAATCGTCTGTAACCTCGGATTGAATTCACTATGGGTGTATATGATGACAGGCAAAGCCTTCGCCGTCTTCATGCCACTGCGAATCATTAAGAACCTAATTTCATTCCCATTAAACACAGCCATATTAACCGTGCTGTTTTCTAACCAAACCATGAAAACCTTAATAGAAAAATACAGGGTGTGAGGCTTCGCGCCCAGAAATGGAACGTTGGACTCGAACGACGCAAAGGACTCGGTACGAGTCGTGCGTACGTTTGGGGAAACGCACGCCATTTCTGCGAAGCCGAACCCGACTACACAGGATATGAGGGCGAACGCTCAGGACTGAAACACTGGACTGATATGCCGCAAGGGACTCGGAACGAGTCGTGCGGACATATCAGGAAGTGGACGTCAGTCCTGTGAGCCCGAGTTCAACTACACAGGGTGTGATTCGAACCCGACTACACAGGGTGTGAGTCCTTTCCAGCACCACACCTAGTATTCTCTCCCGTTTAGGAGTAAAATAGAGCCAAAGAGCAACTATATTAATTAGTTCAAAGCGAAGGGAGGCACAACCATGCCATTTATTCATGTTGAAATGATCGAAGGAAGAAGCCGTGAACAAAAAGAAGCCCTTGTCAAAGAAGTGACAGAAGTGGTCTCTAAACACACTGGCGCTCCAACAGAACACATTCATATTATTATTCAAGAAATTAAAGCAGAAAACCTTGGCCAAAACGGCAAATTAAGAGGTTAATCAACTTCATAAAAAAATACAGAACAGCTCAAAAGTTAGAACGCTTTTGAGCTGTTTTTATTAGGAAAACTATCGAATGAACAGCAAATGATATAATTTAGCTAACAATAATTTTAATGGTATCTTTGTGATGATGTGAAATGATTACGAGATGAACAGGATATAAAATAGATGAAAAGACAAGGTTGTTGTAGTCTAAATTATATTATTTTTTGGTATCATAAGTCGACAAAATAAAATAGAAACTATTGGTATAATATTGTCTTTTTTTGTAACTATGATAATATTGAAGTAAACTAATAAACTCTTAAAGTGAGGGTTAAAAATGGAAATAAAGAAATTATTGCGTTTCATGATAATGGGAGGGGCAATCTTAATGTTACTTGGGTGTAATACAAGAAATAGTAGAGCATACTTAGAAGACCGAATTGGAGCGGAAGTTAGTCGCGTTTATCCTACTCAGAATTTAGAGGATTTATTTGAACAGTTTCCGAATGGGTTTAAACTTTATCAAGTTTATGATTATAAAGAAAATGAACATAATTATTTAGTGACTGTTGAGATGGACGGAGTAAAAAAAGGAGACCCTATTCGAGGGACTCTTATTTTGCAAGATAGTAATAGCGGAGAAAAATATAAAACTATTGACGTGGAATATCACGATAATGAATTTGTTTTTAATGATGAGAAAGAAGCCCTTAAACTTTGGCCGCAACAAGGATTTTTATTCCAGAAAATTACTTTAAATAAAGATTTTCTATCAACACTGAAACTGAAAGAGAAACACTATAATTCGATGAATGGTTCTTTTGGGATAAATTACGAAGTGAATCTACCAGAAATCAATGAGTATTTATCTTTTCCTACATCCAAGGCTATTGAATTATCTTTTGGAGGAAGTAACTCTAATATAAATTACTATTATTCTGTTGTGGTAGAGGATGAAGAGGGGTATTATTTTAGAGAAACAGTATCTGACTAGAAAGAAGGAACTATGGTGACAGTGGTAAAAACTACAGGAAGTATGATAAGTACATTAGACGCTTCAAATTTATCTTATGAGTTAGAAAGAGTGAGAGTAAAATCTCCAAATTTAACAGAAGTAAGTAAAGTCTTGGCAGCAGCTCAACAAGAGAAGAAAATACCTAGTAATTTAGAATATATTGATGATTTCTATGATGCATACACTGGAACTAGCGGAACAGCGTTTAAGGATAAAAATACGGGGAAAGTTGTTGTTTCGTATACTGGAACTAATCCATCTGGGGATTTTGGAATGGATATTTCAACGGATGTGTATAGTATCGGATTTGGTATAGGATACCACTATGATAATGCTTATACTTTTTATGAAAAGATGGCTGAAAAATATGGAGCAGATAATTTAATTCTTACAGGGCATTCACTAGGAGGAAATGTTGCTCAGAGAGTCGCATTAAAGTATAACGCGAGGATGACAATCGTGTATAATCCAGCTCCATTATATGTAAAGTCAATTGCTCTCAAAGATGATGAAAGAGTAGTGAATAATATTCAAGATATAGAGAAGGAGATGGAGAGTTTTACAGGCCGTGTTCTTCGCATTAATACGGAAGGCGATTTTCTCCAGCATTCGGCTTTAGTGGGTGGAGTTTATTTAGGGGAAAAATTTACCCTAGTAAATTCTGGAGACCATGGCTTAGATTCAATAGTTAACGATTCTGCTCAAGTTGCTGAGTTAGAGAGAATTTTAGCAATCGAATTTGGTATGAGTAGCATTACAGATAAAAAGTTGCAATTTATTCATTCTAGTCGAGAAGGTATATCTGGAGTGACAAAAAGTCAATGGATTTATTTGGATGCACTTCAGGCTCAAGTATTATCTGAGGGGCTTGTGGAAGTTAATAACGCAGCTATAGAATCGTTCAAACAATCTCAAGCAAAAGGAATCCAGGAAGCAAATGAACTATATAAAGAATTATCGAAAGTACCAGCTAATTATAAGTTGTCAGCTGAGGAAATAATGGCTGTGTATTATGAACAAGGCGTTCATTACGACTCCATTGTTGGTGATGTCGAAGAATACAGTAATAAAAAACTACAAACAGCTGTTGAAATTGCAGAAAATTTTGATACGTTAAGAAAGGTAATTAATGATGGTATTGCCGAATTAGTTGAAAAAGATCAAGAGTTATCAACTTTATTTGTTAAAGGATAGAGATAAATATGGATAAAAAGGGGACCTTACAGAGTAGGTTAAGAAAAATTTGTGCTGAAATTGATGAGATAAAAAATGAGGAGAAAAGAGAATTATCTAAAATAGAAGAAAAAACAAGAAGAGTTAATTCTTTCAGAAGAGAACTTGCTAATATGTTAGAACAAAAATATCAGGTTTCAGTACAGGAATTAAAGAATAATGAAGATCAAGTAGTGGATTACGAAAAAATGAGTCAATTATTCCAATTATATTATGAAGCGAATGATGAGAAATTTTATAGAACTCTAAACTCATTAGACAGAGAATCTGAAAAAATCCAACTGGAGTATAAGACAAAGCTTCGAAAGAAATCAGAAGAGATGGAAGATTTACAAATAGAAATTTATAGATTAGAAGATGAGGGATAGAATGGAAATAGGGTCGATGGCAACTCAAGTTTGGGAGACAATCGAAAATGCTTATCAAAATTTGATGAGAGGAGCAGCACAATCTACTAGTGAAATATTGCTTGAAGTGGAAAAATCACTTGAAAGACGGACGATAAGATTGTATTACGTACCTGCAAAAGTGGCGTTACGTGATAGATTAAAATACAAAATAGATAAAGAGTATGTTCAATCTGCAAAGAAAGTATATACCGAGATAGAACATATTAAAAATGTGGTGGATAAGGATATTAAAGGTAATTTTTCAGAAGCAATTCAAAAAAATATTGATCGAGAAAACGAAAGATGGAAAAAGTTATCTGATAGCAATATAACTTTTTAGAGAGTATTTCAAAATAAAGAGAGAAGATATTACTAAAAAATAACGATGATACGCACCATGAAATATTCATTTATATATTGCTAAATATTTATGAATATGCTACTATCGACGTATAAATGTAACAAAAATTTAATTTTAAGGAGTTCAAGATTATGGGACAAATTAGAGTATCACCAGAAACGTTACAAACACGTGCACGTGAATATAATAAAGCTTCAAACGAAGTGAATAGCATCTTATCAAACTTAACTGGTTTACAACAAACATTGGCATCAGAATGGGAAGGTCAAGCTTTCCAAGGTTTTGATCGCCAATTCAATGAACTAAAACCAAAAGTAAGAGAATTTGCTGAATTATTAGAACAAATCAATTTACAATTAGTAAGTGCTGCTCGTGCGATGGAAGAACACGACCAAGCATTATCTCAAAAATTTGGCTTAAATTAATGGATAGACCATCTATCCTTGAAGGTGGGAGAAGATCCCACCTTTTTCTATTTAAAAAATAATAAGGGAGAAGATTATGAAACATAAAAAAGTGTTCCTATTTTCAGGGGTTCTTTTAGTATTAGTATTGTTATTAGCTCTAGCTGGGGTTGTAAAGCCACAAAACACTTCTAGAACATCATCCACTCAAGAACATTCATCTGCAAAAAATGATGTTTCGATAGCAATCGTTAATGAAGACAGTGGGACGACATACAATGGAGACCAAGTGTCGATGGCCAATGTTCTCATTGACTCATTTGCCAAAACAACTCCTTATAAAGTGGAAACTGTTTCTCGCTCAACAGCAGAAAAAGGATTAGAAAACGGTAATTACCAGGTCATGGTGATTATGCCAAGTCATTTTTCTCAAGACGCACTTTCTTTAGAAGAGACCGCACCAAAACGCGCATTGTTTCAATATAAAGTTAATGCGGATAAGCAAGTGTTAGTGAAGCAGGCAGAACAAGCAGTATCTGATTTGAAGCAAGCATTTAATCAGGATATGATTCGAATCTATTTTAGTAGTGTCATTGCTAATTTAAAGACTGCCCAGAATCAGGTAATGGGAGTTGTTAAAAATCAAGGAGATACAGTAAGTCAGTTCGAAGATACTCTTTTGAATCCTTTGACACAGTATTCTCAACAATTCACAGGATTATCCAATTCTTCGAAAAATGCAACAGAAGTAATGGAGAACTTTAATACTGTCATCCAAAATACGAATACTTCTTTTACACAAATTATTTCTGTTAATAAGACTTACGATGAAGAAATCGCTAGAATTAAGCAACTTCAAGATGCTTGGACACAGTCCGTTTTAAAACGTGAAAATGAATTAGCGGTATATGATAAAGGAATTTCTAGTTTGACAGTGAATGATCCTTTAAAGATTATGCAAGATATTAATTCCAAAGATTTACCAAGTTTGAATAATAGCCAAGATTTAACAAAGATTCTAGAAAATTCTAATCAGCTAAATCAACGCTTAAACGATTTTCTTACAGATATCAAAAAGAGAAATGAAGAAATTAGCACTTATTTATCAACTACTTACAAAGAAAAGATTAAACAAGCTGTAGCGGAATCGTTGTCAGATAATAGTAATCAAACGAAAAAGACATTAGGTTTAATGGTATCAGAGCTTCGTAACAATATTGACAAACAAGTCATTTCTAGTGCAAAGCAAATCTCACTTTACGATGATGCTACGATTGACCGGATGGCTTTACCAGAAGCAGATAAGCAATTTTTGAAAAATACTGTTCATTTTGTTCAAAAAGTCAATCCTAGTGCGACCGTTCAAACCAGTCGTAAGGATGAGTTTGTAAATACGAAACAGAATGAAATCAAGAATAAGCCAATCTCTGGAGCAATGACGATTAATGACATCGCTGGGAAAGTGAAAAAAATAGTATTTACTGTGGATAGTCACTATAACTTACAAAGCCTAACAATTGATGGGCAAAATGTTTCATTTACTCAGAATGGGGCATCCGTTGAGGTAACTTCAGGATTCAATCCATCTGCCAAACAATTAAGAGTTGCGTATGAGTTGAAACATAAAAACGAGTCGATTTCGGACGCAGGATGGTTCGCTCCAATTGCTTCGAATGTTAAAGTGATAACAGAAGAATCGATTGCTCACTTGAGTGATGCTCAAAAACAAGCATTGTTGAGCAATGTTTCTAAACTCAATGAAAGTATTAAACAATCCAATAAAGTTATTCAGGCTTTTAATACGTATCAAGAATCTGGAGCAGCAACTCCGCAAAAATTCAACTCATTAAATGCTTTAGATGAAAATAGTGTGACTGTAAATGCTAGCGAACAAGCCATTCAAAGAATCTATTCAGAGAGTGATACGAGAACAGTATTTACGGATTCTAAGCAGTTTTTAGGAGAGCTTTCTTCAGCTGTATTCAATGATGTGAAATCATACCTTGAGTTTGCTGGACAGGTGAAGGCAGTCTATGGGGTTGATTTATATTCCAATAGACAGGCAGATCCAAAACAACCAGCTTCGGATTCTTTATATGCACAGTTAGCGTTAGATAGACTGGATGAAGTGTTAGTTGATTTAGTAACGAATACTCTTACGAATGATGTAAAAGATAAATTAGTAATTCCGTCAGAATTTACAACGGAAACAAGTGCTTTATCAACAGATGTTCAGGCTTTAAAAAATAATATAGACGCCTATCAAAAATTAATGAGGGATGTCAACTCAGAATTAACAAAGGCTGTAGCACAAACTCAAAAAGTTAAAGAAACTCTTGAAAGTAAACCTATTTTTGTAGATTCTGAAAAACGAGATAACACGGATTTAACGAATGTGGGATTAGCGATTAACAAAGATTTAGCTACACTAATGCAGGCTAGTCGTTCGTTAATGGATAACACGAAGAATCATCAGCAAATTGCGACCACTATTCGTCAAGAATATAATCGATTAAATGAAGATGTGAAATCGCTAGAAAATAAAGGAACTGAGTATAAAAATTCCGTAGCAACAATGGATGAAGTGATGGCAAAAGAATATGAATCAAACAGTTCGTTCTTAAAAGAATTTACTCAAGTAATGTCAAATACTCAGTCAGGAAATACGGCTAATACGGTAGTATATGACTATTTGTCACATCCAGTAGATGGTTCAATAGCGGATGTTCGTTCTTCTAGCAATTCTCGTCAACAAACCGATAACAGAACAGGTGTATTAATGGTGCTGATTATTGCTGTAATGACCTTAGCGTTTGTATATATGTTACAACACGGTAATTGGCAAATTCTCGAAACCAACAAGTACCTATCAAATCAGCCTACAGTTAACTTCCTACCGTTAGCGTTGTTAGCGGGTATCGGAGCACTTATCGGACTATTTGTAAGTGTTGTGGTAGGGATGAAGTTGAACCTTCCAGCAGACCAATTATTTGTACTCTGCGGTGTGTCCCTTGTTATTGGTGTAAGTATCATATTTATGCATCATGCACTGATGACATGGTTAAAAGCTTATGGCTTATTAGTAAGTTTAGCTTTTGTTGTAATCTATGTAATTTCACTAGGGCAATTGTTTGATACGTACTATGGTAGTGTTTCGCCACTCTTAACGTATCTCACACCATTTATATCTGCAGAAGAAATGCTGCATACGGTTATTAATCAACAACCTACCTCATGGATTTCAGTTCTTATTATTTCTCTTGTTGGAATTCTAGGATTTGTAGGTAGTATGTTATTTTATAGAAAAAATAATCAAACAATAAAGGAGTAGACAATGAAATTAATCAGTCGAGTGCTATTGTTAACACTTGGCATGATAGTTGTCCTCACGGGCAAAGTTTGGGCAGAAACAGGGTCATTAAAAATTAATGTTGATGTACCTGTCACACCACAAGTAACAGAGAAGACATATTTTGAACAAGACGTTTTGTTAAAACAACTGTTTGATGCCTCTTTGTCTCAAATGATTTCAAAACAACAGGCAGAAGAGTCATTATCTGGAACAGAAGATAAGGCTCTTCTTTTTTTATCGACAAACCCACAAAAATTAAATCCAATAGATACTACTCAATTCTTTCTTACACAGAGCACAGCATCTCCTTCTAAAGGAGTGACATTACGGCCTCCTCAAAAAGAATCTCCGTGGTTTGTGATAGCGTTCATTGGTTTGGGATTTTTGGTTAGTGGTGTATCGGTTTATCAATTTTTGAAGAAAAGGAAAACTCATCATGCGTAATACCTATATTAATATCACATTAAATTTAGAAAAGTTTGCCTATGGGAAATATGATCTTCGAATCCCAGTAGGAATAAGTATGAAGGAATTATTAAATATTGTGAAGGATGCCTATCAGTTAGCGTTTGAGGTGAATACCCCCAGTGTCCGCATTCATGAAAAAGGAATCGTATTAACAGCTTTACAAAGAATTGAAGATGTGAACTATTTACATGACGGAATCCAACTGATTGTTGAAACATTATAGAAAGCGAGCGAACGAAATTGAAAACTCTTGAAGTAACGAAAGAAGAATTTAAAGGCAATATTGCATTGGCTTTAACATTATTAGAAGTGAGCATTCCAGAAGCAGTATCTCTACAAATTGAAGAAACAGAAAGCGCCTATCTGTTTCATGCTGAAACAGATACCGTTCAAGATTACGGTGTAGTATATCAGCTTCCTTTAGAAGAACAACTACGGTATCTAATGAATATTGGTCAATTGTATGAAGCACTAAAAACAAGTGCCTACACGTATTCTTTAACCCCTGATAATCTTGTGTTCACTCAAAATGGGATTGCGAAGCTCATTTTCCGTGGAGTCAAAGGTCAAGTTCCTCCCTATGAAGAAATAACGGAAGCAACTTTCTTAAAACATTATAAATCTATGATTATTTCTGTCTTAGATACAAAAGCAAAGTATGAAGAACTCGCACAAGGCAAACTCGAATTTTATAAAGGACATAAATTTACTGAGAGTATCCTCTCTGCAGAAACCATTGAGGAGGTTGTAAGTTTACTAAATGAGCACTTGGAGTATGAAAAGCAACGTGTGGCAAAAGAAATGGTGCGTGTCCCTCGTAAGAGATTATTCACATGGAAATTAACAGGGATTCTATTTGGGATATTATCGGTAATCTTTGCCAGTCTTTTAGGATATCACATGTTGGTGACTCAACCACAACAGCAAACGATTGCAAATGTACGCTTATCCTTCATCCAAAAAGACTATTCTAAGGTAGTATCTTCTGTTAAAAATATGGATAGTAAAAGCTTATCACCAGAAGACAAATATATCGTTGCGTACTCTGTAATAATGACCGAACCGTTAACGGACGCTCAAAAAACAACGCTAGGGAAAATTACGACTCAAACGAATGAAGACTATCTACGTTATTGGGTTCTTATCGGTCAGAATAAGATTGATGAAGCAATGGATATTGCGAGTTATTTAGATGATCCGCAATTATTAATGTACGGTTTAACGAAGAAAATCGATGATATCCAACGAGATCCAAGTTTAACTTCTGAAAAAAGAACGGAAGAAATTAATCGTTATAAAGGTAAGTTAGAAGAACTCAAGAAACAATATTTACCAGCGCAACAAAAAACGAAAGAAAATTAACACGGAGGAGTAAGATGATTTGTTTAATTAAACTAAAAGATACGATATATGACATTTCACAGGAAAGACCCTACCGTGTAGGTGCTTTTATGAATGATGATATTGTCATTAAAAATCCTTATGCAGATAAACTAACCGTCAAGAATGGACTAGTGACGTATAATCATGAAACGTATTCTTACGGGAAGCATGCAATTTCTTTGAGTGATGACATACATGCAGAATTATTTATGTTTGAATACACGTTACAAACATTAATGACGAACGTGCCTATTACGATTGGATCAGAGGCTATTCATACGGTTCGAATCGAGGAAAGTGATGAGTTATTAATCCGACAAATCCCTACTGGATACGAAGTTGTAACTTCAAAACCTATCTTCTTAAATGGACAAAAAGTGAACGCGTCCATTCATATGAGTGAAGGAGACAGTGTATTTTCATCAAGTGGGTATTTTGTCAAAATGGATGGACAACGTGTTCTCATAGCTAGTATTCATCCTATTGAATCAGAATTAATACAATTGGATTTTGAAGAGAACGGGGAAGATAAATTCAGTGATTTCCACCGGTCCCCTCGTTTCATTTTACGTGAGCCAGATGATGTGGTGAGCATCTTAGCGCCTCCAACTGAGGATAATATGCAGAAGCAATCGCTATTAAAATTAATTATCATGCCACTTGCGATGATTGGGCTTACGGTAGCAACGCATTTTCTTACAGGAAATGGCGGTATGATGATTATGATGATGGGAATGTCGGTGATTACTTTAATCACCTCAGTCCATAGTTTCTTCTCAGACAAAAAACAAAATAAACGTCTGAAAGCGAAAAAGATGGAAAACTATAAAGCGTATTTGAATGAGAAATATAAAGAGCTTTATGACTTATCTAAAGAGCAGGAAGAAGCGTTGAATTATCATTATCCAAGTATGGAGCAGGTCATGGAAATGGCCAAAAATACCGATAGACGTCTCTATGAAAAGACACCTCATCACTTTGATTTTCTAACGTACCGTCTAGGGACAGGACGAATCATTCCAAGTTTTAAAGTCGATTATAAAAAATCTGAGTTAACAGAATACAATGAAGCCATCAGTGAACAAGTAACGGAATTAGTGGCTCATTATCAATTCTTAGAAAATCTACCCATTACCAATGATTTGTTATCGGCTCCTACAGGGTATATCGGCTCTCGTCGAACAGTCATTGAGCAAGTGCAACAAGCGATGATGCAATTGGCTACTTTCCATAGTTACCATGATGTACAATTTGTTCCAGTGTTTCGTGAAGAGGAACTCCCATTGTGGGAATGGAGTCGTTGGTTACCGCATATGAAACTTCAGCAGTTCAATTGCCGTAGTTTTGTATATCATCAACGCAGTCGTGATCAATTGTTAACGTCTCTCTATCAAATGATCAAAGAACGCAAACAAGCGGCTGAACAAGCAGGAAGTAACAAACAACTCACCTTTACTCCTCATTACGTATTCGTGATTACTGATTTGTCTCTGATGCTAGACCATAATATTATGGAGTTTATCAATGAAGATTTATCACACCTTGGAATTAGCTATCTTTTTGTAGAAGATGTGATTGAAAGCCTACCAGAACATGTAAACACTGTTGTGGATTTCAAAGGAAATCGTCAAGGAACATTACGCCTCCATAATGGCGAATATATGGATAAACCATTTGTGACTTTTGAGAAGCTATCCACTGAAGCTAAAGAACAATTTGCAAGAGACTTGGCTCAAGTAACGCATGTTCAAACATTACGAAACGCGATTCCAGATAGTGTCACATTCCTAGAGATGTATGGTGTCGATTCTGTAGAAGCATTAGATATGAACCATCGTTGGGCAACGAATGATACGTACCAAACGATGGCAGTACCATTAGGGCTACGTGGCCGTGATGAATTATTAATGTTGAATTTACATGAAAAAGCGCATGGACCTCACGGGCTAATGGCAGGGACAACAGGTTCCGGGAAATCTGAAACCATACAGTCGTATATTGCTTCGTTAGCGGTGAATTTCCATCCATATGAAGTGGCGTTTCTGTTGATTGACTACAAAGGTGGGGGGATGGCGAACCTGTTTGCAGACCTACCGCACTTAGTTGGAGCGATTACCAATCTAGATGTCGCACAAGCCAATCGTGCCCTAGTGTCTATTCAAGCAGAATTGAAGAAACGTCAACGATTATTTGCAGAATATGATGTAAACCATATTCATCAGTACATGAAATTATTTAAAGAGGGTGTAGCCACTGAGCCAATGCCTCATTTATTCTTGATTTCCGATGAGTTTGCAGAATTGAAAACGAACCAACCGGACTTCATGAAAGAGTTAGTATCTGCAGCGCGTATCGGACGTTCGCTCGGAATTCACTTAATCTTAGCGACTCAAAAACCAAGCGGAGTTGTGGATGACCAAATCTGGTCTAACTCGAAGTTTAAAATTGCCTTGAAAGTACAAGATGTGGCTGATTCGCGTGAAATTATTAAAACGCCAGATGCTGCAGAAATTACACAGACGGGTCGTGGATACTTACAAGTTGGGAATAATGAAATCTATGAATTATTCCAAAGTGCATGGAGTGGAGCCGATTATGAACCAGAAGCGGTACGTTCCACACATCGAGATACGACAGTGTATGCCATTAAAGATAATGGCCAGTATGAAGCAATCAATAAAGACTTAAGTGGATTAGATGATAGTGGCAACCAGAAACGATTACCAACGCAACTCGATGCGGTCGTTCAAGAAGCAAAGCGTGTATTCGAATCGCTACACCTTCCAAAAGTGGCAAGTCCTTGGCTTCCACCGTTAAAAGAGAGAATAGCAGCGGAAGATATCCAAGATATTCAATTTAAACATTATTGGGGAGCCGATAAACACCCTGAGTTTTTATTGGGATATCAAGATATTCCAGAACAACAAGCGCAATTACCGCTGACCGTTGATTTCAACGATTGTGGCCATATTCTGGTTGTTGGAAGCCCAGGTTATGGGAAATCTACCTTTATCCAAAATGCATTGATTGATGTAATGCGTAAAACAACGCCAGAGCAATCGCATATCTATTTATATGATTTCGGAACGAGTGGATTAATTTCTTTAGTAGATTTTCCACATGTGGCAGACTACTTTACAGCAGATGATAATGAGAAAGTGATGAAGTCATTACGACGTCTTCAAAAAGAAGTGAAGTTACGAAAGGCAGCTCTTAGTGAAGCACGTTCAAGTAATATGCAACAATACAACAGAGATGCCGCAACACCATTCCCTTCACTATTTATTGCAATCGATAGTTTTGATGGAGTGAGTGACGCTACTTTCAGCGAAGCCTTTAACGAAACCGTTAATATTCTAGCGCGTGAGGGAGCCTCTCTAGGAATCTATCTCATCACAACGATGTCTCGTTTCAATGCTATGCGTGTTCAATTACAAGCAAACTTTAAAACAAAAATTGCGCTTTACTTATTCGAACAGAGCGATGTTACAAGTATTGTTGGTCGTACAGACCAAGTGCTTTTGGATATCCGTGGGCGCGGATTAATGAAGCAAGATACAGTCGTTTCATTCCAAGTGTGTGTGCCGTATGCTGTGGAAGATAATTCATCCATGATTCAGCAAGTGAAAGCAGAAGTGCAAGAAATGTCACATTATTGGACAGGTGCATTACCACAGCCAATTCCAATGTTGCCAGAAGTGGTGACACCAGAAATGGTGGAAGCTCAAGTAGACCGAGCAGAACGAAACCATCAAATATTACTCGGGTTAACGAGAGAAATGGTCGAAGTGGCTGCATTTACATTAGATAAAGCCATCTCCTTAGTTAGCGATAATGTTCGAAGTGTTACTCAGTTCTACAAAGTATTAGCTTACCAGTTGAAACAATATACGACTCCTGTTCAAGTTGTGATTGTGGATCCATTAGGATTAGTACCATTAGATCAATTTAAGGAAGCGCATCGTTTCAGTGATACACTGAGCGCTAAAGAAGGAATGAATATCATCTTAGACAACTTGAAGGAACGGATGACGCAACCTGGCGAGTATACGCAATCACTCATTATCATTCCAGACATCCAAACCCTTGGACAAAGTCTCAACATTACAGAAAATCAGTTCAAAGAGCTTCTGTTAGAAGGGCCTAAGTACGGCATTACACCAGTATTTGTGGGGAACTATAAAGACTTAATGACGAATTACTCTACGCTTGTCACCTTACACAGACAATTGGCGACACAGGTGTTCATGGGAATGCGTATCAGCGACCAAGAATATGTTCGCTTCCCGTATATCTCAAACGAAAAATCTCCACGTCCAAACGAAGGCTATATTGTTGATGCAGAAGGTTATGAATTTGTACAATTAATGAGTATAGAAGAATAAAGGAGGCGGAAGGATGAAGAAGGTATTAAAGTTAGTTGCTATTTTGTTTAGTACATTTCTAATTGTTGGTTGTTCAAAACCTAAGATTACGAAAGAACAACAAGATAATATTGCTACTCGAATTTATAGAAACTACGATATCCAAGAAATCGAGTTCTTGAGTTTTACAAAAAATGAGAGCACAGGTAGTTATCGTTTGAAAATAAAGATTAATAATGATGAGAATATTGTAACATCGTTTCTAATAGAAAAGTTAGACTTTCTCGATAAGAGTGAAGGGGAACTAGTGTTAGGACCTATTCAAAAGCTTGGTCAGTTAAAAAGAACAGAATATTATACTGGAAATGTTGATATATCTAATATAAATGTTAAATACTTAGGTGAACAATAATGTTAACGGAAAAACAAAATAGATTTATTTCAGATATAGTTTATGAGCTTGATTATCTTAAAAACGGGAAGAACGAGGATCTTAATCCAGGAATGATACGCCCTTTCAATGTCGAGGATAAAAGTGTAGGTAGTTATAAAATATTAAAAATCGAAGATAACCAAGAAAATGGGATGCAGGCGATGGCGGTCGCACCCATTGGGGCTGATGGAAAACCAGATTATTCTCAAATAACCATCACGTATGCGGGAACTAATGCTGATGATATTAGAGATAAAGTAACTGATTTAAAGATGATAGGTTATGGTAATACCGATAGGATGGCTTATATAGATTCAAATCATAGAGGTAGAGTGGTTGAAATGCAATCAGCCGCTGCTCTTCGTTTTGCAGAAGAGGTTCGTAAGCAATTTCGTAATTCACAAATTGCTACAACAGGTCACTCACTAGGAGAAGCTTTAGCAATCTATGTCGCATTAAAAAACGGATGGGACAATATGGGCTCTCATGGTCCAGATATCCATAATATGATAAGTCCTGAAGAACTCGCGTATATGAGAGCTCATCCAGAACAATTTAAGAACTACCGAGGCAACTATGATTATATCGGTGGGATTACGGGAAATGCGACAGTTACGGGGATACATCTGGACTATGGATTTGATTCGTATACACATAATTTAACGTATTGGCAATTCGATCAGTTTCAACAAATCGTTTATGGTAATGGAGATGTTGTCTGGGGGTCTGCAAAGAAAGATATTGACATTGATGGAGATGGCATAGTCGATTTTCATGTTAAAGGAATTGATCCTAAACCCAGGGATTTACTAAGCACGGATGAAAACTGGATTAGTAGCGGAGATAAGATTCAAGTAAATCCAGAATTATTACGTATTCTAAAAACAAATATAACTAATCGGCTAGAAGATATGGCTTATATCGTGAAGATTCTAGAGGCAAGTAGAAATAAGAACGATAAGATAGGAAAAAATTTTAACGAACGAAAAGAAGAAATTTCCGAATCTATTAAATCAGTTTTTAAAGAAGCTGGGCTTCCATATGTATTGTTTAAACTTCATGATACAGTTGGAGTTGTCATGAAAAACCGTCAAATTTTGAATGATGCTACGTACACAGCAAAACTAGATAAAACGAGATTTTATTCTAATCAAGAAGCGCTTGTAAACGGCTTGCCAATTCAGTATGGACGATACAATACAGATTTGTACAGGTTGAAGTTATCTTGTGGGGAGTTGGCGAAGAAAATTCATCATGAGAGAATTGAGGGAGTTTCCTCTATCGCAGGTGATAGCACGCCAACTTTGATGAAATCCTGGGAAGTAATTGAAGAAGAAACTAAAAAATTACTCAAAGATAGTGTAACGATTTTTGAAGGAGAAGGTCTTCGCGAAGGGAAGCTCGATGGAATCAGGGAATCATTAACAGTTGTGTTAGAAGTCATTTCTAAGAATACTACTGAAATCACATTAGAGATTATGAATATAATTGAATTCGTCAATGGTGTAGCAGAGAATTTTGAACAAATTGATAAGTGGTTAGGTCAACATCTAGAAGAGGGAAGTGTTTCTCCTAGATTAGGAATAGGAACAGTTCCAGCTAACTATAAGGCATATCTTGAGCGACATGGAATTTTTGATGATGTAAAAGATGTGCTCCAAGCTTTTGATAAACAAGTAGAAAAGCGCAGTTCAGAATATGCGAAGAAAGTTGAAAATGCATATAGCAATTCACTAAATAAACTCATAAGTGGACTCCAAGCGATTATGTCGGAAAAGAGTAGATTGAAGGAATTAGTGACTAAGATTAGTTCTGATTTTACCGAGAGTATATTTGTTCGAGAAATTAAAGATAATTACAATCTGTTAGGTGATTTGACGGTAAAACCAAGTGCTTCTCCTGAGACTTATTGGGGAAAATTAGAACAACTGTATCCAGCTAGAACAAAAGAGAGTGTTCAAGGACTACAATCACATATCATTCCTGCGATGGAGCGTATAGAACACGTTATCTGGCAAATTCGAGATGTTAAAAATTCGATGGCGCTTCTTGAACCTCAATTGAAACCCATTATTGAAGAGGGTGTTTACCGTGCCTTTGATTTGGATGAGATTGTGAAAGGTCAGAAGCTGGTGGCTGCTATTGCGAATAGACTTGGGCAAGAGTTAAATCATGTGATTCAAGTGATGGAGGCAGAGGGGATGCAAGCTAGTGCAATTTCTACATTGAAAGCGAAACTATCCCAAACACATCAACTGATTAGATACTATGTACGATTTGTGAATGACTGTTTCGGAGATAATGAATATAGTGAATACGTAGCCTCAAGCGCGGGTCCAAATACTGAAGCGACTTTTACTTTAAATTAGCAAAACTAATTACGAGGAAGGAATTAAGCGATATGTTTAATTCCTTCTTTTTTTTATTTATCAAGAGCTGATTAGAACCGTAACGATAGCTTTTATTTGGTTTTGGAATTAACCAAAAATGCAAATGTATCATTTTTGATACAAAAATTGTAATTAAAAACTTTTTTAAGATAAAGTGCTTTTTATAGAGATTTATTAGGGGGCAAAAAGCGGTAGTCTTATTAAGTATATAATTAAACAAAATCAGTCAATTGAGGAAGAACTATATTAATACGATTTACAACAAATATATGATGTTATACTTAAGTATATTGTAAATCTAAGAGATAAGATTATTTCAATGAATTATTTTTGTGTATTTTGAGAATTATAGCAGGGAATACGGATGAATTAGTGAATGTGCTTATGCTATAATAAAGAAAATTATGCAAAGTAATAATAAAAAAGTTTGTTATATTCAGGGAGGTTAAAGAATGTCAGAAGTTAAAATGTTACCGTTAGGAAGTATCGTGATTCTCAAGGGGAATACGAAAAAAATGATGATTATTGCTCGTGTCATCGGCCTTCCTGTAAAAGGGGAAGTATATCGTTTTGATTACGGTGCTTGCTTGTATCCAGAAGGAATGGTTGGAGATAGCTTAATTTATTTCAATCAAGAGGATATTCTTAAAGTAGTTCAAGAAGGATACACCGATGATGATAATGAAATCATGTTAGAGAATATCGAAGTGATGTTGCAAGAAACAGATATTCCAAAAGGAAATGTTTCAGAATTAAAAGAATCTAACGGCATTGGAGGATAATTTATGGGGAAAATTGACTACCGCGAAATTGAGGACCTTCAAGGCCAAGTCAGCTCCCATTATAATAGTATATCCGAAGCCTCGGCGACGATTAGTGCTATTGATGCCAAGTTAGCAAAACTCCGTTCGGCAAAGAAGTCAGTAGGAAATATCCAAAGTGAAATTCATGAGATTAAGATTTCAGTTATGGGTAAAGATGACCAACCGGAATGGAAAGGGCAACGAAAAGAGAACTTTGTGCACCAATGGGAGGATTTCAGGCAGGATTTTAGTGCTTACCAAAGAGAATTGGATGCATTTTACGATTCTATTTGCGATGAAATTACGCGGTTAGAAAATCAAAAAATTAATCAACAAAGTCTGATCGGTTGGTTCCAAGCGCAGATTAATACGATTGGAAATTATATTGAAAAACTATTGCATTAGGGAGGAAAAATGATGTACGGAACGATTCAACTATCTCAAGTTGTATTTGGGATGCATGTGAGTAGTCTCTCGGGTGCGAAGAATAGTTTAATGAGTGTCCAAAAACCTAAGATTGAGAAGACGTCAACTTCACAAGTGTTAAATCTGTATCAGGAGCAGTTTGACCAGTTATATCAATTGGTGTCGACTTATGGTGCGTTGCTAGAAGCAGACATAACACAGGTAGCAGAAACTGGAAAAGAGTTAGATAAAACAGATCAATTATTAGGTCATACTTTATTTTCAGGGTTGAAATTAGGAGGATGATAAATGAGTTATCACGTAAAATTTAACGATATTACCTCCATGCATGGCCAAACGAATCAAACCATCCAACAATGGGGCGCGTCAATAACAAACTTAAGCAAAGCGGTTGAAGGATTTGCGGGGAATAGTAGTCTCCAGGGGAAAGCGATGACGAGTGCGCAAACCTATATGAGAGAAGTTCATGGAACACTTCTTCAAACTTTTCTCCAACTAATGAATGACTATTCTACGAGTTTGTTACTGTATAAAGATGGCTATTATCAAATCGACACTCATAACCATGCGGAATTGCCAGAGAATATCTATAAGGGGCTTCATTCAGACCTAGGAAAGTCTAAGCAGCGATTCGAACACCAGTTGGAGCAGTTAACAGCTGCCAAACTGAGAGTCGCAGGGTTAGTGAATTACCAAGGAACTAGTCATACAAAGACGAAATTCACATATGAGAAGCTGATGAAAGATATTAAGCATCTAGACGAATCCATTACGCAGTATGAAGAGATGCATGCTCGCCAAGATTTGCAGGCGTTTAAGGAATTACTAGATGCAACGAAAAGCTTGTTAGCGGAACATTCTAGTAGAAATCGTAGTCTTGAAAGTTATCAATCGGGTGCCTTTGGAAAACTACCCTCTGTCCAACGGTTTATGGTAGCCTATGAACAAGTGACAGCCCAACTAAATGATCGTATGGGCATTATTCAAGCAGCTCTTGAACGTGATCAAGTGCGCATGGAGGCACTTCATGCCGAAGAACGAACCAAGCAAGGGCTTATGAATCTCGTCTTTGGCGTTTTAACGATCATTGCGGGTGCGAGTGCTCTAGTAATGTCGGGTGGGACTATGTTGCCAATTGTAACCTCAGCTTTTAAGTATGGAGCAATGGCTTTGTCCATGTATGGGGCTTCAAATTCTATCGAAGCTGGACAGAATATTTATTATGGATTGTCTGGCGACGGAAAATCCGTTGCGGTAAATCCGATTCGAGATACACTTTTTTTAGGAAATGGTGAGTTATACCACAGTTTGGGGCAAATTTTCAGTCTTACAACAGGGGTGTTCATACCAATTGCGCAGACAAAAAGTATTGCCCAAGGAATCTCTCAGTTCTTCTGGGGGACAGTCGGAAGTATAGCAACGGGTCAAGCAGCCTATCATGGTACAAAGCTTCTCGGTGGAAGCGAAGAAACCGCACAACTGATGAACTTATTGGGGAACTTTGTTGGAGGATACGCAGTCTCTAAAGCCGTTAAGAACTTTAGTTTGAATGGAAAGACTGTGCCAAAAGTTGAAATAGTTGAATTTGAAAAAAAATTTCAGTCAAAATATGTAGATATAGATGGATATGAATATAATTCCTTTACAAACCCTGGCCCTTTATCAGAGTTAAAAACAACGCCAAATAGAAATTTTTACGGGGGGAGATATAATAAGATTGAATTCTTAGAAGACACTATATTGTATAGAGCCGGAAATAATCAAAATGCTTTAGGGCAATGGTTTACTAAAGATGCACCTGTGTCTAGGGCGCAGGTTAGGATTGATACGGCTGTGAAAGATATATGGCTCAAAAGAGATGGTTCCTACAGCGGGCAATCCGCCATTGATAAAGTTTATAAAATTTTGATTCCTAAAGGAACAATAGGTTTTGAGGGACCCGTGGGGAATCAAGGAGGAGTCTATCAAGGGGGGCTTAGTAAACAGCAAATATTTATTAATACGCCGTGGAAAATAGATGGTGTGAAAGTTTTAGATTCATGGATAATTACTCATTAAGGAGGAGAAATATTTTGAAAAATGTTAAGAATGCAATTGACAACTTATTACTAATAATTAAAAAATATCAATTGGGAGATATTAGACCTCAGGTGGAAACTTTGAAGTATTTAAGAGAAATTTTAAATAATGACGAAATACAAAGTACAAGAGAAAAGTTGAACCTATATAAATCTTTGTTTCCACCACATGGTGGCCTGTCAGATCTTTACTATTGGCATAATGATTTTCAGATAAGAAAGAAAGTGAATGATGATATATCTATTTTGGAGGAAATAATTGCTGATTATTTATTGGAACGATAAATAATTAAGATAAGAGATAGAATAAAAATAAATTTAGCTGTTTTCACTCTCACATCAGATGTATTGCTAGCAATTGTACAGATAGAATGTATTGCCCAAGGATTAAGGCAATTTACATGAAGATTTGTCGGAGGTGTAGCAACTGGTCAAGCAGCCTATCACGGAACAAAACTTCTCGGTGGAAACGAAGACACCGCACAGTTGATGAACTTATTAGGGAACTTTGTAGGTGGATACGCAGTTTCTAAAGCCGTTAAGAACTTTAGTTTGAATGGAAAGACTGTGCCAAAACTTTCAATAACCGAGAGGCAAGTTCAAGATCCTGAGTTGATGAAATCACCAATAAAAACGGTTTATGATGTAGTTGATGTCCCAAATAATCACATGTTTGGGATAAAATCTAAAACATATGGTTATTATGTAGGATTAATTGGTTTTCTAATTAATTTAAATAGTTATGGAATCTCTCTTTATAAAAAACGGTGTGGATATAGTGATATAACAGATTGGGACAGCTACTTAAAAGAGATCATGGCAGAGATTGAATTGCGTATCCTGGATGAGTATTTGAAAGCAAAGGGATGGCTGTAGAGATTAAAATACAATAATTGATGATACCACTGGGTTACCAGTGGTATTTTTGTGTATTAATTTTGAAAAAATACCGAATTTATTTTCATGAATATGGTATGATAAAAGTGCAGAAAAGTTAAATCTTATAACGAAAAAGGTAGGGGTGGGGAAATGAAGAAAAAACTAGCAATCATAGGAACCGTTACGCTGTTAGGTGTAGGCGCAGTAGTGTTAAGTAATCAAGAGTGGCGTACGAATACAATCTTTGCGACCGCAAAAGATAAGCAGTTAGCATGGTTGAAGGAACGTGAAAAACAAATCGTAGCATGGGTACAGGTGAAACATCCCAAAATTAAGTCTATACAATTTGATTGGAACACAATGACAGTTGAGCCTATTAGCAATGGAGTATCTACTGTAGGTTATAATTTATCAGTGGAAGGAAAGTTTAATGAGGATTCAAAAACAGTCATTTTTATCGATTTTAACTTAACCAAATCTGACGATATTCCAAGTATGTCTAAGATTAGAATGAATCAACCACCTAGTATAGAGAAGAGCAAAGGTTTATATATATATGAGTAATTCGAAATGGTTTAACAATAAAAGGTAGGGATGGCTGTAGAGTAGGGTGTGACTCTTAAAGGAGAAAAGTAACGATGGATCATAGAGAACAACAATTGGAACTTTTATCAGAGATTAAAGAACGGGGTCTTGAAAGCCTATCTTATGTGTTGTTTGATGAACATAGTAGTCAGCCGTATGCTTTTCATCTCTTTTATGACAACAATAAATACAAGATTAATACGCGGGATGAAAGGTCATATGTCATAGGGAATACCGTTGAATTTGATTCTTTTTCAAATGCAAAACAATATTTTATAGATAAGTTAGAAAGATTTGTTGAAGTGACTTTAAAAGGAAGAAAGTTAGGTTTCAAACCACCGTATCCTTCACCACTATGGGATACGCCGGAACAATAATTGTCGCTAACAAAAAGAGGAATAGAGATGGATATGGATATTTTAAAGCAGGAAATAGAAATATTAATTAGAAAGAATAACTTTCAAACGTTGAGATATGAGTTGTTTAATGAGCAGAGCAATCTTCCATGGGCGACACATCTATTTTATAGGGATAACAAGTTTATGATAAATAATAGAGATGAACGCTCATATGTTGTTGGAGTAACTTGGGAATACGATACTATTAATGAAGCTATAGACAAATTCATGAGTATACTAAAACAAACAATTGACGCTGAACATTTAGCATCAGAACTAGGATTTTCTCATCCATATTCGTCACCACTTTGGGAGGAGGATTAAAAATGATGTATCCCGCAGGACAAAGAGGACTGCAAAGTTAGGGTTCTTGAGAGAGGTAAAATAATGGTAAATTTAGATAAAGAGAAACAAGAACTAATAGAAGAAATTAAATTATTGGGATATGAAAGTTTGAGATATTGTATTTTCAATGATCATAGACCAGGTGAATGGGAAGTTCGAATTGAGTTTGATTCTACTAGTGAACATTATTTTGTTTACGCTACAATGGATCGAGCAAGTTATAACAAAAAATTGGAATTTGATAATTTTGAGGATGCAAAAAATAAATTTATAGAAAAACTAGACCTCACTGTGAAAATAAATAGAGCTGCTATAAAAAATGGAGAAGTTCCTGAATACTCCTCTCCATTATGGGAGAAAATCGATGATTGATATTGAGAACATGAAATATATAGTTGAACAAGAAATAAATAAACGTCATTTCGAGAGCTTACATTACGTTTTATTCGACGAAAACAAACGATTACCATGGGCATTTCACTTATTCTATAGAGATGGTAAATTTATGATTAATGGTCGAGATGATAGATCATATGTTATGGGGAATACGATAGAGTTTACTAGTTTTGAAGATGCAAAAATAGCTTTTTTGGAAAAATTAGAACATTTTATAAAATCTAATCAATTCAGAGTAAAGATAGGGAAAACCCCGGATTATTCCTCCCCCCTCTGGGATGAAAAAGAGGATCACCAGAAGATGAGAGACGAAACCGAGGTAAAAATAATGCAGTTAAAGCAAGAATTAATGGAATTACTATTAAAAATAGGGGAGACAAATCTTAATCAGTCGGATTTATTTACAGAAGAAAAACCATCTCTATTCTTACCGGAAGGGCGTACTATTTATTTAGAGGGCGATTATTACTACATTGTTGGTGTCGAACGTGGCAAAATAAATTCTGAGATAAAATTTGATAATAAGGAAGATATTCTTTATTATCTTTTGCAATCATATGTTACTAGAATTGCATCAAAAAATGCATGGACTAATGCTAATGGAGATTTTGACCGTTATAATACCCTTTTTCAAGAAGAACAAATTCGCTTATTTAGTATAATTAATCCTAAGTATGGAGAGAGAAGAAGGAAGGAAATAGACATAATTTAAATTGAAAGGAAAAATAAAGAATTTTAGAGTATATAAAAGTAGGAAATGTTGGAGATGTTCTACGTGGGGATAAAATAATGAGTAATTTAGAATTACAGAAAAAGGATCTTCTAAAGGAAATTGAGAAATTAGGTTACTCAAGTTTAAGATATTCAATATTTTCAGAGGAAAAACCTGGAGAATGGGAAGTCGTCATTGGATATAATCAAGTAGAAAATTTATATTTTGTATACGGAACAATGGATAGAGGAAGTGTTAATGGAAAGCATGTTTATCATACATTCCAAGAAGCAAAAACAAAATTTTTAGATTTTTTAGCAGATATAGTTATTATTAATCGATACTATGTCAAGGAAGGAATGCCGGTTAACTATCTATCCCCCCTCTGGGATGATGTCACAGATTAACAAATAACTCCTTCCTTTTATGATGGAATAAATATTGAAATCATTTTAAATTCTGAGGGGAAATTATTACTGCTTATCCACAAAAATAGAATAAATTTAAAGGTACTTATAAATGAAACGAAACTATATTGTAAAAGTAACTAAAAATAGTCAGAAATTTTTGCTAGTAAAATTCGATAGCTCTAGTTGTCAATCTCTATCAAGTTTTTTAAATTCTGAAGTCCATAATTTTTATCTGGATGTTCGAGAAGCTTTGGAGAATGTAATTTCTGGGAATATGGAAGAATATGCTTTTGATGGTAATTTGTTAGGGATCGAAATTGGAAAAGAAATAACAGAAGTTTACTTTCAATTTGAGGAAGAAATATTAGGCGTTCCATGCTTTATTCCTACAAATGAACTTTATAAATTGGTTTTAGAGTGGAAAGAAATGGAAGAAAAAATGCACAGAGGGGAAGATATTTTTCCGCTAATGATAGAGGATTGAAGATGAATAAACAGATTGATGTATTTAGACTCTGAGAAAAAGATTATTTCAGCACATCCTAGCAAATAATAGATAAAACATTGAATTATAAGATGGGAAAGGGGAGAAAAATGATTAAAAGAGCATACGATATATTCAAATATCAAAATAATAGCATTAGCTTAATGATAAGTTTTTTTGATCCCTATTATCAAACCTTATGTGAATTTTTTGATACAGAAGTCAATAATTTTTACCCTCATATTTATAAAGAATTAGAGGCGGTTGTTACTGGTCAAAAAGAAGCGTCTGATTTTGGCGGTAATATGCTGAATATTGATATCGGTAAAGAGGAAACAGAAGTATACTATCAAATGGATGATGAAAGTCTTGGGGAACCTTGCTTTATTTCAACTGACGAACTATATAAATTAGTCATTGAATGGAAAGAAATGGAAGATAGAATGTACAGAGGGGAAGATATTTTTCCTCTTACCCTAGAGGATTGAATACGATGACTTTCTATCTGCGATTGAACGTCAAGGCTATTATGAAATCAAAAATCCACGTGTCTATAAGCCTGGCACTAATGAAACTTATGAAATTAAAGGAATTTTTAGAATTAACCAATGGAGTAAATAAATGAAAAAATTTGAAATACCAGAGCCTAAAGAATATGAATCTTTTGTTAATTTTTATCGTGATACGATGAGAGAAGGGAAAGAGGAGGAAGCTTTTTTAGGCACAAATCCAAAATATCGTATATGGCAAAGGGATTCTTATGAACTTGATAGCACAGACATTTTAGTATTGATGGAATATTGCTTATATCCTCTGTATATGGAAGGTGATAGGGAAATAGCGCGCAGAACCTTTGATATCTTGAAAGAGTTTAGTTTATCTAATGATTTAATGAGATTAAAGAAAGTAACGAAATATATTTCTATTCAAAGTAGATGGGTAAAGAAATATACAAGCCTTCCCTTTGTTATTGAAACAGATGAATTGGTAAGAAATATTATAGAAAGCATTTCAAAATTATCAGATGAGCAGAAACGTACTTATACCTATGAAAGACTCTGTAATGTATTAGACCATAGTCCATTATACAGACAGTGTGACGAAGAAAAGGTAGAGAAGATTCTTAAGGAATTCAAGGAAAAATACTACAATCCCCCTAAGGTAGTAGAAACCATTAAAACAGTTGAGGAAATTGTACTAGACGTTACGAGTATCGATGCGATGGGTGTTTCTGATGACCATTTGGAGTTATTGTTGATTGATGAGAATAAATGGATAGAATCTCTGGAAGAAGAACACTTGTTGAAGCTTCAAGAAAAACTCAACAACTATATCTACTTCCTCGAAAGAAAGCAGTATGTGGCACGATATGGCGATAGCTTTGACAAAAAAGTTATCCATATTACTTTTCAATATTCTCCATCTGATAATGGGCTAGCCTTTCTTGCAGCAGTTCAGAAGGTATTACAACCGACGGATATGAGCTTGAAGGTAGAATTACCAGAGTGATAAAGAGAGCGAAAGACGCTCTCTTTTTTTATGTTATAATAAGACTATATTTATAAAAAGATTATTTCAGCTTTCCAAATGGAATAAAATGAATTTAGAGGTAAGATTAATGAAGAGAGTATATTCAATTTTGGTTTTTGGAAATGAAGAAAATGATGTAATGTTAGTTTTGAAATTTACAGATCAAAAATTTCAATCGTTGTCAGACTTTTTAAATTCTGAGGTTCATAATTTTTATCTGCATGTTCGAGAAGCTTTGGAGAATGTAATTACTGGGAAGATGAAAGAGTATGCTTTTGATGGTAATATGTTGGGAATCGAAATTGGAAAAGAAATAACAGAAGTTTACTTCCAATTTGAGGAAGAAATATTGGGCGCTCCATGCTTTATTCCTACAAATGAACTTTATAAATTAGTTTTAGAGTGGAAAGAAATGGAAGATAGAATGCACAGAGGGGAAGATATTTTTCCTCTTACCCTAGAGGATTGAAGATGAATAAACAGAATGATGTATTTAGACTCTGAGAAAAAGATTATTTCAGCTTTTCCTAGCAGTGAATAGAAAGGGACGTAACAAATGTTAAAAAGACGATATAGAATATTTAAATATCCTGACGGTGATATTAGATTATCAATAAAATTTTTGGATGAAAAATATCAAACTTTAGGCGAGTTTTTTATCGTTGAGGTTAATGATTTTTACCCTGATATTTATCAAGAATTAGAGGCGGTTGTTACTGGTCAAAAAGAAGCATCTGATTTTGGCGGTAATATGCTGAATATTGATATAGGGAAAGAGGAAACAGAAGTATACTATCAAATGGATGATGAAAGTCTTGGGGAACCTTGCTTTATTTCAACTGATGAACTGTACAAACTAGTCATTGAGTGGAAAGAAATAGAAGAAAAAATGTACAGTGGGGAAGATGTTTTTCCGCTAATGATAGAGGGTTGAGATGGATTAGAGAGCTTCTATCAGAGATACAGCGAACTACCAAGATTGAAGGCCAATCCAAATGTTACTAAGGTTACAACAATAGATCCTAAAACAGGGGTAGAAAAAATTATATTCGAGAGGTAGAAATGAAAATTACAGGAACAAGATCAACAATTACTTTTGATTTAGAGAATGGTTTCCTCTTAAAAGCACAAGGAGAATTGCTGAACAATAAAAAATTTGTTGTTTATAAAGATAGTATGACACAATGGGAGCCCCCTCATGAGAATCTTCCGATAACTCAAAGAGAAATAGAAAATATTATTAATACAGCTAAAAAAATGGAGAGCAATCAAACGATTCAATTAGACTTTGTATAATTATGTTGTATTCTAAGAGGAATGAATCTCAATAAGGTGAAAAGATGAAAAAGATGGAATTACTTAGAGAAAATATTCTGAACGAAATTAAAGAATTAGGTTATGAAAGTTTACGATACTCGGTTTTTAATGAGCATGGTCTCTCAGAATGGGAAACGCGAATTGAGTTCAATAATGAAACTGAAAAATATGAGGTATATCTAACAAGGGATCGAGCTGGGAAAGGAAAGATTTTTGAGTATACCGATTTTAAAGAAGCAAAAGAAAAATTTATGGAGTTATTAGAACATACTGTTTCAAGAAACAAGTACTATATTTCCAATGGTTGGGCTCCACAATATTCATCCCCCCTCTGGGATGATGCCACAGAATAACAAATAGATTCTTCCTTAGAAAAAGAGAATAGACTGAGGTAAGTAAACTAGATTAATTTTTTATTTAAAAAGTATATGGAATTTTCAACATGGTTTTTACACCAATATTGTTAATTCTTAATTTAATGGAGGAGTACAATGATTAATAATAGTGATTTTGGTGGTTTTATTGTTTCGAATAATATTCTTGAGGGTAAGCCGATTCGATATACTTTTCGTGATCAATCTTCAATCCCTCAATTAAACGGATGGAATCTATTATCCATTGAAGATGATGAAGAGTATCTTTCAGATGCAGCCAATTTCAAAATTCTAGGAGCCGATTCAATTTATGAAATTGCCCCAGTAATGCTTGAGATTTTCGAAGCACCGTATGGGACAGATTTATGTTGGCTATATGAAGAGGGTGTTCATGTTGGCTTTTACGATTTAATCGAAGAGAGAGAAACTACGATAGAAGAAATTTTATCTTCAGCAAAATAGAGGGTTTTCATGTTGGAGGAATTTAGATTTGTATACAGGAGTAACGATTTATTTTAATAAAGATCTAGGGTATATTTTGGGAGCCCATTCAAAGCAAGAGGAGACGAATGCGCCAATTATTGTGCCGCCAGTTTTACGCGTTGAAAAAGGCTGTACGGATCAAAGAATCATTGAAAGTATTACTGCAGCACTAGAGATTTCTAAGAAAACACCTCTTTACACAGGCGATTTATATGAATTTTGGACAGAATTGGGATGCAAGACTTTTAAAGCTTTTAGCCAAAAGTTCACTTCTGTCAAAATCTTTTTACGTGGTGATGTATGTAGAGTGCAAGGTTTGAAGTTGGCAACGAAAACAGGTGGATATGTAGCAGATAAAGAGGCCGTGTTCGAATGTCCCGTCACAGAACTTCATGCACATCTTTCCGAAATAAAGAGACTGTTATCTGTTGAAGAAGTACTGCCGAGTGCGGCACAGTTTTTGACACTTTCTGGAGCTAAGGTGACTTATGCGCCATTGACTGATGGATATAACGATTTAGGAGATGGCCATACGGATGCGTATCGCCTCTTTGCAGATACTCGTAATAAAAATAACGTTCTATCATTCATGATTGATAGTGGGTATGCAAGCTTTAGTAAAGCAGATATCCAGTCGGCGTTTACGAAATATTATGGCGAACTGTTGGAGTTTCATGTTGAAAAATTTACAGATCGTCTCTACCTCTATAAAATTTCAGCAAAGACAAGGGATTGGATTATTGTTTCCTATCTTTTTAAAGAGCACGATGAGTTATTAGAAGTCTTGTATCAAATAGAGTTAAACACATCTCAAGAAGAATTCAGTAGAGTTCAACGAGATTTTGAGCAATTAGTGAGCTCTATCAGAATCAATTAAATAGATTATACCGAGACTCAAGTCAGCAGAATTGCTGTTGGCTTGAGTTTTTTATTCAAAAAAAAGTTTTTGAGCTTCCTTGTTGACATTTGTAAATTACAGTTGTAAACTAACAATGCAAACGACAAACGTAAACGAAAGTGGTGAAAGTAATGAGCAAACAAAAAGAATACATTATCGAAGGAATGAGTTGTGCTTCATGTGCCATGACGGTAGAAAACGCCGTTAGCAAAATTCCAGGCGTTGATAAAGCCAGCGTCAACTTGGCAACCGAGATCATGACTGTTGAAGCAAACGATAGCGTGACCCCTGAAGACATCGCCAAAGTGGTTGATGGTGTGGGATATAGCGCTCGTCCTCGTGACAAATCAGTGGAAGAAGAACTCGAAGAAAAGAACGAAAAGAAAGAAGCGCACTTAAGAGAAATGAAGCGAAACCTAACCATTTCAGCGATTTTCACCGTGCCACTTCTCTTTATCGCAATGGCCGATATGGTTGGAATTCCAATGCCAGCCTTTCTAAGCCCAATGCAAAGTCCAGTTAGCTACGCGTTGATTCAATTGGCGCTCGTTCTCCCAATTCTCTGGGTCGGACGTCGTTTCTTCGTGGATGGATTTAAGGCCTTATCCAAAGGACATCCGAACATGGACAGCTTAGTCGCACTTGGCACAAGCGCTGCGTTCCTTTATAGCCTTTACGGAACGTACCATGTATTAGAAGGCCATGCGCATTTTGCGATGAACCTTTACTACGAATCAGCCGGCGTTATTTTAACCTTAATCACTCTTGGAAAATACTTCGAAGCCGTGTCAAAAGGAAAAACATCCATGGCGATTCAAACGCTCGTAGGACTCGCTCCTAAAATGGCGACTGTTTTACGAGACGGACAAGAAGTAGAAGTTCCTGTAGAAGAAGTGCAAGTGGGCGACCTCATTCGTGTCAAACCGGGTGAAAAAGTTCCAGTCGATGGCGTCGTGGCAGAAGGAAACTCAACCGTTGATGAATCGATGTTAACAGGGGAAAGTATTCCAGTATCCAAAGCAGTTGGCGATGAAGTGATTGGGGCAAGTTTAAATAAAACAGGTTCCTTCATTCTTAAAGCAACAAAAATCGGGAAAGACACAGCCCTTTCTCAAATCATTCAGTTAGTCGAACAAGCACAAGGATCAAAAGCGCCGATCGCAAAACTGGCCGACAAGGTTTCAGGCGTATTCGTTCCAATCGTAATCGCCTTGGCTCTTGTTTCTGGACTTGCTTGGTATTTCCTTGGACAAGAATCATGGGTGTTTGCCCTCACGATTACCATCTCAGTCCTCGTTATCGCCTGCCCATGTGCGTTAGGACTTGCGACACCTACCGCTATCATGGTTGGGACTGGTAAAGGGGCCGAAAATGGAATCCTTCTTAAGAGTGGGGAAGCGTTGGAAGAAGCCAACCACGTGAATATGGTTGTTTTCGATAAAACAGGAACTATCACAAACGGAACTCCTGTTGTCACAGATGTAGTTACTGCCGATCATACCGATGCAGATGCGATCGTTCGCCTAGCTGCGAGCCTTGAAGTAGCGTCAGAACACCCTCTTGGTGAAGCGATTGTTGCCAAAGCCAAAGAACAAGGGGCCGCATTTGATGAAGTGACGAACTTCGAAGCCATCCCTGGTTTCGGGATTAAAGGCCATGTTGGTGAAACACTCGTCTTCCTTGGCAATGAAAAATGGATGCGCGAAAATGGTCTTGCCGATGCTAAGATGAATGAAAAAGCGAACCGTTTTGCCGAACAAGGAAAAACACCGCTCTATATCGGATATAACAATGCTGTACAAGGCTTGATTGTTGTTGCGGACACTGTAAAAGAAAGCAGCGCGCGTGCTATTCAAACCCTACATGAAATGGGCATTCAAGTAGCCATGATGACAGGGGACCACGAACGAACTGCACAAGCAATTGCCACTGAAGTGGGGATTGACCGCGTATTTAGTGAAGTTTTACCGCAAGATAAGGCGAATTATGTCTCAAAATTGCAAGAAGAAGGCTATATTGTGGCGATGGTGGGAGATGGTATCAATGATGCTCCAGCTCTTGCACAAGCGCAAGTTGGTATCGCAATCGGTACCGGAACAGACGTAGCCATCGAATCTGCGGACGCCGTCTTAATGAAGAGCGACTTGATGGATGTACCAGCGATGTTAAAACTCAGCCGTGCAACCATCCGTAATATTAAAGAAAATCTATTTTGGGCATTTGCCTACAACGTTATCGGAATTCCATTTGCGATGGGGGTTCTTCACCTCTTTGGCGGACCACTCCTCAACCCAATGATTGCCGGAGCCGCAATGAGCTTCAGTTCCGTATCCGTTGTCCTCAACGCCCTTAGATTAAAACGCTGGAAAGCATAACTTTAAAGGAGAGATTTATGATGAAAAAAGAATATAATTTAGAAGGAATCAAATGCGCAGGATGTGCCAACACAGTGAAAGAACGTTTCTCAAGCGTCCCAGGCGTGACAAACGTTGAAGTCAGCTTAGAAAACAAAGTAGCTACAGTCGAAGGCGACGCAAGCGTTGACGCATTACAAGCATCCCTCGAAGGTACAAAATACAGCATTCAAAAGTAAAAAAATTCAGACCGCTTGAATGATATATCGGACCATTCTCCTATAGATTTTTTATCACAAGTGCAGTAATATGAAGATAGAACAAAAGGAGGAATTTCTATGATTATTACTACAACGCAAACGGTCGAAGGGTATCAAATTGTTGAGTATAAATGGATTGTTTTTGGTGAAGTGGTAGCAGGTGTTGATGCTATAAAAGATATCGCAGCTGGACTAAGAAATTTCTTTGGAGGCCGCTCTAGAGCTTATGAAGGAGAACTTTCAGAAGCCAGAGAAGAAGCACTACAAGAAATGGAAGAAAGAGCTACAAAAATCGGAGCGAATGCTGTAGTAGGCGTGAAAATGGACTATGAGTATATGGATGGCATGATTATGGTCACCTGTAGCGGAACCGCAGTCGTTATTGAAGAATTATAAAAATTAAGAAAGCTAGGCAGATAGCCTAGCTTTCTTTTTTGTTGTTCCTGTTTCATCTCATGGTTAGTAGAAGTAAAAAAGTAGAGCGTTGCTTACAACACCCAGTGTGGTTTCGATGATTCTACACCGGTCTAAGTGCCTGCTTCGTCTATCACCCTTCCTCTACAATCCATGGTTAGAAGAAGTAAAAGAAGTAGAGCGTTGCTTACAACACCCAGTGTGGTTTCGAAGAACCTTGCGGATTCTATAGTAATAGTGATGGGAGTTTGCATTAAAATGAATTAGGGGACGTAGGAATAACATTCCGTACGTCCCCTTTGAGGCTTTAAAGGCCGAGAGACTTTAGACTCGAGCCGGTGCCTCATCACTATTAATATGAAGATATCCGCAAGGATTTAAAGAAACCACAGCGGACATCAGGTGTTTAAGAGCAACGCTCTTTACTTATAAGGTAATTATTTTACTTCTGCACGATTTAACCATGGAGTTGCAGTTTCATCTAGAACAACGTTAAGGTCCTCGATGTTCTTACGTCCTTGGTTTGCCAACCACGCACGACCAGCTTCTTCCCCTTCAGTCGCAAACACAGCTACAGAATCTTTCCATGTTGCACGACCACATAACACACCATTGAAAGTAGAACCAGCTTCTTTAGCAAAGCGTAGAGTTTCTTGGAATAATTCAGCAGAAACACCAGCGCTTAAGAAGATGAATGGTAAGTGAGTGATTTCAGATTGTTCTTTGAATAAACGTAATGCTTCTTCACGAGTATAAACAGGTTCAACGCCTTCTTTAGTGAAGCCTTCTACGAAGTTCATGTTTACTGGAACTTCCACTTTTAATACATCAACGTTGTAACGTGGGTCAGAGAAGACTTTCATTGCGTCGTTTACTTTATGAGGTTTTACTTTAGCGTATGCAGCTGATTTCACATCATCGTCACTTGCTTCGTAAGAAACGATTTCTAAGAAGAATGGAATATCTTCTGCCACACATTCGCTACCTACACGTTCTACCCATGCATGTTTGATGTCGTTGATGGCTGGATCTTCGTCAATATCATAGTATAAAAGAACTTTTACAGCGTCAGCGCCTAATTCTTTAATACGTTTTGCAGACCAGATTGGAAGTAAGTCTGGTAAGCGGCCGATTTCAGTTGCGTCGTAACCAGTTTTTTCGTAAGAGATTAAAAGTCCGCAGTCTTCGTGGCGTAATTTTGCAGCTGGAAGACCATATTCTGGGTCTAAAAGAATTGAAGAAGAGTATTTTGTTAATTCTTCAGAAATTAATTCTTTGAAGCGGATGATGCCTTCGTCCCCTTTTACATTTGGGTTTCCTGCAGCAATCATTTTTTTCAATGAACCACGTTGGTCAATCGCTAAAGCACCGATGACATGGTTTTTGTTGGAAAGTTTTACTAAGTGATCATATTTTCCTTTTGTTAATACTAATTTTGACATAATAACACTCCTTAAGTTATGGATTGGGGCACTCTCACGCCTCGTACTCACTGTTTTTTTGATTATTTTGCTTCGAAATAAGGCTTACCATCTAAGTAAGTCGCTTTGAGTTGTAACTCATCGTCTAATACGATGAAGTCTGCTGCGTACCCTGGGTCGATGCGTCCGCAAACGTCGTCAATACCGACTGATTTTGCAGGAACAAGGCTGGCCATTGTAATAGCTTCGTGTGGAGTCGCAATGCCCCATTTCACAACGTTTTGAACCCCTTGGATAAGTTCCAAAATACTTCCGGCAAGGCTACCGCCGTCTTTTAATCGAGCCGTACCGTCTTTTACGATAACAGGGAATTCTCCAAGCATTGATTCGCATTCTCCCATTCCACCCGCACGCATGCAGTCTGTAATAAGGGCTACATGGTCGTGGCCGCAACATTTCATTACGATACTTGCGCTCACTGGATGTACGTGGTGACCATCACAGATTAGTTCGTCGAATACGTTTGGCAATGTGAGTGCCGCACCGACAACACCTGGTTCGCGGTGATGTAAGCCGCGCATTCCGTTGTATGTGTGAACGAAGATGTTCGCACCAGCTTCAACAGCGTTTTTACAATCTTCGTAAGTACCATCTGTATGTGCAAGAGCTACATAGATGTCTTTTGTTTTCGCGTGTTTGATGAAATCAACGGCACCGTCACGTTCTGGCGCAATCGCGATTTTCTTCACCCAACCGCCAGCGCGTTCTTGCCATTCATCCAAGATTTCAGATTTAGGGTCGCCCATGTATTTAGGGTTTTGCGCGCCTTTGTATTTTTCACAGAAGAATGGACCTTCTAAGAAAATTCCTCTGATTTTAGCCCCGCCAAGCGTTGTGGCGTTATCGCCGACTGTTTGGCAAACATCCGCTAATAATTCGCGAGATGCGGTTAGGGTTGTTGGTAAGTAAGAAGTAACCCCGCATGAAGGAAGTCCTTCTGAAATGGTACGAAGAGCTTCTACGTCATTATCCATGACGTCGGCGCCTTTGAATCCGTGAATATGTGTATCCACAAGACCTGGGGCAATTTGATAGTTGCCGTAGTCGATAATCTTAGCGCCGCTTTCTGGTTTTTCTGTTTGGAAGGCTCCGAAAGTTCCGTTGTCCAAGATTGGTAAGTATCCTGGACCTTTCACTTTGTCTTCAAAATAAAATGCTTTGGCATAAATATAAGTTGTCATAGGATCATCTCTTTTCAATAAAGTTATTTATGCTTCTAATGGGTGAATCGTTACACCTTTAACGACACGGTTAACAGTGCCTGTTGGTGAAGGAGTGTCTGGTTTGTTTCCAACTTTGATAGAAGAAAGTAGAGAAACGGTTTGGCCAAATACTGCATATGGAAGTGCAAGGTAAGCATCTGGAACGAAACGATATTCTTTATCAAAGCTGAAAGATAGACCTTCAAAGTCGCTCTCTGCATCCACTCCAACCGCAAGAACAAGGCGTGCGATTTGGTCGCCGTGTAATTCGTTTAAGATATCGATATCGTATTGACGAGTATAGTCGTCGTTTGATACGAATACGAAGGCTAGAGAAGAGCTGTTTACAAATGATTTAGGACCGTGACGGAATCCCATTGAAGAATCGAAGGCTGTCGCAATTTGACCAGCAGTCAATTCAAGAATCTTCAATTGAACTTCGCGAGCAAGTCCGCTTAGAGAACCAGAACCTAAGTAAATCACACGGTTGTAGTCTAAGTTCACGTAATGTTGAATCACGTCTTCACGTTCTAGAACGCTTGTCCCCATTTGACGGATAGCTTTCACGAAACCTTCTTTTTCTTCAAGTGAGTGAGCTTCGTCGAATACAAGAAGCGCTGTAAGAGTCATACATGTGAAGCTTCCTGTCATCGCAAAACCAGCGTCGTTAGAGCGATCTGGCATCATTAAGAGTAAGTTATTTGTATCGTCTTTAGCAGCAATGGCTAATTTTCCTTCTGGCGCACAAGTAATCGTGATTTGATAGAAGTCGCGCACGATTTGTTGGCCAAGTTGCACACTTGCAAGACTTTCTGGTGAGTTACCGCTACGTGCAAATGAAACAAGCACTGTAGGAATTTCTGCTTTGAAGTAGTCATGTGGATTACTTACAAGGTTTGTTGTTCCGACAGATTGGAAATCAAAACGATCTTCATTTCCTGTACGTTTTAAGTAAGGAAGAATCGTATCTCCCACATATTGTGATGTACCCGCACCTGCGAAAATCACGCGAAGGCGACCTTCAGGTAAGTTGTTTAAGAAAGCACTAATGCGTTCTAAGTTTGTTTTGTAGTAATCAAAAGCTTCTTTCCACAATTCTGGTTGTTGGCGAATTTCGCGCGTTGTAATTTCTGCAGATAAAGCTTCTAATTGACTGGTTGAAAATTGAAACATAATACCCCTCCAAAATTTTTTTATTGATTTGTTCGATAGTGTCTTACCTTGTAGAAGAATTGATCGCTTCTAGCTACACTAATGGTGTATTCAATGATGCGATTTTCGTGATTCAATGTCGTTCGTCTAAACCTTAAGCAAGCTCCATGTGGATCCACATCCAGCGCTTCAGCTTCTTCCGCACTTAAAATACTTGCGGAAAATTCTTCGTCAGCATAGTGGATTTGCTGATTGAACTTACTTGCAAACACATCGTATAAAGAATGACCTTCTAGAAGTGTTTTTGTTAACCCTTTAAAAACATCGTAAGGTAAAAATGTGGTTTCCTTCATAAGTGGAATTCCGTCTGCATACCGAATGCGTTTCAATCGAAATAGCTTATCACCCGCTTCAATCCCAATTAATGGGGCGATAAATTCATCGGCTTCATAACAGTCCAGAGAAGTAATTTTTGTCGTAGGGACTTTACCGAGTTCCTTCATCTGTTCTGTAAAACTATATCCTTCTAGTAAGTTTTGACGTTCTTTCCACTGATTTGAGATGAACGTCCCTTTGCCATGGCGTTTATAAATAAACCCAAGTGTCTCCAATTCTTTTAGCGCTGTTCTAACAGTGGTTCGACTCACATTGTATACTTTCGTAATTTCTCTTTCTGAAAGCATCTTTTCGTGCGCTTTCCCCTTTGTTTTAATGAAATCCATTAATGCTATACTTAGCGTTGAATAAAGAGGAGAGGGTTTAGCAACCATATTGAACCCTCCTTTCAAAAACATTCTACAACTGGTCACTACCAGTTAACTTTATTGTAAGAGTTTTTATCGGTTTCGTCAATAGAATTGGAGGAAAAAGAATGATAGTCTCCAGAAAAAATGAAAGCAACTCCCAAAATTCACTTATAAGTGAATTTTGGAAAAGGAGTAAAAAAGAGAGAATAGTCATCGTTATTCTCTCCCATATTATTGGAGACTAAGCTCCTAAATGACTATTTAATACCTCTTCAAGTTGTTCAGCAGTTTTAGCGCTTAATAAAGCTTCTTTCACATCAGCTTTCATTAACATCCGAGCTACGGTTGCTAGTAGTTTCAGATGGGTTGTTCCAGCTTCTCCGTCAGGAATTAGTAGACTAAAGATAAATAAAGTAGGGTTCCCATCCATACTATTCCAATCGATTCCTTCATTAAGTCGTACAATCACGATTTTCGGAGTCGTGATGGCACTTGATTTTGCATGTGGAATTGCGAATCCGTCCATCATTCCTGTTGTTCCTTGTTGTTCACGTTCTACAAGTCCGTTGTACACGGCATTTTCGTCTGCTGAAACGCCTAGTGCCACCGCTTTTTGTGCAATGAAGTGAAAGACTTCTTCTTGAGAAGTAAGATTTTCATTTAAGAAAATAGCTTCTTTACTAATTAACATTTCAAACCTCCTAAGTTTTTAAAACGATTGCCTATTATTCAGAAAGTGGTTTACGAGTGGCTCCAAGAACAACACCACCGATAACAGAACCAATCGCAATCGCTAATACCCATAAAAATGGATGTGTCACAACTGGTAATACTAGGAATCCACCGTGAGGAGCAGGGACTTGTACGCCGAAAAGGTAAGTTAAAATTGCGGCGATTGAAGAACCTAACATCATTGAAGGCATCGCGCGAAGGGGATCTTTTGCAACGAAAGGAATAGCCCCTTCAGTAATGTGTGTTGAACCTAAGATGAAGTTAACTAAACCAGCATTACGTTCGTTTGTGTCAAAACGGTTTTTGAATAATAATACGGCAACGGTTGTGATTAGTGGAGGAGCAATACATGCTGCAGAAACCCCAGCCATGAATGCAGTATTTCCTTCGCCAAGAAGAACGGTACCTGTAACGTATGCAGCTTTATTCACGGGACCACCCATATCAAAGGCACACATACATCCAATTACAAGACCAAGAAGAATAGGGTTTGAATCTTGGAATCCTTTTAAGAAGTCCATTAGTGATTGGTTGATATCTGCCATTGGACTAACAATAACACTCATAAATAGTCCGGTGATTAAAACACCCAATAGTGGATATAAGAAAATAGCTTTTAAACCGTCCAAGGCTTTTGGTAATGCTTTAAATAATTTTTCTAAAAGAACGACTAAGTACCCCGCGAAGAAACCACCGATGATACCGCCGAGGAATCCTGCGCCACCGTTACTTGCCATTAAACCAGCAACAAAACCACTCACTAAAGCGGGGCGATTTCCGATACTTTGTGCAATGTAGGCTGCTAGAACGGGAGTCATCAAGCCCATTGCTAAGCCACCAATTTCTTTTAATTGTGCAGAAAAGGCATTGTAAGTTTCATGATTTGGATCGAATGAGTATATTCCGAATACCGCAAATGAAATCGCGATGAGCACCCCACCACCAACGACGAATGGAAGCATATGTGAAACACCATTCATCAAATGTTTGTAGATTTCACGACCAATAGAGCTCTTACCAACGTTAGAAGATTGTGGAGCTTCTGAAGCTTCAACAACTGCATCGTCAGAGTGGTATTTCACAACGCCTTCTCCGCGAAGAGCTTGTGCCACTAATTCATCGGCATTTTTAATTCCTTGTCCTACTGAAACGTCGATAATTTTTTTGTTGACGAAACGTTGTGCTTGAACGTCCTTATCAGCAGCAATAATGACGGCTTTTGCGTTTGCGATTTCTTCAGGAGTAAGTTCATTTTCAACGCCGATTTGACCGTGTGTTTCAACTTTAATCGTTACACCTGCTTTTTTAGCAGCTTGTTCAAGAGCTTCTTGTGCCATATAAGTGTGTGCAATCCCTGTCGGACACCCAGTGGCAGCGATAATATCATATTTTGTCATTGTTTTTCCTCCTTTGTGTGCTATGAAATGCGTTTGATTTGTTGCATTAATGTAGGAACGTCTGAAAAATCTGTCAACCCAGGTCTAAATGCGGTTGAACTACCTGCAGCCACAGCTTTGATCAAAGCTTCTTCATTTGATAAACCTAATAATTGGCTTCCGACAAATGTAGCTAAAAGAGTATCGCCGGCACAGGCAGTATTTACAACTTCTCCTTTTGGAGCTGTTACATGGATTGTTTCTGTTGGCGTGAATAGAATTGCTCCCTTTTCGCCTAAGGAAACTAATACATTTTCGGCGCCTTTTTCGAGTAGTTTTTGACCACAGTCTTTAATTTCTTCAAGACTCGGATTTATCAAACCAAACCATTCAGCCAATTCTTCGTCGTTGGGTTTGATAAGATAGGGTCGGTATTTTAAAAGGTCGGGTACAAAGTCGGCAGAAGTATCAAGGATTAACTTAAACCCTCTAAGTTGAGAGGTCTTTGCAATTTTTTCATAAGTCGTATAGGTAATGCCTTCCGGATGACTGCCAGATACAAATAAAAAGTCCTCCGTATTCATATTCTCTATTATTTTGAGTAGTGCTTCTTCTTGGGGTTGGCTTACACTAGGACCTTGATTTACGAGTTTAAACTCTTCACTCGTTGACACTACTTGAGTAAATACATTGATTCGAGTAATTCCGTCTACATTAACGAACTGTGTTTGGATGCCTTCCTTATGTAGCTCGTCTTCGATGAATTGACCAGTAAAACCTGCTTTAAAACCTAATGCTGTGTTGTTCATCCCGAGTTTTTTTAGGATAAAGCTGACATTTACTCCTTTTCCGTTTGGGATGTAAACGGCCTCTTGCGTTCGGTTTACTTCAGAAGGCAACATTTGCAAGGTTTTAATAAACAAATCGATGGCTAGATTCATCGTACAAGTATAAATCATCATTTCACCTCCCATTATGATTTTTTGTTATACTTATTATTACATACAGCATACTGTAAATGTTTTCTAAAATGAGGTTAACATTTGTAAAACTTTACAAAATGGAGGGGTTCACATGTTCAACACGAAAGGCTTAACAAACACTGAAAAATATCTACTTGCCTATATTGAAGAACATATAGAAGAGATGCCTTCTATTTCAATTGTAAAGTTAAGCGAACGAGCAAATGTTTCAACTGCGTCCATTGTGCGAACAATGAGAAAGCTCGGATATGATGGATTTACGAGTTTTAAACATGATTTGAAGAAGCAATATCGATTTGCAAATGAAAATTTATCAACTTTCAAAAGTTTAGAGGTTGTGGATCAAAAGATTCGAGCCGTTGTAGTAAAAAATGAGCAAGAGGTCCGACGAACGATTGAGCAATTGGATAGCAGAGCAATAGAAGATGCTGTTCAAGCAATTTTTGGGGCACAACGCGTCTACTTATTCTCTCGAGGACTGAGTGAAATGATTGCCAGTGAAATGGAGATAAAATTCCATTTATTGGAACGGACGTGCGAACAATATGTAGACCCCAATATTATAAAGACAATTAGCCATCGATTAAATGCGCAAGATGTGGCGATTATTATATCTCTGAATGGACATACAGAAGAATTAGTCGAAGCGGCCAAAGTGTGTCAACAAAATGAAGTTCCTATCGTTTTAGTAACCGCTAATGGTGCGAGTCCTCTAGCAAAATTAAGTGATATTACTTTTGTTGGATATAAATCAGAAAGCTCGTACTTCCCAGATTATGAAGTTCGTTCGCGCTTGCCACTACAAGTGATTAGTCGAATATTGTTAGATGCTTATGCTATAAGGGTTGCCGGCCAAAAATAATTTACATTACAGGCGGATACTGATACGATAGTAAAGCAAAGAAAGGAGCGCCGACATGGAAAGTAATAAAGTACAAAATTATAAGAGTTGTTTTGATATTATTGGTCCGATTATGGTGGGCCCTTCTTCTTCACATACTGCGGGGGCGATTGCGATTGGTGCTCTTGCGAGACAATTATTCGGTGGAACGCCAAAGAATGTGCGTTGCGACTATTATGAGTCATTTGCTGAAACCCATAAGGGACATGGGACAGATTTTGCGATTATTAGTGGAATCTTAGGCTTTGCAACAGATGACGAGCGTGTGCCTCGAGCGGTTGAAATCGCTAAAGAAGAAGGAGTTCAAATCGAGTTTGTCGAGCGCAAAGAAATGAGTCCAGTCAATCATGCCAATACGGCAGATTTAACCTTGAGTGACGAGAAACGTACGATCCGCCTCATTGGAACTTCTGTTGGTGGCGGAGCGGTGGAAGTGAAGGTTATTGAGGTCGATGGCTTTAAGATGGAGCTTTCAGGCCCACTTCCAATATTGCTCGAAGTGGTATCTCTTGGTGAAATGCCAAAAGTATATCAACTATTACAAGAGCATGGGGTAACCATTTCGAAACAAAGAGTAGAAATGGCTGAAAATCGCCAAATGATTGGATATGAATTAGCGGATTTATTATCACCAGAATTCAAACAACAAATACAAACATTAAGACAAACGCATACGATTTATCTGTTTGCGTAATGAGATGATGAGGAAGGAAGTTTGCAATGTTTTCAACCATTAAAGAATTGGTAGCATTAGCAACAGAACAAAAGAAACCCATTTCTGAAATTATGATTGAACAGGAAATGGCCATGACCCAGCAAAGTCGTGAGTACATCTGGGAAAAAATGGAAAAAAACTTACAAACGATGAAGAATGCCGTTGAACGAAGCGTCGAAGGAGAAGGAGTCTTTTCTCCAACGGGACTAACCGGTGGCGATGCGTTGAAGATGAAGAAATATCGTGAACGTGGAAAGACATTATCAGGCGATAGTGTCCTAGCAGGTGTGCAATATGCCCTAGGAACAAATGAAGTCAATGCCGCAATGGGTTTGGTCTGTGCGACACCTACCGCTGGAGCCAGTGGAACTTTGCCAGGAGTTGTGTTTTCAATTGCAGATACAATGAACTTAAACCATGAACAACAAGTGCGTTTTCTCTTTACGTCTGCAGCCTTTGGGATGGTTGTTGCCAATAACGCAATGATTTCTGGAGCGATGGGCGGATGCCAAGCGGAAGTTGGAAGTGCCAGTGCGATGGCCGCAGCTGCAGCCGTTGAAGCGGCAGGAGGAACACCGCAAGAGAGTTCAGAAGCCTTTGCGACAGCACTTGGGAATTTATTAGGACTTGTTTGTGACCCTGTAGCGGGGTTGGTAGAAGTGCCCTGCGTGAAGCGAAATGCCATTGGTGCAGGAAACGCATTGATTGCTGCGGATATGGCGCTTGCGGGGATCACAAATGTGATTCCAGCGGATGAAACGATTGAAGCGATGCGCAGTATCGGGGTAAGAATGCCACGAGAATTGCGTGAAACCGGAATTGGCGGAACAGCAGGAACTAGAACGGGCGTCGCTATTAAGATGAGAATTTTCGGGGAAGATGTTTCATTGAACCCGGAACAAGAGTAGGAGGAGCACATATGGCAAAAGAAATTGCAACATTTGCAGGAGGCTGTTTCTGGTGCATGGTGAAACCATTTGATAGCCAACCAGGAATCGAGTCTGTAATCTCAGGATACACAGGCGGACACAAAGAAAATCCAACGTACAAGGAAGTTTGTAGCGGAACAACAGGACATACGGAGGCCGTGCAAATCACGTTTGACCCAGAAGTATTTCCATACGAAAAACTCGTAGAAGTTTACTGGCAACAAACGGACCCAACGGATGCAATGGGACAATTCGTGGACCGTGGAGATTCATATAGACCGGTGATTTTCTATCATTCGCAGGAACAAAAGAAGATTGCGGAGGCTTCTAAAGCGGCTCTGCAAGCAAGTGGTCGATTCAAAAAAGACATCGTGACAAAAATTGAGCCTGCGAGTACGTTTTATCCAGCAGAAGAATATCATCAAGATTTCTACAAGAAGGATCCAGAACATTACAAACGTTACCGCGGACTTTCAGGTCGCGACACTTTTATCAATAGTAATTGGAAATAAGAAAAAGAACTAAATTATCATATATGATAATTTTAGTTCTTTTATTGTTTATTCTACCTCAGTGTATTCACCGTCGATAATGGCTTCATCAGATTCCAAGTACTCTTTAAAGTCATCGGATAGATCATTGATAGAGACCTCATCTTCAATAAATTCACCTTTTAATAATTTTTCGAAGGTATTTGCTAAGCGCTCTGCGGAAGGTTTGAACGTGTAATAAGTCAATCCTCCTGAGAACACGCCCCCTATGATTGGAATGACCTTTGTAACGGTCTTGCCGACAGACATCTTCGTAATCTTCCATCCAAGAAAGGCACCAACCTTCTTCATAATCGGGTACCACATTGTTTTGGTAAGGGCCGTTGTAACGACTTTTTTACCTACTTTTTCTGCGATATTTTTCGAAACTTTGGTAATCAAAGCAGCAGCTCCACCTGCACCAAGCATGATTCCTAAATAGCCGATCATCCGGGCTTTTGCTTCTTCTGGTAATTCGTCAAATTCACCTGTAAATAGCTCATCTTCCCCAAAAAGATAAGCCAATTGTTGTGCTAAATTGAGTGAAAATCCAAAGTACTGAACGATATCTGCTCCTCCAGATAGAGTTGCTGTAATCGGATTTGAAGGCAACCCAGCAACGAAAGAGGTGAATGCCGTTTTCTTCGTAGTGTTATTGATAATTTTCGTAGCTCTTTTTCTTAAAGCTTCTGGTGTAAAAACGGATTGAGGTCCACTTTTTAAAATGACATCTAAATACTCGCTCCCCTTAAATTCCTGTCTAAGAAATTCTTCGCGACTCACCTTTACGAAAGGTAGTTTTGTCGTTTTTGATAATGTTGTTAGTAACAACTGATTGAAATCATCTGATTTATTACCCATTAGTTTTCCCAACTTTCTTTTTTTATCTTATTTGCCCATATTCTATCAAAAAGAATTATTGGTTACAATATTCTGTTGAGGACTTAAACATACAAACGATATAGTTTATAAGCTATATCGTTTAAAGCTGGAAGGCGAAAAAGACCATATATGGTCTTTTTCGCCTTCCAAATGTTAGATGTTTGCTAAGTAAGTGGTTAAACGAGCAACGACTTCTTTTAAGTTTTCCATTGAAGCAGCGTAACTGAAACGAACATAACTTTCGCCACCAGGTCCGAAAGATACCCCTGGAATCAGCGCTACTTTTGCTTTTGGAGCAAGGTCACGAACGAAAGCCCATGAGTCTGTACCGCATTTAGCAGGAATTTTTGCGAATAAGTAGAACGCCCCATCAGGACTTGCCACTTCGAAGCCAAGTTTCTTCAATTCCGCAGCCAGGTAGTCACGACGCTCGCTATATTCAACCATCATTTTCGCACAGTCATCTTGGCCATGTAACATCGCTGCAAGCGCTCCGTATTGCGCAAAGCTTGTTGGAGCTGTCACCATGTATTGGTGTGTTTTTACGACTTCGTTCATGAAGTGTGTTGGCCCTAAGATAAATCCGATACGCCATCCTGTCATTGCGTGTGATTTTGATAAACCAGTGATGACAATGGTTTGTTCCGGTAAGATGTTTGCAAGAGAGTAGTGAGTCTTGTCGTATGTTAATTCCGCATACACTTCATCACACAGCGCCCATAGTTGGTGCTCTTTAATCACTTCAGCTAAATCTTCTAATTGTTCTTTAGAATATGTTACGCCTGTTGGATTACTTGGGTATACAAGAACAACTGCTTTGAAGTTTTTATCTGGGTTTGCTTCGATGGTTTCGCGTAATTTATCCGCTGTTAATACGAAGCCGTCTTCACTTGTATCTACTGTAATGAAGTTCCCTTGGTTCACCAATGTGATTGGCAAGTATAGCGGGAAGACGGGTGTTGGCACGATCACTGTGTCGCCAGGGTTTAAGATGGCTTGTAAGCTAGCGTTAATCCCTTCCGTTGCCCCAATCGTTGTAATGACTTGGTCTCCTGTGTAATTGAAATTAAATTTCTTGTTGTAATACTCAGCCGCAGCTTGTCGTAATTCAGGAATCCCTGAGTTTGGTGTGTAGTGTGAATGATTGTCTTTAATCGCTTGGATAGCCGCTTCTTTAATATGTTCAGGTGTGTCAAAATTTGGCTCTCCAAGAGTTAATTTGATAATGCCAGGAATTGTAGAAACTTCTGCGTCGAATTGACGAATATCAGAAACTGCAATGCCTTCTACGATTTTGTTAAATGGATGTTCTACGGTCATAGGAATCCTCCTTTAAATTCATAGTTTGATTGTAGCTTGTTTTGTAAAGGAGTGCAATGACGAGTATAAAATTTAGAAATAAAAATACAACTCGCTCAGAAAAAAATCTAAGATTGGCTTTCTGTCTATGAATTCTACATAAAATAGTGTATAATCTCTTTGAGAATATCGGTTAGCAGTCAAAGTGCGAGCCACCCTAGAAATGAAGGGGTGGAGTGTGCACTTTTTTTGTGCAATAAAACGAAAGTGAGGGACAGTATGCAGACAGAATTTGATACGATTGCGGCGATTTCAACGGCACCTGGCGAAGGGGCGATCGGGATTGTCCGTATCAGTGGAGAGGATGCAATTCGCATTGCCGATGAAGTGTATCGATTGAAAGAAAAACGATTAAATGAACAACCCAGTCATACGATTCACTATGGGCATATCGTGGATCCAAAGAACGATGAAGTCATTGATGAAGTGATGGTGACGGTACTTCGCGCGCCAAAGACTTTTACGCGTGAGGACGTTGTGGAAATCAACTGTCACGGTGGGATTGTGGCGATTAACCGCATCTTGCAACTCGTTCTTCGCAGGGGAGCACGCTTAGCAGAGCCTGGTGAGTTTACAAAACGCGCCTTCTTGAATGGGCGAATTGACCTCTCACAAGCAGAAGCCGTGATGGATTTGATTCGTGCCAAAACAGATAAGTCGATGCAAATGGCAATGCGCCAACTTGATGGAGAACTCTCAAAGTTAATTCAGAATTTACGACAAGAAATCTTAAACACATTAGCGCAAGTCGAAGTAAATATCGACTATCCAGAGTATGATGATGTGGAAGAGATGACCTTGCAACTGTTGCGCGAGAAGACGCAGCAAGTCTCACAAGGCATTCGCGCATTGCTAAACACGGCAAGCCAAGGAAAAATTTTGCGTGACGGATTGAAGGCAGCGATTGTTGGACGTCCAAACGTAGGAAAATCGAGTCTATTGAACGTGTTATTACGCGAGGAAAAAGCCATCGTAACGGATATCGCAGGAACGACTCGTGACACGATTGAAGAGTATGTGAATGTTCGAGGAGTGCCACTCCAACTGATTGATACGGCGGGAATTCGTGAAACGGATGACGTTGTTGAACGTATCGGGGTGGAACGAAGCCGTAAAGCATTAAACGAAGCGGATTTCGTGCTCTTAATTTTAAATCAAAGCGAAGAGTTGAGGGATGAAGACCTCCGCTTATTAGAACAAACGAAAGACTTTAAACGTATTATTTTATTAAACAAAACAGACTTACCAACAAAAATTGATATGGATAAGGTCAAAGAATTTGCAACAGACAGCGAAATTGTCACAACGTCAATGCTGAAGAAAGAAGGCATCGACCAATTGGAAGAAAAGATTGCTGATTACTTCTTCCAAGGGCAAATGAATGAGCGCGACGCTACGTACTTATCGAACACGCGTCATATTGCGCTTCTTGAAAAGGCAGAACAAGCGCTGCAAGAAGTGGCGAACGGGGTCGACATGGGCATGCCTGTTGATTTAATCCAGATTGATTTTACCCGCGCTTGGGATCTCTTGGGCGAAATCACAGGTGATACGGTTCAAGACGAGCTGTTAACACAATTGTTCAGCCAGTTCTGTTTAGGAAAATAAGAGCTAAAACTTCAATTCTTTACGGATATCTTCATAGTAGCTGTAATGGCTGTACCGGTGGAAGCCTGTTGTCTTCCTACCTATCGAGCCTCAAAGATTCTCTAAAAATCAATTTTAAGAGAATCTAATTCGCATCGATTACAATCGCCATTACTGCTACTATAGAATCCGTAAGAATTTCCGTTTTCTCTCTTTCATTAAGAGAGAACAAATGAACGAGTGAACGCTCCTCGTTCGATTACTGTGATGTTCCCAAGGATCGGGCGCATCGATAGAAACGAAAGGTACAAGGAGGAAAGCTGATGACGAAGCTAGCGACAATCTGCTATATCGATAATGGCAAAGAATTTTTACTGTTATTACGCAACAAAAAGCCAAACGATGTCCATGAGGGCAAGTATATTGGCGTTGGTGGAAAGCTTGAAGCAGCAGAAACTCCAGAAGAATGTGCCGTGCGTGAAATTTTTGAAGAAACAGGACTAACGGCTACAAAGATGGAGATGAAAGGAATCATCACCTTCCCAGAATTCACCCCAGGACACGATTGGTATACGTATGTTTTTCGTGTGACGGAGTTTTCAGGAGAGCTGATTGATTCGCCAGAAGGGACGCTGGAATGGGTTCCTTACGATGAAGTCCTCCAGAAACCGTCTTGGGAAGGGGACCGCATTTTCCTAGAGTGGATTTTAGGAAACGAACCGTTCTTTTCTGCGAAGTTTAATTATGAAGCAGGCGAATATGTTAGTCACAATGTAGAATTTTATGGAGAAAGAAAGTAAAGGAGAGACTATGGTAACAACTTACGAAGCTGGAAATTATGATGTAGTGGTCGTCGGTGCAGGACATGCCGGCAGTGAAGCGGCGCTAGCGAGTGCACGTATGGGCGCAAAAACATTATTACTGACAATGAACTTAGAAATGGTGGCCTTCATGCCATGTAACCCATCTGTAGGCGGACCTGCCAAAGGGGTTGTGGTGCGTGAAATCGACGCTCTTGGAGGCGAAATGGGTCGCAACATCGATAAAACGTATATTCAAATGCGTATGCTGAACACTGGGAAAGGACCTGCTGTACGTGCCTTACGTGCGCAAGCGGATAAGCATTTATACGCGCAAGAAATGAAGAAGACAATCGAGAAGCAAGAAAACTTGGATTTACGCCAAGGGATTGCGGAAGAATTGATTGTCGAAGACGGCGTATGTAAAGGGGTTATCACGAATACAGGTGCCATTTACCGTTCAAAAGCGGTAGTCTTAACGGCTGGAACTTCTTCTCGTGGTCAAATTATTATCGGAGAATTGAAATACTCATCCGGTGCCAATAACTCACAGCCATCGATTAAATTATCAGAGAACTTACTCGAATTAGGCTTCGAGTTAGCGCGTTTCAAAACAGGAACTCCGCCACGTATCAAGGGCTCATCGATTGATTATAGTAAAACAGAAATTCAACCAGGGGACGACACGCCAAACTTATTCAGTTTCACTTCAAAAGACGAAGACTACCGCTACGACCAAATTCCTTGCTGGTTAACGTATACGAACGAACAAACGCATGAAACGATTCGTGAGAACTTACACCGTGCACCGATGTTTACAGGGATTGTTGAAGGAGTCGGCGCGCGTTACTGTCCATCGATTGAAGATAAAATCGTTCGTTTCAGCGACAAGCCTCGTCACCAAATTTTCCTAGAGCCAGAAGGGGAAAATACGGAAGAAGTGTATATTCAAGGGTTGTCAACTTCTCTTCCAGAAGACGTGCAAATCAAGATGATTCGTAGCGTGGAAGGGTTGGAAAATGCGGAGATGATGCGTACGGGTTACGCCATTGAGTACGATGTGGTCGTGCCGCACCAATTGAAAAATACTTTTGAAACAAAACTTGTCCAAAACTTATTCACTGCCGGGCAAATGAACGGAACGAGTGGATACGAAGAAGCAGCAGGGCAAGGGCTTTACGCAGGGATTAATGCCGTGCGTAAGATTCGTGGAGAAGAGCCATTTATTCTTGGCCGAAGCGACGCGTATATCGGCGTATTGGTGGACGACTTGGTTACAAAAGGAACGACAGAACCATACCGTCTATTGACCTCTCGTGCCGAATATCGTCTCTTACTTCGTCATGACAATGCCGATTTACGTTTGACAGAAAAAGGACGCGAACTTGGATTGATTGACGACGATCGCTATGCCGAGTTCCAAGCAAAACAAGAAGCGATTGAAGCCGAAATCAAACGGATGCAATCGATTCGCTTGAAGCCGACCACTGAATTACAAGCGTTCTTGGCCGAAAAAGGATCTGCAGAATTGAAAGACGGCATCCTTCTAAGCGACTTGTTGAAACGTCCAGAATTAAGCTATGACGAATTAGTAGGCTTTGCCGGAGAAGCGGTGGAAGTCTCTCGTGAAGTGAAAGAACAAGTAGAAATCTCGATTAAATACGAAGGTTATATTGCAAAAGCGATTGAAAAAGTTGAGAAATTGAAACGCATGGAAGCTAAACGTATTCCTGCCAATATCGACTATGATGCGATTAATGGCCTTGCAACAGAAGCGCGTCAACGGTTGAAATTAATTCAACCAGAAACGATTGCGCAAGCGAGCCGTATTAGTGGGGTGAACCCAGCCGACGTATCGATCTTGATGGTCTATATCGAACAAGGCAAAATCGCTAAAGTGCAAGAATAAGGAGGCGCGTATGAAACCAGAAGAATTTTATCAGAGACTCCAAGAAATACATGGGATTACACTATCGGACGAGCAAAAGAAGCAGTTCGACCAATATTTCCATCTATTAGTGGAATGGAATGAAAAGATGAATTTGACGGCGATTACGGATGAAGAGGGCGTGTACTTGAAGCATTTCTACGATTCATTGGCGCTTGGATTCCATCATGAATTGACCGACCAAACGCTTTGCGACGTTGGGGCGGGTGCAGGATTTCCAAGTATTCCGCTGAAAATCGTCTTCCCAGACTTGAAAGTGACGATTGTGGATTCGTTGAATAAACGTATTACATTCTTGAATACATTAGTGGAGACGCTTGGGTTAAAAGACGTGCAATGTTTCCATGACCGTGCTGAAACCTTTGGGCAAAACAAAGATTTCCGTGCATCGTTTGATGTGGTGACTGCTCGTGCCGTTGCTAAACTCAGTGTACTGAGCGAATTTTGCATGCCACTCGTGAAAAAGCATGGGTATTTCCTCGCATTAAAAGCGGCGCATACAGAAGTTGAGCTGGAAGAAGCGAAAAAAGCGATTGCGATTCTTGGCGGGAAAGTAGAAGGGGATGTCTCTTTCGACTTGCCATATGAAGGCGGAAACCGTCATGTTGTCACGATTTTAAAGACGAAGGAAACGCCAAATAAATATCTTAGAAAACCGGGGCTTCCATTGAAGAAGCCGTTATAAACGAAAACCTCCTAGAATTTTTCTAGGAGGTTTCTTGTTTTACATTAGATAGATGGTGTTACGCATTAAATTTATTTAAGATACTTTCGATGTTTTTAATCAGTACTGAAACAGATCCGTCTGGATTGTTAATGAATTCGACCATTTCCTTGTTTTCGTAGATTTCACTTGGAATGGTAATTTCGATGCCGTTGTCGAGTTTGAATTTTTGCTTGCTATATTTGCGTTCGTATTTTGGCACGTTCGTTACGGCGATTTTTTCTGGAACGCGTTCTTCGGTGATGGCCAACTGTGCAGCTTCACGTGCGAGCGGTTTTTCCTCGAATACCTTGTCGAAGATGGCTGCGGCATCGATTTCGTCCTGTTCTTCAAGCTGGTGGAAGATGGCTTGTTGCGTTGTTGCCAGTGCTTTGTACGGTTCCTCGTCGTGTTTTTTCGCGATATGAGTGACCGTTTTTTTGATTTCCTTGATTTGTTCTTTCGTTGTGACAGGGACCGTAATTTCTAAGAATTTTTCAGAGAAATAGGCAGTTTTTTGGCCTTCCATCACTACTTTTTTCTCGATTAAGTGGTAGTTTCCGTTTGATAAATCTACGATGAAAGCTTCCGAAGGTTTTTGCGTCGCGTTTGGCAAAATAGCGTGATTTTGTAAAATCGTATTGCTAACAGCTTCACCTTCATAATCGACAAAGTGAGTGACTTTTGAACTGTAATCGAGGCGAATCATTCCAAAGAGTGTGCCGCCTGTATCGCTTGTTCCTGTAAAGAATAAGTAGTCCGCTGGTCCGATTTCTTCTGCTGGAGCAATAAGCGCAAAGAGCTTATCGGCTAACTGTTGCGTCTTTTCTAAGAAAGAGATGCCTTCGTCTACCAGATATCCAAGAAGTGGTTCGCTAGAAGCTAATTGACCGATATGCGGGTCGACTTTTTTGATTTTATCCACGAGTTTTGTAATGTATTCAATGAGAAATGGATCGCCCAGTTGCAGCGGGGCCTGTGATAAGAGTAAGTTTCCTGAATTTTTATCTAAAATATGTAAAACGGCTTCGTTAATGAGCATGAAAGTGCTCCTTTCCTATTTCATTCGATAGAAAATATTATATAATAGAAAAATAGATTTGTAATGAGAAATGAGGAGAATTTGCCATGACGGTTTTGACGAAGATAGATACACCACTAGGGGTGATGATTGCTGCAAGTGATAAGGTGGCATTAACCGGTTTGTGGTTTGAAGGGCAAAAATATGAGTGTGCCTTTGTGAAAAATCCAGAATGGGATGATTCTTTAGCGCTGTGGGATTCTGTAAAAACATGGATTAATCAGTATTATCATGAGAAAACTCCAGGAACTCCTTTGTTTTCGATTGCTTATGAAGGAGGAACTCCTTTTCAACAAAGTGTTTGGAATACATTGCTAGAAATTCCGTTTGGAGAAGTATGGACTTATAATGAAGTTACTCACCGTGTCAGCGAGAAGATAGGTAGAAAAACCTCTCCTCGTGCTGTCGCAAACGCTATTGGGAAAAATCCAATTGCGCTTCTCGTCCCATGTCATAGAGTCGTTGCGACAACAGGAAAATTAACAGGATTTGCGGGAGGATTGAATAGAAAAACTACCCTTCTACAGTTGGAAGGGCATCAAATACAAGGAGATACAGTGATCCATAATGAAGCTTAAAATAATGAAGGTGATTGTTTCGGCATTTTCTGCCTTAATGATTGCACAAGCATTCAATTTATCGACCCCCTCTGCAGCTGCCATTATTGCGATTTTAAGTGTAATGGATACAAAGAAAATCTCTTTAGCGGCCACGAGTCAACGATTAGCTGCAGCCCTATTGGCACTTTTTGTCGGTGGAATTGTCTTTTGGATTTTTGGTTTCGATGCAATGAGTTTTGGAATTTACTTATTATGTTATATTCCGATGGCTTATATATTAAAAGTAGAAATTGGAGTCGCACCAAGTACGGTGTTAGTCATTCATCTTTGGACGCAGCAACAATTAACGTTCTCCCTGTTTGTGAATGAAATGCTTCTTGTGACGATTGGAGCGGGTGTTGCCATTTTATTCAACTGGTATATGCCATCGTACCGCGAACATATTATTGACATTCGTGAAGAAATTGAATCAAAAATGAGAGAAGTTCTATTGAAAATGTCTGGATTTTTATCCGTTGGAAATGGAAAAAATGATGGCGAAGTTCTTCAAATTGTGAAAGAAAAATTGAAAGCGGCTAGAGAATATGTTCGCTTAGAATCAGAGAACCATCTAACAAGTGAAATCACCTACGATGAACAGTATTTTGAAATGCGACGTGATCAAACAAAGTTATTAGAAATTATGGCGGTCAATTTAAATGAATTTCGCTGGGATGGGGAAGAAATGGCCATCTTGTCTGAAATGTTTAAACAGACGGCAGAGCAATTAGCAGAACAGAATACAGCGAGTCAACTCATTGATGAGATTGAAGCCATGTTAGAACATTTTCGAGAAAGACCTTTGCCGCAAACAAGACGCGAATTTGAAAAAAGAGCGCAATTATATCAATTATTAAGAGACTTGAAACGATTCGTACAGCTGAAAGTCGATTTCTATCAAACGTATGGTGTGCATTATTTCAAGAGAAAAGAGAAGAGTAGAAATTCTACCAAAAGCAATTAAGAAGGTTAGGAAATAATCCTATCTTTTATTTTCAAGAAGAAAAATGAATTTAATTCTTAAGAAGTCTTGGTTTTATCCGATAAAACTAGGGCTTTTTATGTTTGTTAATCAATATACTGAAGTGGAGAAGGAATGAGGGAGGAATTTATAGGGAGGTTATTTTATGGAAAAGAAAGAGTTGTCGGAAGTAGTTCACTTAGCTAAAGAAAATAATGAGGAGGCCATCACCGAGTTATTAAAGAGGTTTGAGCCTTTAATTGCCAGTATGAATCATCATTATTTCTTTCATGAGATGGATTAAGAAGATTTTGCTCAAGAAGCTAGAGTCATGATGTTACGAGCATTAGATAAATATAATGAAGACCATGCTGTTTCATTTGCAGGTTATTATCAACGGTGCCTAAAAAATTTAGCAGTGGAGTGTTTGAGAAGGGAGCATCGACAAAGAGTAGTTCCTCATAATCTTCTAATCCACGGGGATAAAGGGGAGCTAGCGTTGATGTCAGCTTCCGTAGAATCTTGCGAGAAACAAGTATTTTTACATGAGGATGCGGAGGAATACTTCCATCACTTATCTCGCTTTGAAAGAGAAGTGTTTCTAGGGGTGTTAGACGGACAGACGTTTGAAGAGATGGCGGATTACTTCGATAAGTCGGTTACCTCTGTAAAAGGGGCTCACAAACGGTGTAAGAAGAAATTCAAAGAACAAATTTGTAGAGGATAAAGAAATTCAACTTAAGACTACCAATCTTACGCTGTTTATAGTACAATAGCACATGGCGTTTTTTGCCGATGAGGTTCGAAACCATCCCTCAATAAAAAACTAGGAGGCAGTAACATGCAAAATAAAAAATCAAAATTGATTGTGATTAACGCAATCATCGCAGCGCTTTATGTGGTCGTTACATCATTAACAGCATTTATGGCATTCGGAGATGTTCAATTTCGTATTGCGGAAATGTTGAACCACTTATTCGCTTTTGACAAAAAATACGGAATCGGTGTGGTTGCCGGGGTATTACTTGTCAACTCAGTATTTATGTCAGCGTCTGGTCTAGGTTTGTATGACTTAGTATTCGGATTAGGACATACAATTGCTTCATTCGCTATCAGCGCACTTTTCTTCAAATCAGTGAAAGACGTTAAAACACGTATGTTTGTTTTAGCAGGTGTCTTCAGTGTGATGATTTTCTTAGTAGCGATTGAATTGAACTTAGCATTAGGTTTACCATTCTGGTTAAGCTACGCGCAAACATTCTTTGGTGAAATCGTCGTATTATTAGCGGGTATTCCGTTGATGACGGCATTAAACAAAGCCATCGATTTGAAAAAATTAATCAATGATTAATCAACAGACGTCTGGGCTCTATGCTTGGGCGTTTTTTGATTGCAAGAACCCACTATTTTATGTAGAGTTAAGAGGAGACCTAAAGGAGGAATATAAATGGAGTTATTAAGCATTCCAGTAGGGCGTTTAGAAGAAAATGTCTACTTTTTAATTGATGAGAATAAAGAAACCGTGATTTTTGACCCAGGCGCACAAGCCGAGGATATTAAACAATTAATTAAAGAAGAAGGGTTGAAGCCAGTAGCGATTGTATTAACACATGCACACGGAGACCATATCGGTGCAGTAGATGCACTTCGTGAAGAATACAATATTCCAATGTATATGAATGAGTTGGAAAAAGTATTTTTACACGATCCTGAATTGAACCGTTCATATTACTCCGGAGAAAATATTACCACTAAGCCAGCGGATGGTTATTTCCCTAAAAAAATGGGCAAATGGAAAGTTGGAAGTTTTGAACCGGAATTAGCGCATATTCCAGGGCACTCACCTGGTGGAACCATCTTTATTTTCAGAGAAAATGGATTTGTTATCGGTGGGGACGTGATGTTTAAAGGAAGCGTTGGACGTAGTGATTTCCCATATGGAAGCCACAAAGAGTTAATGGAAGGGATCCACAAATACTTATTGCCATTACCTGCTGAAACAGTGATTTTCCCAGGGCATGGGGAGCCAACAACGCTAAAAGATGAAATTGCGACAAACCCATTCTTAAATGGGGCAACAAGATAAGAGGCGAAATGATGATTTTTGATACGCATACGCATTTAAATGTATCTGCGTTTACAGGAGAAGAAAAAGAGGTTATCGCGCGTGCAAAGGAACTCGCCGTAACGCGTTTTGCGGTGGTGGGATTTGATACGGATACAATTACGCGAAGTCTTGAATTGAGTGAAGAATTCAAAGAAGTAGTTTCAATTATCGGATGGCATCCAACTGAAGCCTATCAATACAATAAAGAAATAGAAAGTTGGTTACAAGAACGTTTGACGCATCCGCAAGTGGTCGCAATGGGGGAAATGGGGTTGGATTACTATTGGAAAGATTCAACGCCCGAGGAACAAGACAAGGTGTTCCGTCGCCAAATCGCGATTGCCAAAGAAATGAAATTGCCGATTGTGATTCATAACCGCGATGCGACAGAAGATTGCTACAAGATTCTAAAAGAAGAAGGCATTCAAGACATCGGAGGCATTATGCATAGTTATAATGGCGACGTGGAATTTATGAAGCGTTTCTTGGACTTAGGCATGCATATTTCCTTTAGCGGTGTGACGACCTTCAAAAATGCACCGCAAGTTCGTGAGTGTGCAAAATTAGTCCCATTCGACCGTATGTTAGTGGAAACCGACGCACCGTATTTAGCCCCTGTGCCATACCGTGGAAAGAGAAACGAACCCGGCTATACGCGCTACGTGGTTGAAACGATTGCCAAAGAACGCGCCCTTGCTTGGGAAGAAGTGGCCCATCAAACAACACAAAATGCCATCAAGCTATTCCGCATGGAAGAAAGAGGCTTGCTATGAATCCAGTCATTGTTGTAGAAGGGCGAGATGATACAAGACGCTTGAGAGAAATCTATCCGGATATCGAAACGATTGAAACGAATGGCTCAGCGATTGACGAAGAAACGATTGCACTCATTCAAAAGGCACTTCAAACGCGTGAAGTGATTGTGTTTACGGACCCAGATTATCCTGGGACTCGCATTCGAAACATTATTCAAGAGCACGTACCTGGTGTAAAGCATGCTTTTATCGAACGTGCAGAAGCCGTCAGAAAGGACAATCATAAGAGTCTAGGGGTGGAACACGCGAGTACCGAAGCGATTCAGCGAGCACTCGAATCGGTGCATGAGATTTCAACAGTAACGGGAGAACCAGTGATTTCGCAGGCAACCCTGATGGCGCTTGGGTTTGTCGGACGACCAGATTCAGCAACAAGACGTCAAGCGGTGGCGGATTTTCTAAAAATTGGCCATACGAATGGAAAACAGTTCGCGAAAAGATTACAATTATTTGGTATTACAGAAGAACAATTAAGGACGGCACTTGAGGCTGTCTTAGAAAATGAGGACAAACATGAATGAAATAAAGGATATCGCGACGCCGAAAAGAACGCGCGAGATTATGGAACGTCATGGGCTAACAGTGAAGAAGAGTCTAGGGCAAAATTTCCTAATTGAACCGAATATTTTAACGCGTATGCTAGAAGTGGCGGGAGTCGACAAAACGACAAACGTCATTGAAATCGGACCAGGGATTGGTGCGTTGACCGAACGTCTAGCAAGAGAAGCCAAACAAGTGCTGGCGTTTGAAATCGATGGCCGTTTGTTGCCAGTGCTCGATGAAACATTGGCTCCATACGATAACGTAACGGTGGTTCATAGCGACATCTTGGACGTCGACTTGGAGCAAGTCATCGGAGAGCATTTCGACATTAATGAGCCGTTATTAGTCGTGGCCAACTTGCCGTACTATATTACAACGCCAATCATTATGAATTTATTGGAATCGAAATTACCAATCGATGGTTTTGCGATGATGATGCAAAAAGAAGTGGCGCAACGAATGACGGCTGAGCCAAATTCGAAGGCGTATGGATCGCTCACGATTGCGATTCAATATTTCTGCGAAGCAAGCATCGGATTTATCGTGCCGAAGACGGTCTTCAATCCAGCTCCAAATGTGGATTCTGCGATTCTAGTGTTAAAACGTCGGGAAAAACCACTCGTGGAAGTAAAAGACGAAGCGAAATTCTTCGCGCTCGTGAAAAACAGTTTCGTGCAACGCCGTAAAACGCTATGGAATAATTTAGCTAAAGCCTACGTTGGAAATAGCCATACAAAAGAAAGCTTAGCTGCTGCATTAGAAGTAGCAGGTATCGACCCAACTAGACGTGCAGAAACACTGACAATTGAAGAGTTCGCACGCTTAAGTGACGCACTTTAGTGGCAGATACACTCTCAGGAGAAGAACAAGTTTAAAAAGATGATACCGAAGGAACTTACGGATTGGTTTATTACCGCGATGATAAACCAATCCATAAGAAATCATAGGTATCATCTTTCTTTTACACGAAAATCTATTAAAAAATATTTTAAATAGGTGTTGCATTTTACATCCCTCAGGAGTATAATCTACTTAAAGATAAATTTAAATAGAAAGAAGTTGAGGAGATGGCTGTTAATGAAGTAATGTCTGCTCTTTCGGACGAAACGCGCCGTCAAATTTTAGAAATTCTGCGTAAAGGGAAGACCAATACAGGTGATTTAGCGGAGTTAATTGGGATGACGCCGCAAGCTTTGTCTTATCATCTTAGAAAATTAAAACAAGCAGATTTAATCTACGAAACACGTTATAAAAACTTTATTTATTATGAATTGAATTTGACCGTACTGGATGAAGCGATTGTATGGATCAATCAAATTATTGGGGGAAAATAACATGGAACAAGTAAAACAAATAAAAAAATATACTTATATTGCATTGATGTTCGCACCACTCGTTGTGGCTCTAGTGGTGGTGTGGTTCTTACCGGAGACCATTGTATCTAATTTCGACTTTTCTGGAAATGTTACCGGCACCGCCAATCGATTTACGATTTTAATATATCCGGTGATTGTGGCCATTGTTGGATTTATCATTCGTATTGCTAGCACTTCTCCTAAATTAACAGGGGGGAATGTGAAAACCGCTCGTTCTATTAGTTGGTTAGTTCTGCTATTGCTGAATGTTGTTGCTTATTTTCAATTTTGGTTGTTTTTAAATGGAGTGACGATTGGGACACAAATAGGACGTTTTTTGACATTCATCCTTGGGATTTTCTTTATCCTGATTGGAAATCTCTTTCCTAAGATTAAAGACAATACAAAATACTTTGGATTCCGTGCGTCATGGCTAAAAAATAATGATGTAGCTTTCCGAAAAACACAACGATTCTTTGGTTTTGCTTCTATTATTGCTGGAATATTAATGATTTTAACAGCAATCTTTATGGTAAATAATATTGCAATTTTGGTAGCTACGATGATTCTAGTAGTGGTGGTAGCAGTGACTGGTGGGTATTCTTACTACATTGCAAATGTTGAGGAAGCATAAAAGAAAATAAGCGTTCATCTTGAAAGGGATGAACGCTTATTTATTTTATTCTAGTCTAGGCCTTCTGGAAGTATGACTGTAATATCTTTTTCATGCATTTCAAAGTCGGTAGCCCATCGGCAGTTAAATTTTATAGTGTCAGTTTGCTCGTTATAAGTGAGCAAGCCAATCGTATTTAACGAACTCTTGTGACAAAGCAATAGTTTTTTATGACTAACATCCATTACTGTGTCGATATTAGGTGAAATATGAATAGAATAAGTTCCTAATTTTATTGTCTCCATTTTTACTCCTCCATTAAATCAATATAATCACGATTCAGATTCAGAAAAGAGTATTCTTCTTGTTTTAACGGAATTATTTGAATGATATCTTCCGCAATTCTTACTTTCATCAAACCGAGATTCGTGAAGTGTAATTGTTTGGTTTCTGGGCAGATGTATATACGTGCGGTGCTGTGATAAGTAGGTGGGCTTAATAACATTAGTTCTTCGTTTTCTTGATGAATCACTTCAAAAGAAAGAGGAATTTGAAGTGTATAATCTCCAATGAAAAATTTTTGGAATGTCATTCTATCCCTCCTGAATGATTAATGAGTCCTTCAAAATTAGGATGAAGGATGTATTGAAATTCATCAGGAAAGGCTATCTCAACGAAAATTTGATTTTCGTTAATAGTGTAAGATGCGTTACCACCATTTATAATATCACAGCTGTCTGCGTCAGAGTTATTTAGGATAAATAAGTAAGTTTGAAGGGTACAAGAAGATATAATCTTTAACCCTTCTGGTAACTGAAACCCAAGTAAACCTGTGCCTAGATGCACTGTATAATTTCCTAGAGTAAAAACTGACATAGTTGACCTCCTGTTACGGCCTTAGGTAATTTCCATACATATCATTCTAGAGAGTATCTGCGATTAATGAGTAAGAAGATAGTAAATGGTAGTTCCTACAAAATAGGTGAGCAATCCTAAAACTCCAGCAATAATATATCCCTTACGATCGTCTTTCATTATAAATTCCTCCTGTCACATTTCTCATCACGGAAAAAATTTTTTATTGTAGCTGGTCATTCAATTAGTTTGTTGAATCCCTGTTCTCAAAAATAATATTTTTTGTTAACTATAAGCGTTCGAGAAGTCAAAAAATTTATAGTTATACTTCGGCTTTGGAAAGAAAGGGGCTAAACAAACTAAAAAACATGATTAAGAAAAATAGTAAAAACATAATTTTTGATATATTCAACTCCTAAATAGTATTTTTGAGAAGATTGCTACACTTAAGTCCTCCTTCTGTAACAATTGTTATTTTATAGTGATCATCTCATTGCCAGTTTAACAAATGTAAATGTTTTTGTAAACGTTTTAATTTTTGGTTTTGTATGAATATTTACGAGCGTATTAATTTGTTTTAATTGTTTTAATAATAATCGTGCACTTTTTAGTTTAGGGGCTATCTGTGCTATAATAGAAAGGTACATATTGGTGGAAGAGAGGTTAACTTTATGCAAATAAATTGGAATAGTTTATTTTCATGGGGGAGTTTTCGCAATCTGATTGATATTTTGATTGTTTGGTACATTCTCTATAATATTTTAGTGATTATTAAAGGAACAAGGGCAATTCATTTAATGAAAGGAATTGCGGCAATTGCTGCAATGAAGTTTATTAGTTTTTTCCTTGGGCTAACTACTTTAGACTGGATTATGAACTTCGTGATTCAGTGGGGGGTTGTGGCTGCATTGATTGTGTTCCAACCAGAGATTCGCCGCGGATTAGAACATATTGGACGTTCGAATTTCTTCTCACGTAAATATGAAAGTGCCAATGAAGCAGAAATCATGATTAATGAGTTGAATACAGCCATTCAATATATGGCAAAACGAAGAATTGGAGCTTTAATTTCGATTGAACAAGGGAATTCTCTAGAAGAATTTATTAATACCGGGATTCCGATTCACTCTGAGATTTCTAATCAATTGATTACGAATATTTTTATTCCAAATACACCATTACATGATGGGGCAATGATTATTCGTGATTATCATATTGCTGCAGCGGCTTGCTATTTACCGCTATCTGAGAATATGATGATTCCAAAAGAATTAGGAACACGTCACCGTGCTGCGATTGGTCTAAGTGAAGTGAGTGATGCGATTACGATTATCATCTCTGAAGAAACGGGGAAAGTGAGTGTAGCGATTCGAGAAAAATTACATCGAGAACTTTCTTCTGAAGAATTAGTTCAAGTTTTGTCACAACATTTAGTGGTAGAAGGACACGACGAGAAGGATCCAGCAGTCGTTCGTTGGATACGTGCGCTCTTTAAAGGGGGTCGTTCGAATGGCTAATTGGATGAATAAAAAATCATTTCTCATGTTGATGTCTTTAGTACTAAGTATCTTTCTATTTATTTTAGCTAAAGACGCTAATTCCGGATTACGTTCCAGCACTTTAAATCCACAATCAAGTTCAAACACGATTACAAATGTGCCAATTTATGTGGATATCAACAGTGAAGAATACTCGGTAACAGGATTACCAGACTCTGTTGCTTTACGTCTTGAAGGGCCAAGCAGTTTGATTTTAAGCACATCTAGCAATGGTTCGTACAAAGTGACTACGCCAAATTTAACAGAGTTAGGGGAAGGAAAGCATACAATTTCTCTTTCAGTATCAGGACTTCCAACTGGAGTAACAGGTATTGTTTCACCAGAAAGTGTTGAAATTACCATCGAGAAGAAGAATGCTAAAGAGTTTCCTGTTAATGTAACGGTCGATTCTTCAAGTATTGGCAATGGCTATCAAGTTGGAGATGGCTTGACCTCTCCAGGAACAGTTACAGTCAAAGCTGCGGATTCGATTTTAAATCAAGTGGAAAAAGTAGTCGCAAAAGTTACGATTCCTGAAGGAACAAAATCAGACTATACGACTACAGCACAACTACAAGCTTTGGATGCCACAGGAAAACCTGTTGCGGTGAAAATTGAGCCAGAACGTGTACAAGTTCGAGTGCCAATTTCTTCTAGCTCCAAAACAGTCCCTCTTGTCTTTACGACAACTGGTGGCACTTCACGTTATTCATATTCATTGAATTCTACTACTAAGCAAGTTACAATCTTAGGAGCTCAATCGATTTTAAATCAAATTACAGCTATTCCAGTAGTGGTAGATGTGAGCAACGTGACTCAAACCACGAAAAAAACAGTAACATTAACACTACCATCTGGTGTCAATAGTATTACCCCAGAAGCAGTTGAGGTCACTATTACGGTGGTAGATCATGGTATTTTGGATTCACGAGAAACAACTAAAGAGTCCGAAACAACACAAGAGCAAACAACGACACAAGAACAGACAACACAAGCCAGATAAGGCTAAAGGAGAAATTTATGGGCAAATATTTTGGAACAGATGGTGTTCGTGGCGTAGCTAACGCAGAATTAACACCAGAATTAGCATTTAAACTAGGCCGTTATGGCGGTTATGTATTATTACAACAAGCAGAAGGAAATGCACATCCACGAGTATTAGTGGGGCGTGACACTCGTATTTCTGGTCAATTATTAGAGCATGCTTTAATCGCTGGATTACTCTCTGTAGGGATTGAAGTAATGCAACTTGGAGTGATTCCTACTCCAGGGGTAGCTTATTTAACACGAGTACAAGGCGCTGTAGCTGGGGTTATGATTTCAGCATCCCACAATCCTGCTCAAGATAATGGAATTAAATTCTTCGGGGGAGATGGATTTAAACTAACAGATGAAACAGAAGCGCAAATCGAAGCATTATTAGATGCCGAAGAAGACACATTACCACGTCCTTCTACAGACGCATTAGGAACAGTAGATGAATACTTAGAAGGAACATTGAAATACAGCCAATTCCTACAAAATACGGTAGATTCTCTATCAGGAATGAAAGTCGCTTTAGACGGCGCAAACGGAGCCACAGCTTCCATGTTAACGCGTTTATTCGCTGACTTAGACACAGACTTCCACACAATGGGTGACAAACCAAACGGCGTGAACATTAACGATGGCGTAGGGTCAACACATCCAGAAGCCTTAGTGGAGTTCGTAAAAGAAACAGGAGCAGATATCGGTTTGAGTTTTGACGGAGACGGAGACCGCTGTATCGCAGTTGATGAAAATGGAACAATCGTTGATGGTGATAAAATCATGTTCATCCTTGGTAAACACTTCAAGAACCAAGGGACTTTAAGCAAAGATACGATCGTATCAACCGTTATGAGTAACCTAGGATTCCATAAAGCGGTAGAAGCTGAAGGAATGGTTGCTCTTCAAACAGCAGTTGGTGACCGTTACGTGGTTGAAGAAATGCGCAAAAACAACTACAACTTTGGTGGGGAACAATCAGGACATATCATTATCCTTGATTTAAACACTACAGGTGACGGATTACTTTCAGGAATTCAATTAATGAATGTTATGAAACAAACTGGCAAATCATTAAGCGAATTAGCCAGTGAAGTACCAACATACCCACAAGAATTAGTAAACATTCGTGTGAGCGATAAAAATGGAGTAATGGAAGTTCCAGCGATTAAAGAAGTCATCGATGCTGTAGAGGCTGAGATGGATGGAAACGGACGTGTGCTTGTTCGTCCAAGTGGTACTGAGCCGCTTGTTCGTGTCATGGTTGAAGCACCAACAGATGAACTCGTTCACGACTACGTAACACGTATTGCTGACGTTGTTCGTAAAGAAGTTGGGATTGACTAATTTTAAATAAATACGATTTGAAGGAGAGCTTTGAAAAAGGCTCTCTTTTTTTATTGGGATAAACCACTTGATTTTAAAGGAAACAATTGATACAATGTAAAACGTAACAATTACGATTTAGAAAGAAGAGAAGAAAATGGCAAAGAAATCTAAAATTGCAAAGTATGAAAAACAAAAAGCGCTCATCGAACGTTACGCTGAAGAACGTTATACCCTAAAGCAAGCTGGAGACATTGACGGGCTAAGAAAACTGCCTAAAAATTCAAATCCGAACCGATTGAAGTTTCGTGATCAAACGGATGGCCGTCCAAGAGGATATATGCGTAAATTTGGCTTGTCACGTATTAAATTCAGAGAATTAGCGCATATAGGACTAATTCCTGGTATTAAAAAAGCAAGTTGGTAAACTACGAGAGAAGCAATAGGAGGTGTATGTTATGAAACAAGATTTAGCAACAGCATATCGACAAATGAAGAGCCCAAATATCAAAACAAGAAAGAGAGCATTGAAACTGATTCACGAAGCCAAACGCGCAAAGAAAAAATAACAGGGATTACCGGACTCACACTGTGGGTCTTTTTTTCTACGTACAGCTCGAACCGGTGCAACGTTACCGCTATTATAATTCAATCCGAAGGATTCTCCAAAACACAATTTGAGTGTCTTTGAACGCATTTTAGTTTCGTGTTAGAATGAAACAGTAAACTATCCAAGGAGCTAAACAAATGAGTACAAAAACATGTAGCCAAACTCGTGCGATTCAAGCACGTAGAATTTTCCCATTCGATGTGAATATGCATAATACTTTATTCGGAGGGAATCTAACACGAATTATTGATGACTGTGCATCGATTACGGTCTCTCGTCATTGCCGTCGTCTTGCGGTAACAGCATCGGTGGACGCGATGAACTATTTAAAACCACTTCCATTAGGGCATTCTGTCTGCGTAGAAACGTATATCTCAGGAACAGGGAAGAAGAGTATGGAAGTTTTCTGTAAAGTGGTCGGAGAAGATGTGTTAAACGGCGAACGCTATTTAGCGGCGACAAGCTTTTGGACATTTGTGGCACTTCCTCGTGAAGGAGAAACAGATTTTATGGTAGATGCTATCGTTCCAGAAACAGATGAAGAGAAGTTCATCTGCAGTGGCTACGAAGAACGTCGTAAGGCACGTCTAGAGCAACTAGGACGCCAAGAAGCATTAATGGATCATATTACCGTTGTAAAACCGTGGAACCTAGAGAATCACGAATCTTAAGCAAAACGTAAGAAACTTTCGAAGGATTTTTTAAGTTTCTCTGTTATAATGCAACTATCAATAGTTTAAGGAGTTCATTGTGGATACATCAAAAGCAATCGAATTAAATCGTAAAATTATACGAATCGTGACCGTTATCGGGATTATTTTAACCATTATTTTAGGATGGCTAGTCGCAAAAAATGATTATTTTGCGATAGACGGACCGTTCCGTGAAAGCATTGCCCACTCAGGTTGGGTAGGAATTTTGATTTTTATCCTGATTCAAATTACGCAAGTGGTTTACCCGATTATTCCTGGTGGCCTAACGTGTGTGATTGGACATATTGTATTTGGGCCGTTCTACGGATGGGTGTATAATTTTGTGGGAATCATGATTGGTTCTTGTATCAACTTCTGGTTAGCTCGTCGCTACGGTGAGACGTTGGCGAAGGCGTTCGTGGATGATGATACGTACAATAAATACATCGGTTATTTGGACAAAGGAAAGCATTTCGAGCGCTTCTTCTTTGGTGCGCTGGTTCTTCCTGGATTCCCAGATGATTTCCTATGTATGGTGGCAGGCCTCAGTCATATGACCTTTAAGAAATTCGTGGCCATTTGTTTAATCGCAAAACCAGTGACATTATACGTTTATACAGTAATTGCAGCAGAAGGAGTAGAAGCCTTCTTCAGATTCATTAATTAAGAAAGCAGTATAGAGATGAAAAAAATCATGATTGCACTCGTGCGTGGATATCAAAAGTGGATCTCTCCCTTATTCCCGCCTTCATGTATCTACAGACCAACCTGCTCGAGCTATACGATTCAGGCGGTTGAAAAGCATGGAGCGCTGAAAGGCGTATTGATGGGGTGCGGACGCATTTGCCGATGCCATCCATTTATTCGCGGTGGCCAAGATCCCGTTCCAGACTATTTCACGCTAAGACGAAACAAGGATTACCGTAAGAAAATTATCGATGCAAGTAAACACAACACAGCTGACTAGAAATAGTCGGCTGTTTTTTGAGACAAAATGAAAAAGGCACAAGAGAATTTCTCTTGTGCATTTCTTTTTATAATTGGATTTTACATAAAGTAACCTAAGTAGTAACGAACGAAGAATGCAGCACAAACAGCACCAACGAAGGGAGCAGTACCAGGTACTAATAATCCATATTGCCAGTCGTTATTCACTTTGTTTTTGATTGGTAATAATTGGTAAGCAAGACGAGGTCCTAAGTCACGAGCTTGGTTCATCGCGAATCCAGTTGTACCTCCAAGACCCATACCGACAGCCCATACGATTAAACCAACCACAATTGGTAATAATTCTTTGTTTACATTTTCAGTTGCTAAGATAGCTGTTAAGAAAATGAAAGTTGCAAATGCTTCGACGAAGTAGTTACGTGGTAAGTTACGGCAATTAGGGTTGGTTGAGAAGATGTTACGGATTGCAACGCCATCAACAAGTCCTTCAGAAGCTGTGAAGTGGTCTGCGTACATGAACCATACGATTACCGCACCAACAAATGCGCCTAAGAATTCAGCGCTGGCAATTGGAATGAATTGTTCTGCAGGAAGTACTCCTAAAACCACTTTAGCAAGCGCCATAGCAGGGTTGATACTTACACCACCGAAGATGAATAAAGCAACAGTGATACCGAATGCCCATGTTGTGATGGCGAATAAGTGACCTGATCCAGCGTATTTTGTTTTCTTCAAAACGTCATCACAGTGTACGCCGACCCCGAAGATAATCATGAGGGCAGTTCCCATAAATTCTGATAATAATAAATGCATAAATGTTTGATCCATTGGTTGATTCTCCTTAATGTATTTCTTTTATTAATTGTTGATAGACGGCTTGAATCGATAATCCTGTTTCGTGGGCGATTTTGGCGCAGTCTTCATATTCTAATGTTGATTTTGTAAAAGTACCGTATTTGTTTTTCTTTACCTTCACCGCTCCGAGGCTCGTTTGTTGCGTCTGGAAAGTGCGGGTCATGACTTTACGTTGGACGTTTTGATAACGAAAGCCAATGGTTGAAGTTTGCTTAAATAAAATGGCTGTAAACCGTTCGAGGTCTCCTTCTTGGATGAGAAGTGTGAGATGTGTTGCCGGACGGTTTTTCTTTGTGTAAACGGGAGTGTAATGCACATCTAGCGCGCCTTCTTCTAATAAAAGGCTCATGATGTAGCCAAGTTCCTCACCGCTTTGGTCATCGATAGTTGTATCGATTTGAATGATTTCATCGTTATTAGAAGTCACGACTTGATGAGAATGTGTGCTTTTCTCTAAGAGTGTTCCGCGTAACGCGTTGAATTTACCCGTGTCACGTTTCCCAAAACCATAACCGACTTTTGTAGCAGTTAGGTTTGAAGGTTGTGCAAATACTGGGCGGATGGCCTTAAAGAGAGCGAGGCCGGTTGGTGTCACAAGCTCTGTATGAATGTCAAAGTCTTGTGAGAATGGAATGGCAGTTTGGAGTCTTAACTGCATTACAGCAGGTACTGGTACAGGCATGACTCCGTGTGCAACGGTAATTGTTCCGCTACCTTCTGTGACAGCAGTGCTGTAAACCGTATCGATGTCGAGTGTTTCCCACAAAATGAAGAAGCTCATGATGTCGATGATAGAGTCTGTTGCGCCAACCTCATGGAAGTGAATTTCCTCCACAGGCATTTGGTGTACGTTCGCTTCCGCTTGTGCGATGTCACGGAATACTTCCAAACTTTTTTCTTTTACAAAGTCACTGACACCACTTGAAAGAATAATCGTTTCGATTTCTTTCAACCCACGAACTTCTCCGTGATGGTGATGATGACTATGTGTATGCTTATGAGAATGACCGTCGTGAGTATGTTCGTGGTCATGATGATGATGATCGTGTGGCTGTGAATGTTCATGCGTGTGTGCATGTGTGTGTTCTTCGTGCGCATGTGAATGAGCATGTTCATGTGTATGTTCGTGCTCATGGTGATGGTCATGATGGTGATGGTCAAAGTCACCAGCGATGCCATGGTCTTTTTCACCATGTTCCATATGCACATCGAAGTCTGTTCCCCAAATACTGCTTTTCGCGATGCGGTCTACATGAAGATGGTAACCGTCGAGCGAAATGGTCGTAAGGGCTTCTTCTAGATGCTTGCGGTCGGCTCCTAAATCGAGTAGAAGAGCATTTAGCATATCACCGCTCAGCCCAGAAAATGGTTCTAAATATAATGTGCTCATGCGAGTCCTCCTCGAATGTTGTTAATCATGCTTGCTGAATAGGCTGCGCCAAAGCCGTTGTCGATGTTTACGACAGTAACGCCGCTTGCACAAGAAGTCAGCATGCTGAGTAAAGTCGTCACGCCTTGAAGATTCGTTCCGTATCCGATGCTGGTTGGAACGGCAATTACAGGAACGTCTACTAACCCACCGACAACACTCACAAGAGCACCTTCCATACCGGCGATGACAATCACGACGCTAGCGCCTTGGATGTCTTCGAGACGATTGAAGAGGCGGTGAATACCTGCAACTCCGACGTCGTAAATACGTTTGACGTGATTTCCGAATGTCTCCGCAGTGACAGCCGCTTCTTCGGCAACAGGAATGTCGCTTGTACCCGCTGTAACGACTGCGATGTAGTGTTCATGTTTGGGTGCGATTGGGTTAAGGACGAAGGTACGTCCGAGAGGTTCATAGACGCCCTCAGGGAAAGCCTGTGACAGAGCTTCACCTTTTTCAGCGTTCACGCGTGTCGCAAGAATGGCTGTTTTATGTTCATTCATTGCACGGATGATGCCAATTAATTGCTCAATGTTTTTTCCTTCACCATAGATGATTTCTGGAAATCCATTGCGCTTTTGGCGAGAAAGATCAATGGCTGCGTACCCAATGTCTTCAATCCCTTTCAGAAGGGTGGACGCTTCTTCAACTGAGAGGCGTCCATCTTTAACTTGTTGTAGGATTTCTTCTTGTTTCATATTATTTATCTTCGACGATGACAGATAATCCATCGCGGATAACTGTTACTTTTGCGTCTGCTCCTTGAAGTTCGAAGGCACGTGCAAGAGCTTCGTCAAATGTTTTCGCTAATTCCATATGCATGTTTGTAATAAGACTTGGTTCAACTAAGTCAGATACAAAGATTACATGGTGGTGCACTAGGATACGCGCTAAGATTTGAGAAGTCCATTGGTCTGGAACTGTTTCAAGTCTTGGAGTGTTAATTGCTTGGTCTAAGAAATCTTTAGGGTCTTTAACATCTGCTAAGTTACGGTAGAAACCTTCACCACCGTGACCATCTTGACATCCAGCAACCATGATAATCACGCCGCCTTCTTTGTTTGTTGCTTCGGCAGCAGTCATCCCTTTAACAGCTTGATAGATGTTTTGGTCTAGTGGAAAACCACCATTTGTTGAAACGGCGATATCACAAGGGATTTTAGTTACATGCGCTAATTCACGAACGAATTCGCAACCCACTTTATGAGCTTCAACCATATCTCCGGCAAATGAACCGATGATATGTTTTTCACCATCTAATACAACATTTACGATGAAGGCTAAATTTGCAGTACGTGCTGCGTATAACATATCTTCGTGGATTGGGTTATGGTCTAAGTTACCAGTACGTGATTTGTCTGAGTCGATAAAGTCACCACTGTGGTTTGCCATAATTGTTTTATAGGAAGCAACACCAGGAAGAACTGATTTACGTCCGCCAGAGAATCCAGCGAAGAAGTGGCTTTCGATAAATCCTTCAGCAATTAGTAAGTCTGCTTCAGCAGCGATACGGTTGATGATGCAGTCACCACCTGAAGGAAGTTGACCGATTTTAACCATGTCTTCGTCGTTTGTAGAAATGTGCATTACGATTTCTTCATTGTCCACGATTTCTTGACCGTATTTGTTAATTAACTCTTCGCGAGTTGAAGGACGGTGGAAACCAGTCGCAACTAAAATACGGATACGAGCGTCAGGGTTCACGCTACGGATACGACGTAAAATGATAGGGGTAATGATATGTGAAGGGACTGGACGTGTATGGTCAGAACTGATTAATACGATATCTTTTTTACCTTTTGCTAATTCTTCTAATGTTTGGCTACCAATTGGGTTATCCATTGATTTTTCCACTGTTTCTTGTTCAGAAAGTGGGTTGTGGTAGTTTTCCGCTTTCGATTCAAGTAATCCTGCAAAGTTTTTGTCAGGAATTACAGCAGTAATTGTCTTTTTGTCGTAAGGTAGTTTAATTTCAACCATGATAACATCTCCTTTAATTTGTTTGTCGATTATAAGTATACTCAAATAACGCACAGCAGAAGTCTCAAAGGTTAGTAACATTTGTTAACGTATATTTTCGTGGTAAGATGATAATAGTGTGTATAGGAAATTGTCTTAGAGGAGTGTTCAATTTGAACAGTGAAAAATATTTAATCGATTTTTTAGAAAAAGAAAATACCCCTATTATAAAGAAGAAAAAACACATGTACCTGGCATACCGTGGATTGGAGCAGGCCTATACTTATGTACTGATTGATGGAGTAGTGAAGACTAGTATCATTATGAAAGATGGCCGAGAGTTCAATTTAGAGTACGTTACGCCCGTGGATATCGTTTCACTTGTTCGTGATGAGGTTTCTAACTATACATCAGCACCTTTTAACGTACGCATTGAGAGTGACGAGGCAACTTTCTACCGTATTCCACGCATTAAATTCTGGGAATATGTAAGAGATGATAAACACTTACAAGATTATATTCGGGAATATTACCGGAATAAATTGTCTGAAACCATTGAATCATTGCAATATATGACGATGAATGGGAAGAAAGGGGCGGTCTGTTCCTTCCTATATAAATTGATGAATCAATTTGGCGTGGAAGTAGAGGATGGAATTCTTATCGATTTTAACGTTACGAACGAAGATATTGCTGGCTTTTGTGGAATCTCCACTCGTAATAGCGTAAACCGCATTATTCATGATTTAAAAGAAGAAGGCGTCGTTGAAATTCATAATCAGAAATTACTGATTTTAGATAAAGCATACTTGGAAGAATTTACAGGTCGAGAAAGCTTTTAGGATAGAAAGAAGGAACAAATAATGGATGAAAAAGAAGCACGATTACGCGAATTGTTAAAAGAAGTGGGAAAAATTGTAGTACCTTATTCTGGAGGAATCGATAGTAGCTATTTATTGAAGATTGCAGTGGATACTCTAGGACGTGACAATGTGATTGCGGCAGTCGTGAACTCGGAATTGTTTTCTGACCGAGAGTTTAGTGAAGCAATCGATTTAGGAACAGAAATGGGTGCTCGTGTATTAGGGCTTGAAATGGAAGAGTTATCCGATCCGCACATTGCTTCAAACACTCCGAATAGTTGGTATTACAGTAAGAAAATGCTCTATCAAACCATCAAAAAGAATGTAGAAGGAGAAGGATTTACTGTTCTTTCAGATGGATTAATTATGGACGACATCAACGATTATCGTCCCGGTGTGAAGGCGCGTAATGAGGAAGGCGTGCGTAGTCTCTTACAAGAAGCTGGATTATATAAATCAGAAATTCGTGAATTAGCCAAACGTGCAGGAGTGACGAACTGGAATAAGACTCCTTCTTGCAGTTTAGCTTCTCGTTTTCCATATGGAACTCGCATTACTCCTGAAAAAGTAGAAGCGGTGTTTAAGGCGGAAGAATATTTTGCAAAACGTGGATTTGAACCAGTGCGTGTTCGAGTGCATCAAGATTTGGCTCGTATTGAAGTAGGGACAGACCAAATTGAAAAATTAGTTAAAAACCACGAAGAGATTAATCAGATGATGCAAGAGTTAGGCTTCTTATTTGTAACGGTCGATTTGCAAGGCTATAAATACGGAAGAATGAACGATCAGCTAGATGAAAAAACGAAGAAAGAAGCGATTGGATAATGATTGTTTCGCCCCAAGAAGTATTAGAGTTCTGGTTTAAAGAATGTGAAGCTTCAGATTGGTTTAAAAAATCGGAGGAGTTTGATGCAGAAATTCGAACGAGATTTCTTCCCACTTATGAGGCTATCGTTTCAGGCGAAACGGTTCACTGGCGCAAGACCTCGCGAGGTCGTCTAGCCGAAATAATTGTTCTGGATCAATTCTCAAGAAATATGTTTCGTGAGGATGCAAAAGCGTTCTCTGCGGATTCTTTAGCCTTAATGCTTGCCCAGGAAGCTTTGCCTTATTGGAAGGAATTGACGGTGGACGAGCAAGGATTTCTTGTGATGCCTTTCATGCATTCAGAGTCTCTTTGGATTCATGATTGGGCTGCAAAATGGTTTGACGAACCTGGATTAGAACGTCGAAAAAAATATGAAATGGCTCATCGTGCGATTATTGAACAATTTGGTAGATATCCTCATCGAAATCAAATTTTAGGAAGAAAATCAACAATAGAAGAAGAACAATTTCTCGAAAAACATAAAGGGTTTTAAAGAAAACACAACAAGAAAAAAACACTTTTCTTTTTGTGTTTTTTTCTTGTTAAAAGATGGAAGGGCATCCATTGTTGATGTGGATACATTAATATTTTTTCCTCGAACAGCAAGCGAATATGAGATTAAAAATAAGCGCAATTTTGTAATAAAAGATTAATCAGATTACCATTGTTTTTCCTTTATTTTTTCGGTAACATGAGTAAGCAGATTTGAGAGATTTAGGAGATATAAAAACATGAAAGGTCCTCGTAAATGGATGAAAAAATTCGTGTGTGCCCTTAGCATTTTTGCTATGAGTGCTACGAGTTTTACTCCAGTTATTTATGCGCAAGATGCCGCAAAAGAAAAAGAAGAAGCAGCTGCGATTCAAGATGTACAAAGCTACATTGCAATCGAGCAAACGAGCGGAAAAATTTTGATGCAAAACAATCAAGATGAAGTTCGTGGAATTGCTTCAATGAGTAAAATGATTTCACAATATTTAATTTTAGAATCGATTAAAAAAGGAGAAATCACTTGGGAAACAAAGATCCCAATTAGTGCCAGAGCCAATCAATTAAGTGCCAATTATAATTTATCCAATGTGCCACTATGGCCAAATGAAAAATATACAATCAAAGAACTCTTTGATGCGATCTCAATCTATTCAGCCAACGCAGCAACTCTTGCAATTGCCGAATACATTGGTGGTTCCGAAGCGAATTGGATTGAACGGATGAAAGCAAAATTAAACGAGTGGGGCATTAAGGACGCGACAATTATTAATGTAACAGGATTACCGAATAAATACGGTGGCAGCGAAAAAAATCCAGCTTTTGGAGACGAAGACGAAAATAGTATGTCTGCTCGTTCGGTTGCGATTATTGCTAAAAATTTAGTGAATGATTTCCCCGAGATTTTGAAGATTTCATCAATTCCAACCCAAACTTTCCGTCCAAATGGATCAGGAACGACTAAAATGGATAACTTCAATTACTTACTTCCAGGGCTCTTATTTGAGTATGAAGGGGTAACAGGATTGAAGACAGGAACGAGTGAATCCGGTGGAGCTTCAATTACGACAACAGCAACAAGAAATGGATTTTCTGTGATTGTGGTAAGCATGGGTTCTAAAGAGCCACTAAACCGATTTAAAGTCACCAGACATCTTTTAGATGAACTGTTCAAAAAGTATGAAGGACTTATTGTCGGTTCTCCAGGGAAATCCGTTCAAAATTTAGCGCCGATTCCTCTGGAAGGTGGAACGGAAGAAACACTGAGCGTTGACTATGGAAAACCTTTTGTTGCAGCCGTTCCAAAAGGGACAGCCCTTAGCCAAATTAAAATAGGCTTTATTCCGTTAGATGAGTTGAAAACAGAAGATGGAAAAGTAAAAGCGCCTGTTCAAGCAGGACAAACGGTCGGAACATTGACCTTTGAAATGCCAGGTGAAAATCTAGGATATGTAGATGGTAAGGATCACGGAACAGTAGAAGCATTAGCTGCTTACGATGTGGAGCAATCGAATGTGGTCACAGAAAGTGTCCGTGGAGCAAAAGGTTTTGTTGGACAAGTTGTTCAAAAAGTTCAAAACTTCTTTGGAAATGTATGGAGCGAAATTCAAAATGTATTTACGCCAACAGCCTCTAAATAAAAATACAGTAAAAGGCTTGCACTTTTTGCTTAGGGCGTGTACAATCTTAGACAAATGATACAGTATGAATAGTACCTGCGATCCTTTAGTAGAGAGCTAGTGGTTGGTGAAAACTAGCAAAGAGAGACCAGCGAATCCACATACGGTGCGAGAGCGAAAACATTGATTAAGCTATCCGGAGAAAACCGTTATCTCACAAATGAGCGCAATGGCAACATTGAAACCGGGTGGTACCGCGAAGACAATTACTCTACTTCGTCCCTAAGACTAGAAATAGTCGGGGGCGGAGTATTTTTTTATACAGAAAATGGAGGGAAAACATATGTTAGATATGAAACGCATTCGTGAAAATTTTGAAGAAGTGGCAACAGCTCTAGAAAACCGCGGTGTAGACCGTGCGACAGTAGAAGAGTTACGCAACTTGGATGAAGAACGTCGTGCACTCATCACGAAAACAGAACAATTAAAACAATACCGTAATACAGTGACGGAAGAGATTTCTCTTCTTAAACGAAATAAGGAAGATGCTAGTGCTAAAATCGCTGAAATGAAACAAGTCGGTGAAGACATCAAAGAAACAGATGTTTTATTAGCAGAAGTGGAAGAAAAAGTAGAATACATCGCATCTCGCTTACCAAACACAGCTGCAGAAGGTGTACCAGTAGGGGCAGATGAAACAGAAAACGTAGAAGTTCGTCGTGAAGGAACTCCACGCGTATTCGACTTCGAACCAAAACCTCACTGGGAAGTAGCAGAAGCGCTAGATATTTTAGACTTCGAACGTGGAGCTAAAGTATCAGGAAGCCGTTTCTTATACTACAAAGGCCTTGGAGCTCGCTTAGAACGTGCCATCTACAACTACATGCTTGATTTACACGTGGAAAAACATGGCTACACAGAAATGATCACACCATACATGGTAAATGAACAATCAATGTACGGAACAGGTCAATTCCCTAAATTCAAAGAAGATGTGTTCCAATTAACAGACGAACGCAACTTAACATTAATCCCAACAGCGGAAGTGCCATTAACAAACTACTACGCAAACGAAATTTTAGACGAAGCGCAATTACCGATTTACTTCACTGCGCTTAGCCCATCTTTCCGTTCTGAAGCAGGTAGCGCCGGTCGTGACACTCGTGGTTTAATTCGTCTTCACCAATTTAATAAGGTAGAAATGGTGAAATTCGCGAAACCAGAAGATTCATTTGATGAATTAGAAAAAATGACAGACAACGCGGAAGATGTACTGCGCGGATTAGGATTACCATTCCGTACGATTGTGTTATGTACAGGAGACATGGGATTCTCAGCAGCGAAAACATACGATGTAGAAGTGTGGATTCCAGCGCAAGATACGTACCGTGAAATCAGTTCTTGCTCAAACTGCGTGGACTTCCAAGCGCGTCGTGCGAAAATTCGTTTCCGTCGTGAAGATAGTGGCAAGATTGAATTAGTGCATACATTAAATGGATCAGGACTTGCAGTTGGACGTACAGTTGCTGCTATTCTTGAAAATTACCAAAATGAAGATGGTAGTGTGACGATTCCAGAAGCGCTTGTACCATACATGGGCGGCGTTACAAAAATTGGATAAATCATCCGCTTTGAAATAGAGAAGAGCCGCTGTGGAAACTCCACAGCGGCTCTTGTTTTTGTCATTTATTTACTGAACACTAAAGTAATTCCGAGGGCTCGTAAAAACTGATCCATCAACGTATTATTCTTTTTAAAATCATCTTTGAAATCCTTCACAAGTTGGACTTCATCAGTAATAATCCCATTCACAGGACTGTTCAAATATTTTTGAATGACATCTTCACTATTGATGGTCCAAACATAGACTTCATGTCCTTGTTGTTGCGCATTTAGAACAAGCAATTCTTGATAAGAAAAGTCTTCTATGACGAAGAAATCCACTTTTGGATTGCCAAACCCTCCGAATTGGAAGGGAATGACATAACCCGTATTTATTTCTGGAGCTTTTTCTTCCAGTTCTTCCATCACTTTCAAATCAAGGGACATCACTTTATTAGAAGAATCGATACCTAACTCTTTATATTTTTGGATAAAGAGATCTACATAATTTTCAGGTTCGCCTCCATGGGGTTTTAATTCAATGATGAGAGGGATGTTCAAATCTTTAGCTTCTCGGTAAAACTCCTCGAAGGTCGGGATATGGCTAGCAAATCCCGATTGATAAATCGGTAATCCCCTCACTTCATCCAAGGTCATATCTTGAACCCGTTTATTCAGACGAGCGAGTCGTTTTAAATTGTAATCATGCATCACCACAAATTGATGATCTTTGGTAAGGAGGATATCCATTTCTACCATGGTAGCTCCTGCCTCTTTTGCAGCCTTAATTCCTTCAAGGGAATTTTCGACTGCCTTTGAAGTATATCCACGATGGCCGATAATTGCTTGGTCAGGCATGGCGTCTTTGGCATAGGTTGATAGCGTTGTAGAGGCCGCATTTCCAATCACAAAAATGAGAGCAACGGCTGTGACGATTTTTCTCTTATGTTTCACTTCAGGAAGATGTTGATATAAATGAAGGGAAACGAGTTTTCGCTTGTGAATCACTTTTGTCATGACGATAAATGTAGCCATTTTCGTATAAATGATAATGAACTCTTGAATAAGTTTGGCAATCGTGAGGACACTGCTGAGTAGAAAAACATTATCTCCTTCAGGGTTGATAAGAGATACCAAAGCAACACTTAAAAAGGAAATAGCCACAACAAAGATGAATAAAACAGCCTCAACGACACCAACGATAAAGAGGAGTCTCCACGTATTCCCTTTTGTAATCTTCCAACTTTGTAGAATATTTTTAGTAAAAGGTTGATCTGTCAGGATTTGTAGTGGAATTGCAAAGGAACTTCTAGCGTGAAAGTAAAGGAGCAATACAATTAAAATCGTGTAGATTATGACGCCACTCCCAGTTTTGGTGATTTCTCCCGTTATGAAACTAGGAATATAAATGTTTTTGGAAATAAAGGTTAAATCTCCTAAATTGATAATCGGAAGAAGCGTTATAAAATAGAGTAAAAATGCAATAAAATGTCCGTTTAGCAGTTGCTTTAATTCAATAAAGGCATTTTTAACACTGGTTCGCCATGAAAAATGTGTTTTTCGAATCGTTCCATAGATCATAAAAATTAGAATCGAGAACTCTAAAAATAAAATAAAAGCAAACGCGAGTAAGTACATAAGGATGAAAGGGATCATCCAAGGGTTTAATAAAACATGTTTAAAATTTGAAAAGGTTAGATTGGCTTGACCTGCAAAAAAGAGCATTCCTTTAAAAATTAGAGATAATAATCCAAATCCAAAGACGGAGATAAATAGCTGTAGGAATAAGGAATTGCGTAAATACATCCAACTATGCTTGGTTAAATTGCTGAAGGTAAAGCGAATCGTTTTCCAGACTGGAATCTTGGTTTTCATGGTGCCTCCAATAAATTTCTTTCTATCAACATAGCATGAACAAAAGCTTCTATCAAGTTGAAATCCGGAATCTTAATAAGATTGACACTTATTAAGGCGATTTAATATAATAAAACATATTTAAGATTTTTTTATACTTTAGGAGGACTAAAATGAAAAAGAAGTTATTAACATTTTTATGCTTAATGGCAACGGTTGTATTAGCTGCCTGTGGATTTAAAAAAGTAGATGCCGGAAACTACCTTAAAACGTCTTTTAGTGGCGTTGATACAAAAGGACGTATTACGTATCAATTCAATACAGAGGAGTTAATCACCGCTTTCTTAGTAGAAAATCCTAAAGCAGACGCCAAAACAGAATCAGAATTAAAAGCGGCTATTGCTGAAGTTAAAATATCTCCAAGCAAGACTGAAAATTTATCAAATGATGAAGAAGTTACTTTAACGTTTGCGAATACAAAGAATCTAGAAAAATTTGTGACAATTCCTTCAGAGAAAAAAGTGAAAGTAACGGGATTAACAGCTGTTAAGAAACTAAATTCTGAAGAATTAGCAAAATTAGTGTCTTTAGAAGCAACAGGTTTCAACAAAAAAGGAAAAGCGAAAGTTCGCATAAACGACCCTCGTGTAGCTTCCATTCGTTTTGTAGTTGAAAATGATGGTCAATTAGAAAATGGAAAAGATGCTAAAATTAAAATTGACGGAAACTTCGATAAAGTTTTAGAATCAAATGGTTATATTTTAGAAGGCGATGGAAGCTTCACTCTTCCAGTAAAAGGCTTAAAAACAGTTGCTGACAAATTTGAGGATGCAAAAAACAAAGATGAAGTTGTTAAAAAATTAAAAGAAGAAATCAACAAAAAGTACACAGATGCGACCATTACTTTTGATAAAACTTATTATCGTGGTTTATCAAGCGGTGTAGGTGAAAGTGGATATGGCGACGGTTTAATCGAAGGAAACGGAAATCTTGTAATGCTTGTTCGAGTAGAGTATAAATATGCTGGCAAACGTACGCTTGCAATTGGTCTTTCAAACTTAGTAACGAATGCAGAAGGAAATATTGAATTGAAAGATGCTCAGCTAGTGGATAAATATTTTGATGATTTTGCAACTGCTGCTCAAAAATTAGAAGCAATTGGATATACAGAAGTAAAATAAGATAAGATAAGATAAGAGATGTTAGGAGAGACTGCCTTATGTAAAGGCGGTCTCTTTTTCTGTAAACAAAAGCACTTTTTTCATTTTTATGAAAAAATTTTTATAAATGAATAGAAAATAGTTGCGAGAATTGTCAGAATATTATATACTACTCTCATCTTAGAAATTTAAAGTATGAAAAGAGGGATCTTATGAAATTAAAACAATTCACATTAGGAGCTGTGGTTGCAGCCATTTTAGCAGGTTGTGGAAGTGCAGCAGATAGCAACACAGTCAAAATCGGAGGAAACTTCGAATTAACAGGGAACGTAGCAACTTACGGAACTTCAATGAACAATGCAGCACAATTAGCGGTTGAGCAAAAAGGGAAGTTACTTGATAAGGAATTAAAATACGTTTCATATGACAACAAATCAGATAAGACAGAAGTAGCTTCTGTTGCGAAAAAATTAGCTTCTGAAAAAGTAGTCGGGGTTGTTGGACCAGCAACTACAGGGGATGCAGCAGTATCAATCCCTGTAAATGAACAAGCTAAAATCCCAACAGTATTCCCAGCAACAACAGGAGACGGTGTAACATTGAAAAACGCTGGAGATGCATCTTCAGTATATGAATACATCTACCGTGTATGTTTCTCTGACAGCTACCAAGGGGTTGTAGGAGCAAACTTCGTTAACAAGAAATTCGGAAAAGCTAAAGTAGCCATCTTACAAGATACAGGTAATGACTACTCTAAAGGTTTAGCAGATGCCTTTGAAAAAACTTATACTGATAGCAAAATCGGTGGGTCAGTTGTAGCTCGTGAATACTATCAAACAAAAGATACAGACTTCCAAGCGGTATTAACAACATTGAAATCTAAAGACTTCGATGTATTATACGTACCTGGTTACTATGAAGAAGTTGGTCTAATCATCAAACAAGCTCGTGAAATGGGAATCACTCAACCAATCGTTGGTGGAGACGGTCTTGCAAGTGACAAGTTAGCAGCATTAGCTGGAAACAGTTCAAACCTTTCAAACGTTTACTACACATCTCACTTCTCAACATTGAGTAAAGATAGTGATGTTCAAGAGTTTGTAAAAGCATATAAAGAAAAATTTGGTACAAACCCAGATACTTTCGCAGCTTTAAGTTATGACGCAACTCAATTATTAATGAAAGCTATTGAGACTGCTGGTTCAACAGATCCACAAGCAATCACAAAAGCTTTAGCAGAAACAAAAGAATTTGATGGTGTAACAGGTACATTCTCAATGGGTGCTGACCACACACCAGTGAAATCAGCGGTTGTAATCGAGTTCCAAAATGGACAAGAAGTAAGTGCTCAAGAGTACTCTGCTGAGTAATGATAAGGATATTAATATATTGAAGAGAGGCACGGAGAGTTTCTTCCGCCTCTCTTTTCCACTAAATAGAGGATAGAAATGAAAGGAGAAAATATATGGAGTTGTTAATTCAACAATTGGTAAACGGGCTCGCAGTCGGAAGTATTTATGCCTTAATTGCGCTCGGGTATACCATGGTTTATGGGACGATTAAACTGATTAACTTCGCACATGGTGATGTGTACATGATGGGGGCATTCATTGGTTACTTTGCGGTAATGGTTTTGAAATTGAATATTTTCCTAGCCTTATTATTAGCCATGGTAGCATGTGCCGTTTTAGGAGTGGTGATTGAACGTGTCGCGTATAAGCCGCTTCGTAAATCAACTCGTGTGGCTGCATTAATTACAGCCATCGGGGTTTCTTATTTGTTAGAAAATGTGATGAGTTATTTCTTTGGGGCGGAATCACGTCCATTCCCTTCAGACTTTGGAACAGAAACATTCACCTTATTCGGAGATATTTCTGTGAATGGAAAACAAATCCTGATTTTTGGGATTACAATTTTATTAATGGCTTTATTACAATTTATCGTTCGTTATACAAAAATGGGGAAAGCCATGCGTGCCGTTGCTGTTGATGAACAAGCCGCTCAATTAATGGGGATTGACGTAGATGGAGTGATTTCATTTACGTTCGCGCTTGGTTCAGCACTTGCGGGGATTGCAGGTGTCCTTGTTGGGATTTACTACAATACGATTTCTACAACAATGGGAATTACAGTTGGATTGAAAGCCTTCGTAGCAGCTGTACTTGGGGGTATCGGAAGTATCCCTGGAGCGATGGTCGGTGGCTATCTCATCGGTCTATTAGAAACAATGGTAAGCTTCTTCGGATATTCCCCATATCGTGACGGAGTGGTTTATCTTCTATTATTTATTATTTTAATCGTATTACCAGCTGGATTGTTTGGTAAAAATGTCAGAGAGAAAGTGTAGGTGAAGAAGATGCAAAGATTTCATAAAAAGAATATTCGTTGGACATTGTTCGCATTAGGAATGTACGCACTTCTTTTCGTACTTGTACAAACAGGAGTAATCAACTTCTACTACGAAAGTACCTTCATTAATATCATGATTAATATCATCTATGCTGTTGGATTGAACCTCATCCTTGGGGTTGCCGGACAGTTCTCACTTGGACATGCAGGATTTATCGCCATTGGTTCTTATAGTGGAGCTATTCTTGGAAAAATGATCAATGGGCTTCCTGGACTATTTGCTGGAATGGCAGTTGGGGTTGTTATTTCAGTTATCGTGGCATTTCTTGTTGGATTACCAACGCTTCGTTTAAAGGGAGACTACCTTGCGATTGCGACTCTAGGGGTTGCTGAAATTATTCGTGTAGCCGTGACCAATATGAAAATCACAAATGGGGCTGCCGGAATCAGTGGGATTCCTTTAACCAATACATGGACGATTACTTATATTTTCTTAGTGGTAACAACGATTTTAATCTTAAATTACACTTTCAGTAGTGCCGGCCGTGCAACTTATGGGGTGTTACAAGACGAAATCGCAGCTGAGTCCATGGGGGTTCAAGTGACGAAGTATAAAATCTTAGCTTTCGTATTAGGAGCAGCCACTGCAAGTATCGGTGGAACTCTTTCTGCGACAACGCTAGGAGCAGTAACACCTGGTGACTTCACGTTCATGAAATCCATCGATGTATTAATTATTGTCGTATTCGGAGGAATTGGAAGTTTCACTGGTTCATTTGTAGCAGCAGTATTGCTTGGCATTATCAACCTTGTCCTACAACCATTTGGACAATTACGGATGATCATCTATGCAGTAGCGTTAATTTTAATTATGATCTTCCGTCCGGGTGGATTACTTGGAACATGGGAATTCAAACTAGGGAACTTGAAGTTTTCTAAGAAAAAAGAGGCAAAGGAGAGTGGGAAGTAATGTTATTAGAAGTAAATGGACTAACTAAAAACTTTGGTGGACTTTCCGCGGTATCTAATGTTTCTATGAAAGTAAACAAGGGAGAACTTATCGGACTCATCGGGCCAAATGGTGCTGGGAAAACGACTTTCTTCAACTTGTTAACAGGGGTGTATGAGCCAACAGAAGGAACAGTGAGTTTAGAAGTAGACGGACAGTTGAAAAACTTAAACGGGCTTCCTCCATATAAACGCACCACTCTTGGAATGGCACGTACTTTCCAAAATATTCGTCTCTTTAAAGATATAACGGTACTAGAGAATGTAATGATTGCGATGCACTCGCACTCAAGTGACTCATTATTCTCAACCTTATTCCGTACGAAAAAATACTATGATACAGAAGCAAAAATGCGCGAAGAAGCGATTGAGTTGCTAAAGATTTTTGAGTTGGATACACTTAAAGAGGAAAAGGCGAAAAACTTAGCTTACGGACAACAACGTGAGCTTGAGATCGTTCGTGCGTTAGCGACAAAACCAAAAATCTTATTCTTGGATGAGCCAGCAGCGGGGATGAACCCTCAAGAGACGGCTCAATTAACAGAACTAATTGCGAAAATTCAAAAAGAATTTGATTTGACAGTGGTGTTAATCGAACACGATATGTCACTTGTGATGAAAATTTGCCAACGCATTTACGTGTTGGAATATGGAAGACTTCTTGCAGAAGGAACTCCAGAAGAAATTAAACAAAATCCTGCAGTGATTAAAGCGTACTTAGGAGGTGAGTAGATGTTAGAAGTTAAAAATTTATCAGTTCATTACGGAATGATTCAAGCCGTACGTAATGTTGATTTTAAGGTGAATGAAGGCGAAATCGTGTCTCTAATCGGGGCAAACGGTGCTGGAAAATCAACTATCTTGAAGACTTTATCGGGACTCATTCATCCTTCAGAAGGCGAAATCGTATACTTAGGTGAGAACATCGCTTCAACATCTGCGAAGAAAATCGTTGAGAAAGGACTCGTGCAAGTGCCAGAAGGACGTCACGTATTCCCAGGATTAACGGTAAAAGAAAACCTTGAACTAGGGGCATTTCTACGCAAGGATAAAGAAGCGATTCAAAAAGATATGGAAGACGTCTTCGAGCGTTTCCCAATCTTGAAAGAACGTAAAGACCAAGATGCGCAAACACTCTCTGGTGGGGAGCAACAAATGTTAGCAATGGGGCGTGCGTTAATGAGTCGTCCAAAACTATTATTGTTGGATGAACCGTCAATGGGGTTAGCACCGATTTTTATCCGTGAGATTTTCAAAATCATTCAAGAAATCCAAAAGACAGGGACAACGGTTTTACTCATCGAGCAAAATGCGAAAATGGCCTTATCGATTTCAAATCGTGCGTATGTACTCGAAACTGGATCAGTGGTATTAAGCGGTACAGGACAAGAGTTGTTAGAAAGTGATGAAATTCAGAAAGCATATCTAGGAGGGTAATCATGGAAGTTAAAGATTATATGTCAACCAACGTCATTACAGTAACGCCTGAAACGACGGTTATGAAAGCTCTAGACTTAATGAAGGAACACGACATTCACCGCTTGCCAGTTGTAGAAGATGGCAAGTTAGTTGGCTTACTCACAGAAGAACTTGTTGCGGGGCATTCACCTTCAATGGCAACAAGCCTATCGATGCATGAGCTGAACTATTTATTGAATAAGACTACAGCAAGCGAAATTATGCAAAAGCAAGTCTTAACCGTGAAGGCTCATACATTATTAGAAGAAGCTGCGTCCCTTATGCGTCAACAAAAGGTCGGCGTACTGCCAGTAGTAGATGCACGTGGCCACGTGGAAGGAATTATTACTGATAAAGATATTTTTGATGCGTTTATCGAAATTTCTGGATACAACACACCGGGTTCTCGTTTATTCATTGAAATCAATGAAGATAAACCAGGTCCTCTGGAAGAAATTTCGGATGTGTTGCGTGAAAACAACGTGAACGTTTCGACGATTTCGGTATATCACCGTGATGGGAAAGTGCAAGTGGTGCTTCATGTGGATTCAACGAATCCGGATGAAGTGGCGGACTTTATCGCGCAAAAAGGCTATCGCGTGATTTCAGCGATGAAGAAATAGGTTAAAGGGTTAAAGCGTTGCTTTAAAATCCTTGGACATCTTCATAGTTATAGAAACAACTGCACCGGACTGAGCCTTGGTCTCAGGCCTTGCGAAAGTCAAAGAGCTCCAAAGAGATTCTCGCTATGGAGCTCTAATTCTTTTCGCATGCGACCGTTATTTCTATGACTATAGAGTCCAAGGATTTTTTTGCAACGTTAACCTAGGATGTTTTTCTTCACCAAGAATTACGCTTTTTATGAAAAAACTTGCACCGGACTGAGTCTTCGGCGGGCGTTGAGTGGATGCGGGGGACGGTGTATAATGAAAGTGAGATTCTAGGAGGTTATGCGGATGAAATATGATTTTACGACAGAATTTGATCGACATGGAATGGACGCTCTGGCGGTGGATGGGCTAGGGTTGATTCCAGGAAAGTCGCCAGATAGACCGAAGAAAGGTTTCGATGTGATTCCGATGTGGATTGCGGACATGAGTTTCCCAACCGTGCCAACGGTGATTTCGGCGATGCAAAAACGATTGGAACATCCGATTTTCGGGTACTTTATACCTTCTAAAGTGTACTACGAAAGCATTATTCAGTGGCATGCGCGCCACCATCAAGTGACAGGATTAACGCGTAAACATATTGGTCATGAAAATGGCGTGCTTGGAGGAGTCGTATCGACTTTAACATCGTACGCTGCGCCTGGGGATGCTGTGTTAGTGCATAGTCCAACCTATGTCGGCTTTACGCAGTCGTTAAATGATAATGGCTTGAAGGCTGTGCATAGCCCGCTTGTGAAAGACGAAAAGGGCGTTTACCGTATGGACTTTGAGGATATGGAACAAAAAATCAAAGCACATAAGATTCATGTGGCGATTTTCTGTTCTCCGCATAACCCAAGTGGTCGTGTATGGGAGAAAGAAGAAATTGAACGCGCGATGGAGATTTACCGCAAGTACGATGTGATTGTCGTGTCGGATGAAATTTGGTCCGATATTATTTTTAAAGGCCACAAACATATTCCAACACAATCGATTTCAGAAGATGCGAAGAATCGCACCGTGGCCATGTATGCGCCAAGTAAGACGTTTAACCTGGCAGGACTCGTGGGAAGTTATCATGTGATTTACAATGATGCTTTAAGAGACCGTGTCGAGTCAAAAGGGATGAAGCCGCATTATAACGCGATGAATGTGATGTCAATGCATGCTTTAATCGGGGCGTATCAAGAAGAAGGATATGAGTGGCTGGAAGAGTTGCGTGAAGTGATCGAGAAGAATGCGGACTACGCGTGCGACTTTATTCACCGTGAATTGGACGGCGTAGAAGTCACAAAACCTGAAGGCACGTATATGCTTTTTATCGACTGTTCACCGTTCTTAAAAAAACACAATCTGACGCTGGAGCAGCTCGAAAAACGTGGCTGGGATGTCGGCGTGGCTTGGCAAGATGGCAAGATGTTCTTCGGCGAAGGCTGTATCCGTATCAACCTCGCATTGCCGTATGCGCGTCTTGTAGAAGCGTTTGACCGTATGAAAACATATGTATTCGTGGACACTGTGCCACCATTAGACTAGGAGGATTTCCATGACAAAGAAAGTAATTCAAACAGAACAGGCTCCAAAAGCAATCGGGCCTTACTCACAAGGAGTAGCCTATAAAGGAGAAACGATTGTCGTCTCTGGACAGTTGCCAATCGTTCCTGAAACAGGGGAATTCGCAGGAAGTGATATTGTGAGCCAAACGCATCAATCATTGAAAAATATCCGTGCGATTTTAAAAGAAGCAGGGGTAGGAATGGATGCGGTCGTATCGACAACGGTGCTACTAGCGGATATCAACGACTTTGCACAAATGAATGGAGTGTATGGAGAGTATTTTTCTTCTCCTTATCCAGCACGGATGGCATTTCAAGCAGCGGCCCTACCTAAAAATGCCCTAGTGGAAATCCAAGTGACGGCTGTAAAAGCATAAGCGATGTTTGATAGATAAGAAGGAGGAGTTGTATGGATCGTAAAAATTTAGCTCGTTTTTGTGGGATTGTTGGGGTTGGTTCTGGAGTGTTGTTCTGGTTAGCGCCCATTGTCGCATTAAAACTATCTTTTGTGAACACAGTAGATGTTTCCTCACAGTTCTTTTGGATTTTGTTGATGCTGAATTTAATCGTTATTTATTTTGGAATCAAAGGGTTTCAAACCTTTAAAGGAGATTCGAGAATCAAAAACGGAGTGCGGATTTTCTATTTAGTCGCAGGTATTCTGATTTTTATGCCGACGCTGCAACGAATTTTGCCAGCCATTCCCGTTTTCCAAATCATCCTTACAATTCTTTACTGGATGAGTTTCGGAACTTTAGAGATTCTTCCGTATTTTGCAGGAGGAAGTCTATTAATCGTCTGTGGGGCGTTCTATTTAGCTTCACTGAAAGAATGGAAAGAGTAAGTGGAAAAGGTCTAGAGAGTTTCTCTAGGCTTTTTTATTTTGCATGCTTTATAATAGTTGGGACAACTAGAATTGGAGGCAAGTATGAAAGTTATTGTAATCGGTGGTGGAACGAGTGGATTAATGGCTTCAGTCAGTGCAGCGATGCATGGCGCTGAAGTGGTCTTATTGGAGAAAAACCCAACTTTAGGGAAAAAATTATTGCACACAGGAGGGACACGTTGTAATGTTACCAATCGACGTTCTCCTGAGGAAATCGTGAAACATATTCCGGGGAATGGACGCTTTTTATATAGTGCCTTTTCTCAATTTGACAATCAAGATATTATTCAATTTTTCGAATCGCGTGGAGTTCGTTTGAAGGAAGAAGATCATGGGCGCATGTTTCCTGTGACAGATTCTGCCAAGACGATTTTGGAGACCTTTATTCAGGAAATCAAGAAGCTAGGCGTGCAAGTGCGTACGAATGTGAAAGTGAAGACCATTCGTGTAAACGAGGGAGCCGTACGAGTGGTAGAACTTGATAATGGGGAACAACTGCAGGCCGATGCGGTGATTTTGGCGACCGGTGGGAAATCGTATCCGAAGACAGGTTCGACTGGAGATGGATATGGAATTGCCCGTGTTGCAGGCCATACGATTACGCCTCTTTTTGCGACAGAAGTTCCCTTGACAAGTAGCGAAGAATTTATTCAAAAAGGAGAGCTTCGTGCGCTATCCTTACGAAATGTTGCACTCAGTGTCCTCAATGGGAAAGGGAAAGCGGTTGTTACGCATCAGATGGATATGATTTTCACCCACTTTGGTATCAGCGGACCAGCAGTGTTACGTTGTTCAAGCTTTGTGCATCAGGTACAAGAAAAGGAAAATAAGAAAGAAGTCGTAATGAGTTTAAATGCATTACCAGACTTCAGTGCTTCAGAACTAGATGCGAAGTTGAAAGGTTTTGTGGAGGAAGCGCCTCTAAAATCGATTAAAAACCACCTGAAGGGGCTACTTCCTGAACGATATGTAGAATTTTTACTAGAAAAAGTCGGGATTGATGACCAAATGGCGGTAAGTCGCTTGACAGAGGCTAACTGGATTGCTGTCAAAGAAGGGCTGACGAATTTCCGTTTTACGGTGAATGGATCTCTCCCGATTGAGAAAGGCTTTGTAACTGGCGGAGGAGTGCATCTAAAAGAGGTGAATCCGAAAAGTTTGCAATCGAAATTAACACAAGGTTTGTATTTCTGTGGGGAACTGCTAGATATTCATGGTTATACAGGTGGATATAATATCACCGCTGCTTTTGTGACAGGTTATGTGGCGGGCATGCACGCAGCTTTTGGCGATTAAATTTCTCTATTTATAGCAAAAATTGTCATAATTTATTCATAAAATTTGAGTATAGTTTTTCTATTCCCAAATAAGATTTATTTACTAATAGTAAATAAAACTCTATCCTTTTTTCCTCTCATCTATGGTGAGAGGTTTTTTTATGAAAAAAATGAAGAGATAAGTTAGAGAAAGTATTAGATTTTCTAAAAAAAGACTGTTTAGAAGAGGCTTTTATGCTAAAATGAACCTATCTGAATTTTTGAGGAGTTTGTAATGGCTGAAAAGAAATTAATGGAGAAAGTGTTGCATCAAGTGGTGCGGACATTTCCAAAAGTAAATATGCCGATGGAATACGTTCCCTATCCAATTCCATACCCACCGCTAGCCAAGAGTCGCTTTGAAATTTTTGTGCATGTGGCAGAGCGCGGAAATGGACCTCTTGGACATGTCGATTTATGTATTGATGGCTATGTCTATTCGTACGGGAACTATGATGAGAGAGATTTGAAATTAGGCGGCTGGATAGCAGAAGGAGTGCTCATCAAAGCACCGCGTGAAGAGTATATGCTATTTTGTAAGAACCATTATCAAAAAGCATTACATATTTATTCAATTGCGGTCACTTCTGAGCAAATGGATGCCATTCATGCATACTTAGAAAAAATATTAGCGCCGACAAAGACATGGGAGCCGACGAGTGAAGCCATTTACTATAATCCAACTTTCGATCGTTTTGAAGAAATGTATGTGTACTTCATGGCACAACAGATGGATACCGTTTTTTATAAATTCAATCGTTCTAAATTCATGACCTATAATGGCTGGACTAGAAATTGTTTGAGTTTTGCCGACCACACCGCAAAAGTGCTGCATGAAAAAACATTGCGTGCTAAAAATATGGTCTTCCCGGCCCAATATCATAAACGTCTTCAAAAACTTTTGAAGAAAAATTCGCCGCTGATTATTCATTATGAGGTCTACTAATCACCAGAGGAGAATCTGATATGACATGTTCTGTGAAAGTATATGAACCACTATATACATTAAAAGCAATTGGTGAAGATATTTGGATTGTCGATGGAAACATTGTCGAAATGCACTTCAAACTGACTCAAGTGCCCTTTAGCACGCGGATGACAGTGGTACGATTAAGCAATCGCGACTTGTGGATCCATTCTCCGATTCATTTAACACAAGAGTTGAAAAGTCAAATCGAAGCTCTGGGAAATGTGGCACACATAGTAGCTCCCAATAAATTGCATTATGTCTATATGGAAGAGTGGAGCCAAACGTATCCGACTGCAAAAGTGTGGGCAACAAAAGGGCTGGAGAAAATTTTGGAAGAATCAAAGGGTATCCAGACCTACACCGTACTAGATAAAACCGTTGCTATTAGTTGGCAATCAGAAATAGATTATCTCCCGTTTGAAGGAAGTACACTCATCGAGGAGTCTGTATTCTTCCACCAAAAGAGTCGTACATTAATTTTAACAGATTTGATTGAGAATATTGAACTTTCGGAAGAGTGCTCTTGTTGGCACCGTTTATTATTCAAAATAGGAGATAATACTTACCCCAATGGCCATACACCAAGAGATTTAAGAATGACCTTTTTGTTTCACAAAGAAATAGCTAGAAAGTGTTATCAAAGAATCAAAGGTTGGAAGCCATTGAATGTTCTTTTTGCGCATGGGAAGTGCTTTATAGGAAATGCAGAGGAAAAGTTACCTCAAGCATTCTTTTGGTTAGAATAAGCTACCTTGTTTTTTTACAAGGTAGCTTTTATTTAGAAAGTCAAAGAGACTAATAGAATCTTAAACTTTTAATTATTGAAAGAAGGGGATTAAATCCGTATACTATAGTTAGAATTGAATAATTCTAATTAGAAAAAATGGAGGTAATCATAATGATTAAAGAACTTGTAAGTTTAGGAAAATTTGCTAAAAAATCAGGTGTATTTGCGGGAGGAGTTTTATTTGGATCGTTAGGATTAAAACTATTAGCGAGCAAAGAAGCAAAACATGTATATGCTAAAGCAGTCGCTACTTCTTATAAATTAAAAGATGGTATTGACGCAACCGTTTCTACTGTAAAACAACATGCAGATGATGTCTTAGAAGAAGCAAAAGACTTATATGCTGAAGAAAAAAATGCACAATTAGTAGTAGAAACTAGTGAAAAATAATGAAGTTTATTATTAAGCATCAATCGAACTCTAGAGTGCGACTAGAGCTCCCTTTTACCTGTCCGTATTCGGTACAAATGTATTTAGAGGAATTAGCTTGCACAGTTCCTGGTATTGAAAAGTTGCACTTTTATAAAGATTTAAAGCATGTAGGAGTGTATTTTTCTCAAGGGAAAGATCAACAGGTTCAAAGTTTTTTATCTTTGATTCAAATGGAGAAAGTAATTGAAAAACAAAACGAAGTCGAGTGGCTAGTCCCTTCTTCGCCATATGATATTATTTCAACGCATCTCTATAGAAGAATGCTTTCAAAAGTCCTTCTTCCAACACCTCTTCGTGTGGGATGGATACTTCTGAAAATGGTGAAGTTTGGAAAGGCTGCTTTCCAATCAATTTGTGAGAAAAAACTTTCTATGAGTTTACTCGATTTTGTGGCTATAGCGACTTCTGCAGCGATGGGAGACCATAAAACTGCTGATATGATTATGTTCTTATTGAATTTAGGAGACGATTTAGATGACTGGTCCCAAAAGAAATCCATTGAAGAACTTGAAAAGAATTTAACGAATAATATTTACGAGATATGGATTGAAAAAGAGGGCGAGCGCTTCAAGAAAATGAGTAATCATGTTGAAGTAGGAGATATCTTCGTTGCAACAGAAGGTCAAGAAATATACTTTGACGGAAGAGTTGTCAATGGAAGAGGATACTTAAATGAAAGCTCATTAACAGGCGAGTCATTCCCAGTCGCCAAAAAACAAGGGGATATGGTCTACGCTAATACAGTTGTAGAGCATGGCGAACTACTAGTAGAAGTGACGAATAAGCAACAAAACTTACGCTTGCAGCAAATTGTTCAACTTATCAAATCTAGTGAATTCCATCAATCGAAACAACAAAAGCAATTAATGGAAAAAGCGGATGGATTAGTGAAATATAATTTCATAGGGATGGCGTTGACGTATCTATTCACACGCTCAGTCTCTAAAGCACTCACTTTCCTATTAGTAGATTATTCATGTGCGTTAAAATTATCTTCACCAGCTACATATTTAACAGCCATTAAAGCAGCTTCTAATCAGGGGATTGTCATTAAAGGATCTAACTCTTTAGATGAATATGCGCAAGTCGATACTTTTGTTTTTGATAAGACAGGAACATTGACAACTGGTATTCCAAAGATTCAGCGAATTATTTCCTATGAGGGTTATGATGATGCGGAAGTTTTACGAATTGCAGCTTGTTTGGAAGAACATATTTATCATCCAATTGCGACTGCTGTTGTTAAGAAAGCAGAAGATGAGGGAATTGAACATGAAGAAATGCATGGGAAATTAACTCACGTAGCTTCAAAAGGAATTGTATCTTCCATCGACGGAAAAAGAGTGGTCATTGGTAGTCTAGAATTACTAGAAGAAGAACAAACTTTTATTTCGGAACAACAGAAGAAAGTCATAGAAGAATATAGTCAAATGTTTAATTTGCTCTATCTAAGTTACGATGGAAAATTAATTGCTATTTTTCTTATTGATACACCGCTACGCCCAGAGGCTATTGAATTATTGCATGAATTAAAGGAAAAAGGTAAGCAGATAGTTCTTCTTACCGGAGATACACAAAAACGGACGGAAACGATTTGTTCTCTCATTTCTTTTGATAAGGTCTACACTCAAGTAAAACCTGAACAAAAGCATCAAGTTATTCAGCAATTGAAAGATCAAGGCCATCATGTGTTGATGATTGGAGACGGAATTAATGATTCTGCCGCACTTTCTTTAGCAAATGTAGGGGTTGTGATGGCTGGAGCTTCAGATATCGCTCGCCAAGCGAGTGATATATTATTTTTAAATGAACAGTTGACAGGACTACATGTGTTAGATACGATTACGGATCAATTGAATCATCAATTGGATTTGAATTTAAAAAATACAGTAGGAATTAATACTTTCTTGATGGGGTTAGGGCTAATCGATGTGTTATCTCCAAGTGTTTTGGCAGTATTGCATAATGTGACAACCACTTTTATTATTGGAAAGAGTTTGACATATATTTAAAAATAAAAGCAAGGTGAATTCACCTTGCTTTTTTATTTTTGTTTCAACTGATTACAAATTATGAAGTGTATTAAAAGAATCTACCTTGGAAACAAGTTAGCTGTTTCCATCTAATTAGTGATTTTGTTGATTTTTTTATTACCATTTCTATACAAGCAATTACGGCAAAAAAAATTAAATGTTGGTAATTTAACGATGCTTGCGTTGGTTTGGTCCAGTGGTCGATTTCTAAGCGCGAAGACTCACATCCTATTTGTACCCGCCACCTTCTACTCCGTAGTATTCTTCAAGGGAGAGGCCGGAGTTATAGATGTCTGTTGCTTTGTCGCCGACATAGCGTAAATGCCAGGCTTCGGCTTGGTATCCAGTGATGGCTTCTTTTCCAGCTTGGAATCGGATAATAAATCCATACTCATGAGCGTGGGTGTGGAGCCAGTCGATGGCATCCTTATTTTCTTCACCGTCTAATAAATTTCCTGTTGTATCTAAGAGATCAAAGGCTAGTCCGGTTTGATGTTCGCTGTAGCCAGGTCTTGCAGAATACGTATCCGCAGCCTCTTTGCCTTCACGAGCGACATAATTGTTATAGAGTTGTTCTTGATATTCATAAGAGCGATATCCGCTGTAAACATCACTGATTGGATATTCCAGTTCTTGCATTTTTTGAATGAGTTTCTTCACTTGTGCCCCAGCGGTAGGATCTTCTCCCGGAGCGTAAGTCGAAGGAAGAGCGTGTTTCTTATTGACAACCATCTGATAGCCTAAAGAGACATCCGCCATCCCACTTTCTTGAGCGGATTGTTGTTTTTCTGTCGCTATGTCCTTAGTAGAGGATTCTTCAGAGGAAGCCTCTGTGCTAGAAGAAGTCGTTTTTCCAGTTGTCGTTGTACTAGTAGTCGTGGTATTTGTTGTTTGCGTAGAGGTTGATGGAGAGGCCGTAGTTTCACTCGGATTGTTTTTATTTGAGCAACCAAGAAGAACTAGGCTCAGTACAACCGCCGATAACAGTTGTTTTTTCACGCGAATCATCCTTTCCTTGTTACTTATAGTGTAGCACAATCTGTGGAGGGTGAGAGGGAAATTTTTAAAAAATTAATGTTTCTAAAAATGCGAACAATGAAATGTAAAACTTTTGTGAATGATGATAAATACTGTGAAAAAGCTTGCATTTTGCCAAAAAAATGGTATATTATTCGTTAATAAATTTAATCACTGGAGGTTTGTGCGATGTCAAAATGGGAAACAAAATTTCAAAAAGAAGGGTACACATTTGACGATGTTTTATTAATTCCAGCAGAGAGTCATGTATTGCCGAATGACGTTGATTTGCGTGTGCAATTAGCGAAAAATATTCGTTTAAATATCCCTTTAATCAGTGCCAGCATGGATACGGTCACAGATGCGACGATGGCGATTGCGATTGCGCGCCAAGGAGGTCTTGGGGTCATCCATAAAAACATGTCGATTGCCGAGCAGGCGGAAGAAGTGCACAAAGTAAAACGATCAGAGAGTGGCGTTATCATTAATCCATTTTTCTTAACTCCATCCCATAAAGTACAAGATGCGGAAGACCTCATGGCAAAATACCGTATTAGCGGTGTTCCAATCGTTGATGACTTAGAAACACGTCACCTCGTTGGGATTTTGACAAACCGTGACTTACGATTCATTTCAGATTATTCCATTTTAATTGACGAAGTAATGACAAAAGAGCACCTTGTAACGGCTCCAGTTGGAACATCCCTCAAAGATGCAGAAGCCATTCTTCAAAAACATAAAATTGAAAAATTACCTTTAGTTGATGACAAAGGTTGCTTAGCGGGCTTAATCACCATCAAAGACATCGAAAAAGTCATCGAATTCCCGAACTCTGCTAAAGATGAACATGGCCGTCTATTAGTAGCGGCTGCAGTGGGTATTACTTCGGATACATTTGAACGTGCAACAGCGCTACTAGATGCGGGTGCAGATGCCATCGTTATTGATACAGCTCACGGACATAGCGCCGGAGTGATTCGTAAAATCAAAGAAATCCGTGAAACTTTCCCAGAAGCTACATTAATTGCTGGAAATGTGGCGACAGCTGAAGGAACTCGCGCCTTATTTGAAACAGGTGTCGACGTGGTTAAAGTCGGAATTGGACCTGGTTCCATCTGTACAACCCGTGTTGTTGCCGGTGTCGGGGTTCCGCAAATCACAGCGATTTATGATGCCGCAACAGTGGCTAAAGAATTTGGAAAAGCGATTATTGCAGACGGTGGCATTAAGTACTCAGGAGATATCGCCAAAGCCATCGCAGCGGGTGGACATGCGGTGATGTTAGGAAGCATGCTTGCCGGAACCGATGAATCTCCAGGGGAATTTGAAATCTTCCAAGGACGTCGCTTCAAGACATACCGTGGAATGGGAAGTCTAGCGGCGATGGAAAATGGTTCAGGGGACCGTTACTTCCAAGCAAAAAACGAAGCCAACAAACGCGTGCCAGAAGGAATCGAAGGACGCGTTGCTTACAAAGGGTCTGCAGCGGATATTATCTTCCAAATGGTCGGCGGACTTCGCTCTGGTATGGGGTATGTGGGGGCGCGTAATTTAGAAGAGCTTCGCGAGAATACTCAGTTTGTGCGTATGAGTGGTGCGGGGCTAAGAGAAAGCCATCCGCATGATGTTCAGATCACTAAAGAAGCACCAAACTATTCAATTTCATAAAATAAATTAAACGCGATTTTTGAAAATCCTTACGGATTTACTTCATAAAAACAATAACAAGGCACCGGTTCGAGCCTATGGTCTCTCACCTCTAAAGCCTCAAAGACGGAGTAAGGAATGAATTCCTAACTCCGTCTTATTCGTTTTAGTGCACTTCCTGTTATTGTTATTATGAAATCCGTAAGTTTCAAAAATCGCTTCTTTTATGAAAAGGATAGTTTTTAAGGGATGGAAGATAACATCATTTGCTCTCAAAAAAGGGGATTCCCGAAGGTTTTTGGATATCTTCATAATAGCGATAATAGCTGTACCGGACTGAGCCTAAGGTCTCAGTTCCTCTCGACTCTCAAACTGCCTCTAGGGAATAAAATCCCCAGAGGCAGTAATTCGTTTCGAGTACACTCGCTATTATTGCTATTATAGAATCCAAACCTTGGTTAATAGCTTTTTTTAATTGAAATAGTTCAGATAGAAAGGAAAAGAACATCATGTGTGCATTTCACCACATACGACAAACTGGTATTCTCTTTGAGAGTCAGGGAGGGGAAAGGATGTTATGTGTGCTTTTCACCACCAACGACAAAGGGGTAGTCTTTTTGAAGGAGAGAGGGATAGGACAGGGTGTGTGCTTCTGAACTAAAAATACAAAAGTTTCGGAATGGAGATGGAGCTTTAATAGGGAAGAGTTAAGAAATGTTGATGAAGTGGTACTTAGAGGGTTAGTGCCAAAAAACGTTATAACTGTGCGGTTTTAGTTCGATTGCTGTTGAAGTTTGGTCTTTAAAATATTAGGAAAAAGGAAAATTAGTTGTTTTTTTAGTGGGTCATCGGTTATGATGAACTTGTTTCTGAAAATTTATGAAAAGCTTTGGAAGGAAGCGACAAGGATAGCGCCAGGCCTGTTTTAAAAAACGGGTGACGAGGAATGAGTTTATCGAAATACTCGGCGGATGACTCAAGGCAGTGCAGTCTACAGCTACATACAAACCATTTTGTAAGGAAATGACAAAATTGATAGCACGCACCAGAAACATAATCAAAAATTACAGAAGTAGGAGGCGCCGAGAGGGACCTCTTATTAAAGGAGTTAAACATTATGTGTGGAATCGTAGGATGTATTGGACATGGAAAAATCCAAACAGTAGTATTAAACGGATTAGAAAAGCTTGAGTATCGTGGATATGACTCAGCAGGATTATTTATTATGGATGAAGATGGATCAACACAATTAGTGAAACGTGTGGGTCGTATTCAAAATCTTCGTGATGCAGTGGATGAAGAAATTCCAGCATTTGCAGGGATTGGGCATACTCGTTGGGCAACACACGGACCAGCGACAGAAAACAACGCTCACCCTCATCAATCTCAATCAGGTCGTTTCACATTAGTGCACAACGGCGTTATTGAAAACTATGACGAATTGAAAAAAGAATTCTTAAGCCATGTGGACTTCAAGTCTCAAACAGATACAGAAGTTGCAGTAAACTTAGTAGAATACTTTGCAGAAAAAGAAAACTTGTCAGGAAAAGAAGCGTTCCGCCGCGCATTACAAGAAATCCGTGGATCATTTGCTTTCGGGTTATTAGACAGTGAAAAACCAGGCGTTCTTTATGCCGCAAAACATAAGAGCCCATTATTAGTTGGGGTTGGCGAAGGCTTCAACGTGATCTGTTCAGACGCAATGGCAACCATCGCTGAAACAGACCGTTATATCGAAATCAAAGACGAAGAGTTAATCACTTTAACTGCAGACTCAGTAGAAATCGAAACAATCGACGGCAAACCAGTAGAACGTGCGCCATTCGTTGCAGAATTAGATGCAGACGATTTAGAAAAAGGGGCTTACGCTCACTACATGTTGAAAGAAATGGATGAACAACCAGCCGTATTACGTAAAATCATCCAAAACTACCAAGACGAAAATGGTCAATTACAAGTCGATAAAGAAATCCAAGATAGCATTTTAGCAAGCGACCGCATTTACGTGATTGCCTGCGGAACAAGCTATCATGCAGGATGGGTTGGAAAAGCTTTAGTCGAACAACTTGCTGGAATTCCAGTAGAAGTTCACTTAGCAAGCGAATTTGCATACCACCAACCATTATTATCACAAAAACCATTCTTCATTTTCTTATCACAAAGTGGAGAAACAGCGGACAGCCGTCAAGCGTTAGTAAAAGTGAACGAGCAAAACTTCCCATCATTAACAATCACAAACGTGAAAGGCTCAACTCTTTCTCGTGAAGCAAGCTATACTTTACTATTACACGCAGGTCCTGAAATTGCCGTAGCTTCAACAAAAGCTTACACAGCACAAATCGCAGTAATGGCGGTTTTAGCAGACGCATTACGCGCTTCTAAAGGCTTAGTGGCTCCATTTGATATGAAGCATGAATTAGGTGTCGTTGCCGCTTCAATCGAGAGCGTATTATCAGACAAACAAGCCGTTCAAGACTTAGTTCAAGAGCGCTTATTAGAAACGCGCAATGCTTTCTACATCGGTCGTCACTTAGACTACTATGTAGCGATGGAAGCAGCGTTGAAATTAAAAGAAATCTCATACGTGCAAACAGAGAGCTTTGCCGCAGGGGAATTAAAACACGGAACAATCGCCCTAATCGAAGAAGGCACTCCAGTCATCGCATTATTAAGTGAACCCGTTGTAGCGAGCCACACTCGCGGAAATATCCAAGAAGTGAAAGCTCGTGGTGCTGTCGTAACAACAATCGCGATGGAAGGCGTTGAACAAGAAGGCGACGATATCATCGTTCCAGCGGTGCCAATCCTACTTGCACCAATCGTATCTGTAGTGGTAACGCAATTAATCGCGTACTACACTTCTCTAGGGAAAGGTTTAGACGTGGATAAACCGCGTAACCTTGCCAAGTCAGTTACAGTAGAATAGAAAAAGTGGTGGACGGCTGTCCACCACTTTTTGTTTTCGAAGGATGCAAAATTCATTTGAAAAAAGAGGTACAAAGCCAAAGGGCTTACGAATAAACTCCAGACCGAAGGAATGTCTCTATAGTTGCTACAATAAGGGCACCGGACTGAGCCCAAGGTCTCAGTTCCTACCAAGCTTCAAACTGACTCTAGGAAATAAATTTCCAGAGTCAGTATTTCACATTGGTTGCACCTCCTTATTGTTGCCACTATAGAATTCCTTGGTCTTCCGTTTATTCTACGCCTTTGGACCTTATTTCAAATGGATTTTGCTTCATCCGAAAGAAAGGGAGAGAGAAAAAGAAAATCAAAAAAACGATTGAAACGTTTACATTTTTTCGTATATAATTATTTTGATTTAGAAATGAGTGTTTTAATTTGGAGGGATAAATTTGGATGTAGAAAAAGAAGAATTAAATTTCACAAAATTGGATTATAGAATTTCTCATTTGACACATGATCAAATATGGGAACTGATTCAAGAGTATTATGCAGGAGAAAAGGTTGCAGACTTAATAAAGAAATACAGGATTAAAGTAAGTGTTTCTCATCTGTTTGCCTTATTTCCACCTGTAAATAGTGAGATAATTTGTCCATATTGCAATGTACCAATGCTTAGTCCGTGGCAATCAAAGAATTCACCTTCACTTCTTAGTTTCAATGAAACTTATTGTATCCAATGTAAACATAAGAATTCTAGTTTGTGTAATTGCAAAAATTGTAAAGAAATGAAAAAAATTAAAGAAATTAAAGAAAAAGAAAGATTACTTGAAGAAAAAAGAGCATTTATATTAAATAATGTAAAGTTTTCTGGGCAAAAACTAATTCCTGAAAAAGAGTTAAGCCTAAAAGACAGGTTATATTTAGCGGTTATTTTAAGAAGTTCTTTATCAGAGAATAATGAATATATCGGACCTTTAGAGGAGAAGAAAAAAACACTAGCTCCATCAGAGGCCTTTGAAGCAGAAATTATAAAACATTTGATTGATGGTCGGATTATAGGTATACACGGTATGTCGAATATACACGCTTTTGAAGTGGATTATACTAAAAAAAGTATTCATTTTGATATTTATAAGGTTTGTTATTCAATTAATATTGAAGCCGAAGATTTAGATTATGGTGCAATGATAAAAAGGTTGCTATATCCAGATTTTAGTGGCGAGGATGGAGTTCTACAGTTTTGTTATGAAATGTGGAAAAGAATTGCGCTAGAGGAATGTTTGGAATACCTATTATTTCAAATGAGACGAGTAGGATATTCGTTTAATCCAGGTGATAAAACTATATCGGTATTTGAAAATTTACTGGAACATTTTTCAGTTTCTCAAATATACTCATTAATATATAGTGCAGTAGGAAAGAGTACGCAAAGATATCAATCAAAAGAAATTACTAAACGACATGCTCAAAATTCTGTGATTTCATGTTGTGAATATTATGGGCAAAAAGCATTGGCAGAAGATTGGGTGGTCAAAGGGTATTCTAGAATTAGAGAATTGCCAGAGACTACGATTAGTTTTGTTTTATTTACTTCTATCATGCAAGAATCAGGAATAGGTTTTTCTGAAAAACCAACATTAGATTTTTAAAGATTACAGACAAGATTACGGAAAATCCGCAAGGATTTGGAGTAATCTTGTTTTTCTTTTACAGAGTTTATGAGAGCAGTTGATTTCGTTCGAGCACCACACAGACATTTTTTTGCGAAGGGGTTGGCTCGTCTGTTACAATGAAGGGAAAGAATGGAAAGCGAGGGAAGCGCGTGAAGGTAGTATTTGTTTGCCTAGGAAACATTTGTCGTTCTCCGATGGCAGAAGCGGTATTTAGAAAAATGGTTCGTGAAGAAGGATTGGAAGATAAAATTACGATAGATTCCGCGGCGACAAGTACGTGGGAGCATGGAAATCCAGTTCACCACGGTACTCGTAAGAAACTCGAGGAGAATGGTATTTCCGCAAAAGGGCTTGTGTCACGGACGTTGGATGAAACAGATTTGGATGCGGACTACATTCTTGGAATGGATGCGTCGAATGTGCGTAATATCCATAGCTTTGTCGATGGGAAAACGGATGCTACGGTAGGACGACTCCTAGAAGTGGCTGGGATTCAGCGTGATATTGCCGATCCGTGGTATACCGGAGACTTTGAAGCAACGTACCGCGATGTCACGCTCGGATGCCAGGTGCTCCTAGAACAATTAAAAAACGAATTATAGTGTAGATTTTAGGAATTAATGACGAGAGAGGGGATCCATTTGAAGAAAATTAGTGACTTAGGCATCACAGGAAAAAAGCTTCTTTTGGAAGGGGCCGGCTTTCTTGTTGTTGGGGTTTTACTTCTTTACTTTGGGCCGAGCTTTCCGGAATTGATGCTACGTCTATTTCTGCTATTTTTAGCATGTCGTGAGTTGTGGAATCTGCTGTTCCGGTGGTTTAGTAAGGCGGCTGCCAAAGATCCGCTGTGGATGAATGCAGGCAAATTAGTGCTCTATACCTACTTGGCGGGAAATCAGTTTTTTCTATCCCTTCCAATCAGTATTGTCAGTATATTGATGGGGCTCAATGAAGTCATGAACGCCGGCATTAGCGGAGTGACGTACTATATTTACCGTAAAGACGGGATTCATCCGCGTCTTCGTTTACTTTGGGATACGATTTGGCTGTCTGTTGTCGGGATAGCTACGTTAATCGCTCTTGGAGGCAACGGTAAATTGCAAATGTTCTTCCTCTCCCTTTATTTGATTGGGCACGGGATTAGCAATCTTCGGGATGGATGGTTCTTTGAGGCAGAAGTCGGGAAGAAAGTGTTGCGCCGGCATTTTCGTCAAGGGCTACCGCTTGTGTTAGCCGCGATTATTCCGCGAGTGACTTTGCAAAAAATCAATGATGCCCTCGAGCTGAATGAAGGCGAAACAGCTTCGGAAATTTACGACCGTGCGAAAGAAAATGCAGAGCCAAACTTAGAAATGTTTATTCACGTCACCAAAGACGGATTTGGGGCAATCGGGCATGTCGATATTTGTTATAAGGGACGCATTACTTCCTACGGGAACTACGATACGAATTCGGAGCGCCTGTTTGGAACGATGGGGGATGGGGTGCTTTTCAGTGCCGACCGTGAAAAATACATCGAATTTTGTAAACGCGAAAATCATAAGACTTTACTCGGCTATGGACTGGCCTTGTCACCAGAACAACTGGAAGCCATCGATGAAGAAATTGAAAAACTCATGTCGCTTACAGTGCCGTGGGACCCACCACAAACTGTGAAACCAGCGCATCCAGGAATCGATAAAGTCGAACCAATGTATGCGTACAAGTTAAAACAAGAAGCGGACGCGAAATTGTATAAGTTCGTCTCTTCAAAATTCAAGACGTATTTTGTGATGAGTACAAACTGCGTGTTACTAGCAGATACGATTGTCGGAAAAGCAGGAACGGATATTTTAAGCGCCCGAGGGTTTATTTCCCCAGGGACGTATCAAGACTACTTAGATAAGGAGTTTGAGAGACCGCACAGCCTAGTTGTGACTAAGCGCGTCTATCAGTAAGAATATGGAACTTCAGGAAAAAGAATTCTTTATGAGGGAAGCGTTGAAGGAAGCGCAGAAAGCTTATGACCAAGAAGAGGTGCCAATCGGGGCGGTTGTCGTCCTGAATGGTGAAATCATCGGTCGTGGCCACAACTTACGCGAGAAGGAACAAGACGCCACCCTTCACGCTGAAATCAAAGCGATTCGCCAGGCAAACCAGCACCTTGGAAGCTGGCGACTCGAAGACTGTGAACTCTTCGTCACATTGGAACCTTGTCCGATGTGCAGTGGAGCGATGATTCTCGCGCGGATGAAGAAAGTGGTATTTGGAGCCTTCGACCCAAAAGCAGGGACGGCTGGTACCTTTATGAATCTGCTCCAAGATAGCCGGTTTAATCATCAAGTCGAAGTGGAACAAGGCATTTTGGAAGATGAATGTAAGGAAATTTTGCAGCAATTCTTCAAAGGTCTTCGTGAACGCAATAAAAAACGAAAACAAGAAGCCAAACAAGCACAGCAATCCGAGTAGGAGCTGTGCTTGTTTTCTCTTAATAAAAACTTAAAGTTGTAACCGATTGAATATGCTTGAAAATTGTTTTCATTTTATATATTATTTTACATAATTTATGAAAGGAGCAGATTGTATGAAATTATCAGAAAAACAAACGCAAGTATTAGGTTGGATTGCGACTTGTATGTCCGTTGCGATGTATGTTGCGTATATCCCTCAAATTATGAACAACTTAGCTGGGAATAAAGGGGACTTCATTCAACCACTCGTTGCCGCATTGAACTGCTCATTATGGGTGTACTATGGACTCTTCAAACCCAACCGTGATATTCCGTTAGCAGCTGCAAACGCACCAGGAATCTTCTTCGGTCTAGCATCTGCTTTAACTGCATTATTTTAATTTCTAAAACCAGGCACAGCTTTACTTATGAGGTTGTGCTGTTTTTTAATTTTCCGCAGTTCCCTCAAAATCAACAGAGCATGAATTTAGTGATTTAAAACAATAAAGTGCGACGTTTGAATTCTCATTTTCACAGGAGTAGAATAGAAAATGTTGTTAAAAGTTTCAAAGTGAACTGGAGGAATATGGATGTCATTTTTAGGTTATAACAAAGGAGAAACATTAGAATTCAACTACAAAAAAGCGTGTGGCTTATGGCTTATTGCGGTCGCATTCGTGATTGCACTCGCGACGGTTGTAGGTGGAGAACAAATCATTAATATGCAGGTCTTCAGCATCGGCTATGTGGTGAGTTTCTTTTCCATCAATCTGAATAAAAAAGTCCTTCATAAGTTTTCGGACGGACCTTCAACGCCTTTCCAACGAAAAGTATCGTTATACTCAGTGATTCTTTTATTCATTTTACTTGTACTCTTAGGAGGACCATTCTTCGAATCAGAAAACTGGAGACTCATCTGGTTAGGTGCACTTCTTGCAACAGGGATCCATTTCTTCCCATACTACTTCGTCCATGGAAAATCAATGATCTTCCTAGGATTGGCATGCGTGATCAATGCAGCGGTCGGATACCTTTCTCCTCAAAGCTCCCTCGTGACCATCGCCTATATCGATGCTTTTATTAAATTAGCCTTTGGACTTTACCTATTCTTCTTATCCAAACCATCCAAAGCATAAATTATTTTAGAGAACAAGCAGCAAATCAATCTGGTTTGCTGTTTTTTATATGGTTGATTTCTTCGGAACACATTACTGCTATTATAGAATTCGCAGTTCCTTTGAAATCGACACAACCATGACTTTAGTCATATAAAGCAATGACAAAAGTGCCTGTTGCAAGGCTCCTTAAAATGCTTTAATAAATATAACGAAAAGCAAGTAAGGAGAGTTCAACATGGAAAAACCAAAACAAAAAGAAAATTCTCAATTAGCCAAACAATTATTTACGCTAGCCATAGTGGTAAACGTGTTAGCCTTAATCCTTCGAATAGGGCTGAAATTATATACAGGCGAATCATGACTAAGTGTATTCGATGGGAATCTGTTGTGGACGTTACTCCCATTGATGTTATTTTTCGATGAAAGAGAAGAAACAAAAAAAGCCAACCATCAGTAAGCACAAGTGAATAAACTAGATAGTTTTTCCTTCGGGAGGGACTATCTTTTTTAGTGTCTCTTTTGCCATCCCTCGGCACGGTTTTATTTTAGAAAACCAAGCAAATTCACTTGAAAAAGAAATGAAAATAGAGAGGCAAAAAACTCCATCGTTTGCGCTAGGGAGCAGCCTATTTATTTCTTCACGTTGATTTCGAAGAAGCTTGCGGATTTTATAATCGTAGTAACGGGGAAGTGCATTAAATGCGAATTAGGAGGTGTAGGAATTCATTCCGTACACCTCCTTTGAGGCTTTAAAGGTGAGAGACTCAAGGAGGCTCGATCCGGTGCCCCGTAACAGCGATTATAAAAATAATCCGCAAGCATTCGAAGAAATCAACCCCCGAAGGGTGTGCTTTTAAGAAGAGAACACTATGTATGGAATACTCCCAGCATTTAACCGCAAAACCGATGGGATAGTTTCATTTGCGCCCTTTATTTAGTAGTTTCCAATAATTTCTTTCTCAAGCGTTATCTGCTTGCTTTTCAAAAAGAAGTTTTGTATAATAATACGTGCCGTTAGGCCATATGGCAATAGCGAACTTATGAATCGAGTCAGGTCCGGAAGGAAGCAGCTATAAGTAATGTTCGCTATGTGCTGTATGTACATAGAAGAAGATTCAGGCTGGACCAGAGGTTCAGCCTGTTTTTATGAGAAAGAATATCCAGTGGAGGGAGAGTGAGTCGCATGAAGAACCAGAATTTCCAAGAAGAAGCTAAACATCTAGAAGGTGTGAAAAAGCTAATGGAAGACAAAATTGCATTCGAAGAAAAACGTCTGCAAGAACGCGACCTGGATATCACTAGACAAGATACAATTCAGTATGGAATCCAGCAATTAGAAAGACAAAAAGAATCTCCGTACTTTGGAAGAATTGACGTTCAATTTGGAAAAGACGAAAAAGTAGAAAAAATGTACATTGGACCAGCGACCTTCTTTGATGAAGAAGATCAAGTGCAAGTGTATGACTGGAGAGCACCCATCGCAAGTTTGTTTTATGAAGGAACCTTAGGAGAGCTCCATTACGAGACTCCAAATGGGGCGCAAAAAGCACAAGCCTTCCTAAAACGCGACATCGTCATCAAAAAAGGAACCTTACAGTCTGTTTATGATATTGAAAATGAAGAATCGCTCTTAATGGAGGCCTTAAGTGCACCGACGAATAAGGATGGGCATTTAGAAGGAATCACCGCAACGATTCAAAAAGAACAAAATGAAATTATCCGTCTGAACCCGAAAGACTGGCTCATCGTGAATGGGTGTGCCGGAAGTGGGAAAACGACGATTTTACTACAACGCATTGCATATTTGATGTATCAAGCCAAAGATAAGCGGATGAGCGATATGTTGCTCCTATCACGCAACCAACTCTTTGCAAAATACGTATCGCATGTGATCCCAAGTTTAACGGGAAGCGAGTTATACCAACAAACACTTGCGCAACATACGATTGAGTTATACCGCAAGATGTACTTGCATAAAACAACGACTTTAAGCCAAGTACCAACGCGTAAAGTGTACTTAACGGATAGTGAGTGGATTGCACTCGTTCATCGCAATCTCCAAGGGCTAACGGCGAAAGACTTACCGTATCGAGCAATCGGGATTAAAGGACAAGCGGTCTTCACGATGAAAGACTACGAAAAACTCACTGAAAATGTGAATGTGACCTTACCATTGCATCAGCAATTAACGCAAATGCAAACCGTCTTAGAGCGTACTTTAAAACGTCGTCTCAATAAATTCTTTATGTCCGAGAAGGCCAAAGCCGTCTACGAGTCTATGAATGCGATGCAAATCGAAGTCTTGATGAAGGATGTTGAGACGAAGAGTGAGGCAGAGTATTTCCAAGTGCTTGGACAAAAAGTTTTCGAAAAAGAAGTGCTTGAAGTGACGCAACAAGTAGAAATGTTCGCATTCGTGGACATCGCCTACTTGGTTCAACAATGGATGCCGCAAGCTAAAGCGCGCCGACAAGAACTAGAGAAGATGGACAATGCGCCAATTCCGTTGAAGAAAATAGAAGGGTCTCGCCTCCAAGTGACGGCAGAAGGGATTCGTCTGTTGCAATATGTGGCGACAAGAGTCACTCCGGTTCGCGATTATGTGGGGTATAGTCATCTCTTTATCGACGAAGTGCAAGATGTGTCCTTATTATGGTTAGGCACCTTATCGAATTTTTATTTCCGTGCGAAATTCACGGTTGTTGGAGACACTTACCAGTCGTTTACGACGTCTTCTACGATTTTCACATTAGGAGCGCGCCATCCAGAACTGGTCGAACTCGTCTTTCCAAATCGGACCTTGATGAATCGCTCACTTGAAATCAGCTATCGTTGTACCGCACAAATTACACGATTTGCCAATGGAATTTTAAAATGGCCACTCGATAAAAATGTATTCCCACGTACGGGAAGCGAAGTAACGCTGTATAGCGATGCAGATGGCATGCAGCTGACGCGCTTGAAAGGCTTATTAGAAGAAAGTCCCAAAGTTTATCACACAACGGCGATTTTATGTCGAACGATGGAAGAAGCAAAAGCCTTACATCAATTGCTAAACGTGGAAGACATTGCGCTTCTAGAAGATAGCAGTGAGTCTCTTGGAAGTCGCTTTGTATTAACGACGATTCAAGTGGCGAAAGGGATGGAGTTTGACGAAGTGATCATTTGGAATGCGACCGATGAAGCGTATCATACCGCAAAAGAACAAATGATGCTGTATACGACTTGTACAAGGGCAAAACACCGTCTATCCCTCATTGTTCCAAAAGGGACAGAAAGTCGCTTTATTCAGACGTTACAGGCGCCGATGAAACGCGTCGAACAGTAGAATTTTTGAAGAATCTATACTAGAATAGAACTGTAAATTTTTAAAAAGGCAGGGAAGTAATATGGCTTATCAAGCATTATATCGAAAATGGCGTCCACAAACGTTCGATGATATGGTCGGGCAGAGTGCGGTGACGCATACGTTAAAAAACGCGATTAGTAATCAAAAAACGAGTCATGCTTACTTATTTACAGGGCCTCGTGGGACAGGAAAAACGAGTGCCGCGAAGGTCTTTGCAAAGGCCATTAACTGTCCAAACCAAAAAAACGGCGAACCTTGTAACGAATGTGAAATCTGTAAAGGCATCACAAACGGAACGATTGGCGATGTGATCGAAATCGATGCGGCCAGCAATAATGGGGTTGAAGAAATCCGTGATATTCGTGACAAGGCGCGTTATGCACCAACGCAAGCCGAATACAAAATTTATATTATCGACGAAGTGCATATGCTCTCAACAGGAGCGTTCAACGCACTCTTAAAAACTTTAGAAGAACCGCCTCAAAAGGTCATCTTCATTCTCGCAACGACGGAACCGCATAAAATTCCAGCGACGATTATTTCTCGGACGCAACGGTTTGACTTTAGACGGATTACGTCCCAAGAAATTATCGACCGATTGGCGTATATCCTAGACCAAGAAGGCATCCCGTACGAAGCAGATGCCCTCAGTGTAGTGGCTAGATGTGCCAACGGGGGAATGCGGGATGCCCTCAGTTTACTCGACCAAATGATTTCATTTGGCGACGGGAAAGTCACGTTTGAAGAAGCGATTCAAGTGTCAGGAAGCCTGACGGATGACTTGATGATTGATTTTGTAGCGGACTTACAAGCGCAAAAGGCAGAAGAAGCGTTGGAAAGCTTACAACAGCTCTTTAAAATGGGGAAAGAAGCAAGCCGATTAGTCGAAGAATGGCTAGAATTTGCCAGAGACCTCCTCGTAGCCAAACAAAGTGGTGAGGCAGTCGGTCGTAGCGAACGCTTCTTGCAGTTTAAAGACGAAGTGGATGCCGCCTTTTTATACCGCTTTGTGGAAGCTTTAAACCAAACGCAACAAGAAATGCGCTTCACGACGAAACCAACGATTTCACTTGAAGTCTTAACGATTAAAATGGCACAACCACAAACAAGTGCTTCGCCTAGAACAATAGAAGCGCCAAGTAGCGAGGAAGTGGAGCAATTGCAACAACAACTCGCGCAGTTAAGACAACAAATGGCTGCATTGATGCAAGGAGGAAACGTTCCTTCTTCGCAACCGGCTCCGCCAAAACCAGTTGCAAAAGCACCAAAAGCAAGCTTCAAGCCGAATGTGTCGGCCGTGAACAAAATTTTGATGGAAGCTACCAAAGAAGACATCGAAAAGGTGCGCGACTTATGGGGCGACTTGCTCAGCTGCTTAACGCCACAACAACGAGCGCTGATGAACCAAGCACAACCGGTTGCTGCAGGGCCAAATGGGTTTGTGATGCAATTTATGTATGAACATATTTGCGGACTGGCCGAGACGACTGTAGGATTCCATGAAGAAGTTCAAGGACATCTCGAACGCCTCGGAGGCTACAGCGGAACCTTTGTTGGAGTCACGAGCGAACAGTGGCAACAAATTCGTTCTGATTTCGTTCTCGAGCGCAAGAAGAATAAAGAAGGCGAAGCGGTCTCTCATGTGACAGAGGCACCTGTTGTGGAAGAGTCGATTTCTGAGGAAGAACAAGAATTTAAACAAAAAGTACAAGATACGATTGAGCTTTTCGGGGAAGAGTTCGTTCAAATTGAAGAATAGAAAAATACGAATTAACGGAGGTACAACCATGCGTGGAATGGGAAATATGCAAGGCATGATGAAACAAATGCAAAAATTGCAAAAACAAATGGCACAAGCACAAGAAGAGTTAAACCAAACAGAATACACTGGAACTTCTCAAAGTGATTTGGTAAAAGTAACGGTAAACGGAAAACGCCAAGTCTTAAACGTGGAAATCAAACCAGAAGCAGTTGATCCAGAGGATGTAGAATTATTACAAGACTTAGTGTTAATGGCGACAAACGATGCGTTAACGCAAGCAGAAAAAGCCAACGACCAAACAATGGGTCAATTCACTAAAGGATTAAACATCCCAGGATTTTAATCAATGGAGGTTGGAGCATGCATTATCCAGAACCGATTGCACGATTGATGGATAGCTTTATGAAGCTACCGGGGATTGGTGCGAAGACGGCTGCACGACTTGCCTTCTTCTGCATGGATATGCGTGAAGAAGACGTCTTAAACTTTGCAAATTCTCTCATTAGCTGCAAGCGTGACTTACGAATGTGTTCGGTTTGTGGCAATGTGACGCAAGAGGATCCGTGCGAGATTTGTGCGGATACAACGCGCGACCGTACGAAAATTCTCGTGGTGGAAGATGCCCGAGATGTGATGAGTATGGAGCGGATGAAGGAATATAAAGGGCTCTATCATGTGCTTCACGGGGTATTGTCTCCGATGGAAGGGACGGGGCCGGATGATATTAATATTACGTCGCTGATTACGAGGTTGCAGGACCCGGAAATCCAAGAGGTTATAATCGCCACCAACGCGACAGCGGAAGGTGAAGCGACTGCCATGTACTTGTCCCGTCTTATCAAGCCAGCGGGCATCAAAGTAACGCGTCTGGCTCATGGGCTAGCGGTCGGCAGCGACATCGAATACGCAGACGAAATGACTCTCTTCCGCGCCATCGAAGGACGAAGAGAACTATAATAAAATCTATTGATTCGATGAAAATGAAGGTTAAGACGTTGTCTTAAATCGCCCTCGGGGGACATCTTCATAGTGATGATAGTAAAGGCATCGGATTGAGCCTAGGTCTCAATCCTACCGAGCTTCAAAGAGGGTGCTAGGAATAAATTCCTGGCGCCCTCTAATTCACATCGGTTGCTTTTTCTTTACTATTCTCACTATAGAGTCCCCGAGGGCTTTTTTAAGCCAACGATACGGCTTTGAATCAATAGATTTTATTTTACCTTCGATGAGGCGGGAGAGTGCGTTTCGATGGGGTGCGGGGCTAGGATGAGCCAGGCTGGTTACTTCTCTGAGTTTGTGAAGGGGACAGGCGTGGCAGAGCTTGCCTTCCGGTCTTTGGAAGGGAGAAACGCGAATGTCTTAAATCGCCCTCTAATTCACATCGGTTACTGTTCGCTATTGTTGTTACTATAGAATCCGAGGAGGGGTCGTTTCCAATCGCGCAGTGTCAACCTGTTTTATTTTTTCCTTCGATGAGGCGGGAGAGTGCGTTTTGATGGGGTTCGGGGCTAGGATGAGCAGGGTGTTCCTTTTGTGCTTGATGAGGGGACGGGGCATGGCAGAGCTTGCCTTCCGGTCTTGGGAAGGGAAACAATGCGGTGTGGTGGTTTTAGAGGGAGATGGGTGCTGGAAAGTTTGCTGCGGAAGGGTGTTTTTCTTAATCATCCGATAAATTCATGGGGGTGTAGGCGAAGTGGGGGCGGAGATGATATAATTGGGAAATAAAGTAAAAAGGCATGTTCCAGGAAGGGGAAGGCAGTGAATCAGTTGTTTAGAAGTTTTCTGTCGAAGAAGACGGTCAGTCGTTTTCGTGAAATCGTTGAGTTTTTAGCTGAAAAGGCAGAGTTGACAGAGGAGGTTCCGGCTAAAGTGGAACGAAATCCTGTTGTGCCAACGGTTGTCGTGCTGGCACTTGCCATTATTTTCTATCGGAGTTCGTTTACGTGGGTTCCGTTTCAGACATTGTTGGAACAGTTTGGATGGTTTTCTATCGGGATTCCCGCTCTCTTTATGGGGCTCTGTGTATTCTTGGTCTTATTTTTAGATCAATTATGGATTCAAAAGGATTTAAAACGAGAATTAAAAAACTTAGTGACTTTTGCTGAGCAGGTGGTCGCTCGCTTGAAGGAAGAGGGGCGCACGGAACTGGCAGAGGATATCGAAGATGTAGAAGTCCTGATGGCGGACTATAAGGACCGATTTGGATTTTAGGAGGAAGATGGATGAGATTATGGCATGAAGACTTGATTGGAAAGCTTCCGCGTCCGCAACTCTTGGGGCAACACCGTGAATGTTGTGCCCTTAGAGGAAATGGATGGGGCAAGAAGCACGCAACGGTGGACTATGTGTTTACTTATAGCCCGTATGTGCTTTATCAGTACCATACGTTGATTATGGATGAAATGGAGCGCCGTGGGTATAATGTGACCCCTCTATGGAAAGAGGCGTCGTACCGGGGAAAAGTGTGTCCGCCGTATACCGAAGTTGTGACGTGTGAGTGGAAGAGTCCGTTATACAAAGAGCATGATGATGCGTATTACAAAGAATGTGTGGAGAATTTGGCACAAAAAGGAATCGCTCTAGGAGGAGAATAGTATGTTTAAATTTCTATTTAAAGACGTTGCGACGAGAAAAATGTTAGTGAACTTCCGTGAGTTGACAAGCTACTTAATGAAAGAGGCGGGAATGGATGATGAACTACCGGGACTAGTCGACAAAATAGCATTCATCAAAATGATTGCGGGCATGTTTTTATTCATCCTAGTGATGCGTACAGGGATTTTTGGGCTACCCGTTAAGTATTTTCTTGGTAAGTTCGCCCAAGAAAATAGTGTGGTTTTTCTAATCTTCCCATTTATTTCTTTATCCTTATTTTTGGTATTCTTTTTTCTTCTGTACCGAATCTGGTCTAAAAAAGTACTGACACGTAAACTTGGCGAACTGATACCCTTTGCGGAACGTGCGATTGCATCGCTCAAAGTAGCTGGACGCGACGACTTAGAAGAGGATATCGAAGACGCAGAATTTCTGATTGAGGATTATAAGGACCGATTTGGATTTTAGGAGGAGAAGAAGATGAAGTTTTCGTTTCATAATCGCATTACGAATCAACAGTTAGCGCAGTTTCGTTATTTGACTGACATATTGACGCAAGAAGCAGGTGTCACACAGGCGAAACCAAAGCGTGCAGAACAAAAACTGGCTACGATTGGATTTATTACGGGGTTTCTAGGCTATTTCTTTATCAAGACCGAAATCTTCAAAGCACCGACAATGGCCCTCGTCGCTCGTGTAGCACAGGAGCCGGGATTTGTCTCCATCTCGCTTTTAGTCTTGTTTTTTGCCGTTCCACTCTTCTTCCTTTGGTGCCTACTTCTTTTTCTAAAGCAAAAATTTTATGAAAAAGAAATCAGTGGACTCATCGTGCTGGCCAAGAAGAGCATGGCGATTTTAAAAGAAACTAACCGCATAGATATGGACGATGACATCGAAGACGCGGAGTTTCTTATCGCAAACTATGAAAAGAACAGCTTATGAAGGTATGAAATTCATTGATAGGATGGATTTGTAAAGGGAGTTTGTTTACATACTTGGGCGAAGAGTATTTGAATGTAATTGAAAAATACCTTCAACAAACCATCAGATTGAAGGTAATGAACATGCAAGCGCCAGAGTTAGGATTAGGAATCATAGAGGTCTAAACATAGAGAGATAAATAAAAACGGCTTTCTTGTAAGTGCATGTAGCACCACAAGAAAGCCGTTTTTTGCGACGAAACTATAAAAGGTAATTTTGATGAACGGAAGTATGCAAAGATAAACAAAAGACTTTAGTTTTCTGTTTATCTGCTTAGCCTAAGATGAATCAAATAGCGTAACTACTCAATCAAAAGGATGTTACAGCTACTCAAACATTATTGTTAGGAGGACTATAATCAGGATTATAAATCTAATTTATCCCTTCTGATTCCATTCAAATAAGGTGTCCAACCAATCAAAAACGACATTATGAGCGAGTCTCAAATTGTTGACTTGGCAATGAGCATCCGCACCACTTTCCGCTTCAAAAATTTGAAGTTTAGTTTGCGGATTTTTAGACTTAAGTGCTTCGAAAATCACTCTGGTTTGGTGTTGTAATTCGGCGCCTTCACCCTCTCCCATGATAAATAGGCAAGGACACTGAATTTTTTGATAGTCCACAACCTTTGCACGCTTAAACACTTCATTAATAGCACTCTTAAAATCAGAAGTACCAAACTGCCAAGCATATTTTTTAAGATTTAAATCCGCAGCCTCATTCAGACTTCCAGCTAACTTTAAAAGGACATTCATTAACCAACTTGGAGTTTTTAGGCCTGCCCCAAATTCTTTTCTAAAGATTTCCGAAACGTCATAAATAGGAGTGCTTGCAATCCATGCATGGATTCTTGTATCTTCTTCGACAGCTTGTGCGGTAAAATATCCCCCTCCGCTAACTCCATAAATGGCTAGATGATTCAGCTGAGGATTTCTTCCTTCTAACCAGTCTATGCACTGTGAAATTGGAATAGAGGCATTTACATCAAAGGTTAAACCTCTGCCAGGGTTGGACCCTTGACCAGGTAGATCAACCATTAAAACATTGTAACTTCGCATCCAACCTGGATAGCCAGCAAAGTAAAATAAATCTTCACGATAGGTATCTCCACCACCAATCATAATCAATGTTGGACAATGATTACCACTGTGAAGATAATAGCCCGGCAAATAGGAATCTTGATAAGGAATCGATAATTCTTCGACTGGGGCTCCTAGTGATTGAATGGCGTTAGAAAACGCCGTCTCCATTTTATGAACGGTAGGCAAATACTCGTCAGAAAAAGGATTGATAAACTGAATTGCTGAACGAAGGGAATAGGTCTGTGCTAGATAATATTGTGCCTTTGTTTGCTCACTCAAACCCGAATGACTTACTTTTTGTTCAAGATAGTTTCCATGCGATAAAAAAACACTTTTCCAGTTATCAGGTTTTGGTGATTTGCCCAACTCTTGGGCAAGATAATAAAGTTCTCCGTGAGAAAAACCAAAAACTTCTCCTATACCTAACAACCAATTAAAGAAAAAATCCGTATCCCCATTTTTGAAAAATATTCGAGTAGATTGCCTTTTTAAAATAACTTCATTTTCTTTCATAACGCGCCTCTTATATTTAGGATATTTCTGTTTTTTATCATACCATATCGATAAATCTTTAACACATTTAAATGTTCGAAGATTGATTTAAGCTTTATTTACAAAGGTTTTTAACTATCTTGTCATATTCATTTTTCCTATGTTTATGGTACAATATAAGCAATTCTCGTTATCAATAGATGATAGAATTATTTAATGAGGAAAGTACATAATGTATGCTTCGGAGCTACAACGTCAAAACGTTACGGCTCCACCTTAAATAAAGAATTTACTATATTGAAAATGTTAGAGAAAAAATTAAAAGAAACCAACCGCACAAATATGACAAGCGACATTGAAGACGCAGAGTTTCTTATTGAGGATTATAAGAAGATATTCGAATTTTAGGGAGATACGAAATGAAATTATTTAGAAAAGGGATCAGACAAAGACGATTAACGCGGATGCGGGAATTGCTTACAGCGGTGATGATGCAAAATAATAGTGAGAATGAGTTGCCGCAGGATGGAAGAATCTCTAGAGGCCTCGTTCTTGCACTAGAATTTATCTTAGTAGGTTCGCTACTTATGAATCCAGACATCTTTGAGTCGGGAGGAGCTTTTATTCTGATGGGGCTTTTTTTCCCGCCGTTTTTACTTTTTGGGATTTTACTAGGGATGGGCACGCTACTCCTCATTATAGGGGTCATTTATTTGGTTCATTATTTCAGGGTAGAGTCCTATTATCAAGAGTTTGGAATGTTAACTGAACTCGCCGAGGAAGAGATTTCTGTATACAAAGAAGATCCGCTGATTCCAATGAGTAAAGAAGCGGAAAGACTACTGTACTACATGGAAGAGTTGAAGTTAGAAACAGAAGTAACCAATGACAAGGGAAGTAAATAAATTTTGGGGAATAAAAGATGAAAAGAAGATTTGAAGAGGGAAGAATTGATAGACTACAACAATTGGTCAATGAAGTTGCGGCTTTATCTGGTATGGAAGAAGAGACGATTGAAGTGCGACCGTATAGATATATTCCAAAGATACTTTTTAACATTTTAATGATTGTCGAAATCTATAATATATGGTCATTAAATTATAAAATAAGAGGATTCTTTCATTTCGTGCAAGTTTGGTATGAAGGAAATCAATACGCTGTGAAGTATGCTCTGGAATATGTTCAACATGAACCTTATATTATCGTAGTTCTTCCAATAGTGATGCTCTTTTTATATTTCTTGCAACTGCACCTTCAAAAACAAGATGTGAGAGAAGTGATTGCAAGAGCGGATGAAGAGCTCGCGAAATGGGAACACACTCCATCTGCAGAGATTCCGCATTCTGTAAAAGCATTAAAATATCATTTAGAGGAGTTACGATTAGACTACGATTTGTCTTAGAAACCTGTAAAAGGAATCTTTTTAAAAAAGGATAAATTTTAGAATGGAGGAACACCGAGAGATGCCCAAGTCTTACTACAACCTATCTGAAGACCAGCTTAGTCGATTAAGGGACCTATTGAAGAAGGTTTCTCTAGAGAATAGTCAGGTACAATCATTGCCGCGTTCATTGAGAAAAATGAGAGAGGGTCTTTTTCTTGGCAAGTTGATAATGATTGGCATTCTTTGCATCACTGCTTTTCCGCTAGTAGCACTAACTTTTGTAGTGGTTTTATTACTAGGAAATATAGAGGGGGTAAGGTATATACTATTCACTAATCTAATGGCATGGCCAATCGTATTGATCTGCTGGGTGTTTCCTCTTTTGGTACTTATTTTTAGCAACAGATTTATTCGATTTTCTAAGCAAAGAGAAACTGATAGATTAATGAATGCTGCAAATATTATTATTAATGGATCAAAAAATATACCTCAAGATTCTCTTCCGCAGGAGATTGTAACTTTAAAATATTTTATGAGTGTTATGAAAAAGGGTACAGAATTTAATCAAAATGAAAAACAAAGAGAAGATTTCAGAATCCATCGATTAAAACAGCTTTTACGAAAGATAAACCCAAAAAGAACAGACATACCGGAATCGAAATGGGGAACTCCACAACTTGTTCAAAAATGGATAGTGATAGCAGATGTTATTTTTTGCTTAGTTCTATGGCATCATTTGATATTTAGAGCGTCTGCATCTTTTACCCTCGAAAAGGGAATTATTATACTCATTATACTTCTTCTAGGAATGATCATTAGTTATAAATTACTCCTTCAGTTCCAAAAGAAGAAAGCACAACAAGAGTTTGAGGAATTATTAAAACTTGCGGATGAGGATGCGAAAAGAATCAAGGAACAACAGTTAGAACTCTCAGAAGAGTTGATTCAAGAGTTGGATGATTGTGTGTATGAATTAAGCCAAGCATACGGAATGACGGTTTAAAAACATTAAGCAGAGGCAAAAATTGAGGGATCTCTTAAAGGGATTAGAAGAGAATATGACATAGATGGATTTATGTGATGAAAAGAAATAAACAGTCGGATTTAGGGGGATCTATGAATAAGAAAAAACGGATTGAAGAAATTCAGCTGGCGCAACTAAGAGAATTTCTAATGGCAGCGATTCGAGAACGTTCAGGGGAAGTGGTTGCACTTCCTAGTGCTTCAGTAATGCCAATTATCTTAAAAAACATTTTAAAAATATTCTTGATAATATTAACTGCATTCATCTTCCTGTTTTCTTTACCAGGTTTTGAATTTTTGTTTCAGAGGTTGGTTACACATCCTTTAGAATTTTTAAAGGATCAAATTGAGTTTAATCCGTTCTTTAGAATATATGTATTTATTTTTATCGTTGGAGTTGGACTTTCTCTATGGGAACGTATGGCTTTTAAAGAAGAGCAGGCACATATTTTACGTAGAGCAAAAGAAGAAGTCTTGGAATGGCAAAACTTCACCGACGAAGAACTTCCAAACAGTGTGAAAGCATTAAAGCAGTATTTGTCTGGAAATGATGATGCGTTCAACATCGAAGAGTCACGTGAACCGGGTATAAAGTCATTATTACGATTATTTCATAGAAACGTTTCACAAGAAGATATTTCTCAACTACGACAACAGCTTGTGACCATTTTATCCAAACGACAGCAAGACGCCACAAAGTTGCCAAAAGGTGTGCCATGCTTTCTGATTAGTATCATTCATAATATAGTGCTGTTCGGTTGTTTGGTTGTCACTCTTCCAATAATAGGGTTATTCACTAAATCATACTATGATGCCATGATTGTGCTTGCTTTCTTTGGGCTTCCAATCGGCATGCTATGGGTGTTATATTTTGGGATCTCTTCTAGCGTTCATGAATATCGAAGAAGCGCTTTTACTAAACTAATAGAGATCGCTCGAGCAGAAATTGCACTGTATAAGAATGTTGCTGTGGAGGATGTTCCGGGAGAAATCAAGCAGCTTCAAAGATTGATGCAAGTGTTAGAGTCGAAATATTATATCCTGGGAGAGAACTTAGGATGGAAGAAAACCGAGAAATAATCAAGTCTTACTACAGACTTTCTGAAGACCAACTTAGTCGATTGAAGTTCCTCTAGAAAGAGTAGTCATAGAAGAGAATTTAAATATAACCGTTCCGTATACGGATGCAAAGATACGAAAAGTAGCCTCGATGTTGTTGACGTTCTTTGCAATCATTTTATCGTTGACGGGGTTTGGAACCGTCCTGTTATCCGTGGCTGCGATTATTATGCCACCTTTACTGTATTTTGCCTTTTTGATGATTGCCACTCTTTATTTATGGCTCATCTGGAGGATTCCCATTTTAGGAATTTTTTTGCAACGGCGCTATACACACGTAACCGGCTCTTTATCCAAAAAGACATCCGCGCACTCTTGCCGGTTGCCGAAGAAGCACTGAAGGCATTTCACGGAAACGAGAACGACTACGTCAAACACGCTCAGTTCCTCGTTAAAAAATACAAAACTTATGGGTTATAAGGCTACTTTAAAATAAAGAGATTTAAAAACAGAAGGAGTAAGAATGAAGAAGAAAGTCACACAAGAAACAGCCAACCGACTCCGAGAATTATTGGAAAAGGTGATTTCTGAAAGAGAAGATGCAGCACCTTTACCGAAAGATCATCAAATAGCGCGTATACTATGGCCCGTATTCGCTCTTTGTTTTGCAGGTGTCTATTTACAAAATACATACTTCTTTTTGTTGATAGGGAGTGAATTGGAATTCATTCCTAAACTGGGTGTTGGGAGAGTGATCGAAGCCTTAGTAATCATCACGAACTACTATTTCTTGTTATGGAGTGTTCCTTTTATCGTTCTAGGAGCTGTCTTTTTCTGGAGACGTCATTCTTTCAAGAAGGAATTCAATGCTTTAGTGGAACGGGCAAAGGAAGAAATCACTCTCGGGAAAAAGAAACCACTCGAGACAAATCGCACCCTTGTAAAAGGACTAGAAGGCTTTTTAAAAACATTGCAAACGGAATATCAGTTTGAACAAAGAATAAGGTAACAATGTAAAGGGGTTAGGTAGATGATCTACAAAACATTATTGTTTGATTTGGATTCGACGGTTTGGGATTTTCATTCGGCGGAGAATTACGCGCTGACGAAATTGCTGGAGAATCAAGGGGTCAGTGAGATAGAGAAGTATATTGAGGTGTACATTCCGATGAATCGTGCGATGTGGCGCTCGCTGGAGAAAAACGAAATCACCCGTGAAGAGTTAGTGGGGACGCGTTTTGCCAAGTTATTCGACCATTTCGGTTTGGAAAAAGATGGCCACGAATTAGCATCCGAATATGAGGCCATCCTCTCCACGCAAGGGCAAACGATCGATGGTGCGGAGGAAATGCTACATACGCTTACCAAGGCGGGATATGAACTCTACGCAGCTACGAATGGCATCACGACGATTCAAAAGGGTCGCTTGGAGCATTCTCCGGTTACGAAGTATTTCAAAAAAGTATTTATCTCGGAAGAATTAAAAGTCGCAAAACCAAGTCCGCTCTTTTTCGAACGAGTGGCAAAAGACATCCCGGATTTCGACAAAGAGACAGCGGTGATGATTGGGGATTCGCTCACAGCCGATATCCAAGGCGGGATTAATGCGGGAATCGACACGATTTGGATGAACCTAGCGCGTAAGGAGAACCGAACGGCGGTAAAACCAACCGTGGAAGTCCGTAGCTACGCGGAATTATTAGAATTTTTAGTATAAATGAAAACGACTGCGGGAATGTCTTGCGGTCGTTTTTTGCAAACAGAACAGTTGAGCTTTCAAGGGGAAGCGGGTAGACTACTAAAAAGGGCAAAGACCCTCTACCAGAAAAGAAAGATGGAATTCGATGAAACAACGATTGAAATTACTAGGAACACTATTTGCGGTACTCCTACTAGGAGCATGCGGACTACTGACAGAAAACACGGAGGCTCCTACGACAACAACCGTTCAAGAGACCACGCAAGCCCTGCGCGTGGAAGTGAAAGCAGACGGTACCTATACCGTGAAGGAATACACCTTTGTTAGTAACGGGAAGAAACTCTATGCCAGAGCGTACATTCCATATGTTCAAGGACAAGTTCCTTTAGTGGTCTATAGCCATGGACTCGGAGCCAGCGTGGAGCACGATGAAGAAGTACAGAAAACCTTGGCGAAGTCCGGGGTGGCGGTGTTCAGCTTTGAATTTGCCGGTGGATCTTCTTCCTCCTCTCCAAAAAGCGAGGGGGCCACGACGGAAATGTCTGTTCTAACCGAAGTGCAAAACTTGCGAGATGCCTTGCAATTTGCAAGTTCCCTCCCGTTTGTCAATACGGACCGACTCTATTTAATGGGAAGCAGTCAAGGCGGATTCGTCTCGGCACTCTTGGCGCAAGAGGCGGCAAATTTAGCGGGAGTCTTCTTGCTCTATCCAGCGTTCTCCTTACCAGACGATATCAGAAGTACCTTCGCGAGCCTAGACGCAGCCCCTGAAACGTTTAATCTTCTAGGGACAAAAATTAGCAAGAAATACTTAGCCGACGTCTATCCAATCGACGCGTATGAGGGACTGGGCAAGATTAGTTCACCCGTCCATATTTATCACGGCGCGGATGACTTTATCGTGCCCATCACTGCTTCCAAAAAAGCGGTGAAAACCCTCAAGGACGCACGATTAACCACCCTAGACGAAACCGGACACTCCCTCACAGCAGAGCAACAAGCACAAATTGGACTAGAAATTGCCGATGAGATTTTTAATGGGATGAAGTAAAAGCGACATAGAAAATTAAATACAACAAACAGGAGAAACCAGGGCGAGGGCTCTGGTTTTTTGTATAGTTTCAATCAAAAACCACCGGCTAAGTGAAGTGCACCCCAAAAGTTAGATTTTGTGTCTAACTTTTGGGGTGCACTTCAATTCAACTTGGAGGTGTTTTTATTTAATTCTCATTTACGGGGTTCAGTGCCAAAGGTTATGAAGTTTGGGCAAGAAAACATAATATCAAAACAATGGCAGATTCAATAATTAAATTAAGAAAACAAGGCATTAATTCCATTACCCAGCTCGATGATCTAATCAAAAAATCTGCCGATGATAGACAAGATTTGTTACATAAAATAAAGAACATTGAAACTAAAATGAAGAGTTTATCTCAAGATATGGAAAATATAAATACTATAAATAAGTATCGTGAAATCTATAAATACCACAAGAGAAATCCTGAAGATGAACAATTTGCAGAGGAGTATTATAGCGAACTTTCCGTATATAAAATTGCCACTAAAGAAATTTTAGAAAACTATAAAAAGCTACCAAAAACAAAAGAAATACTATCAAAACTCGATAAATTGCAAGAAAAAAGAACACCCTTATGCAAGAGTATTCTTTGAATAAAGAACAATTTTCTGACCTTGTTCAGTATAGGAAAAACTATGAAAATTATTATGGGATAGAAGTGGAGAGATAAAAAGCTATAAGCGTTGCTTATATTTATTAAAAAGACTTGACACAATTCGTTTACAATAGTAAACTTGCTTTGAACATAGTTGTTCACATCTGTAAACAACTAGGTGGAAAGAAGAATGAGCACAATACAATTTAATACTTATATCACAGATGCAGAAGATATTTTTAACCGTATTTGCAATAAGAAAGTTGGAAATGTAATAGGAAGTATCATTGAAGATCATGTTTTAAGCTTCGATGATATAGATCGACTAGAGAAAATATTAGAGATAAAAAAATCTTTCGCAGTAGAAGAAGTGGCTTGCAATTGTCCAGAAGGACAATGCGAGTGTCATTTACATCATCATTAACATAAGAAGGAATAAAAATGAGTAAGAATAAACATATGTTATTAGGTATTGGACTTACAGTCGTATTAACTGCAGTTGGATATATTACATTTTTAGAACCAATGATTAGTTATTTTAAAATAAACCAGAGTGCAGTTAATATAGATATTCAAACAAGTAAAACAAAAAGTACGCTTCCTATACCACCACTATTAGAGGATAAAAATCCAGATCCTAATATTGCGGATTTTACTTTAGAACCTCAAGAAGGAGAAACTTCATTTTTACCAAATACCAAGACACGAACTATGGGTTACAACGGAAGCTTCTTAGGCCCTGTCATCAGAGTAAGTAAAGGTGAGCAAGTAAATATGCACGTAAATAACAAGCTCAAAGAAGCAACTACAGTTCACTGGCATGGACTAGAGGTAGAAGGAGAAAAGGATGGGGGCCCTCATCAAGGAATTGAACCAGGAACAACTTGGGGGCCTAGTTTTACAGTAAATCAACAGGCTGCAACATTGTGGTATCATCCGCACTTTGGAGGAAATACTGCTACCCAAGTTTATAAAGGTTTAGCAGGACTATTCTATGTGGATGATGAAGTATCAAAAAGCTTAAATATTCCTAAGGAATATGGAGTAAATGATATACCTTTAGTAATTCAAGATAGAAGCTTTGGCAAGGACGGGAGTTTTATTTATAATACAAATATGATGGATGGAGCAACAGGGGATACTATCATAGTTAACGGAGCTATTAAACCTAATTTAGAGGTTAATAGAGTCAAGATGAGATTTAGAATAGTTAATGGTGCTAATGCAAGTAACTTTAATTTGAAGTTAGATAATAGAGATGGATTCTATCAAATAGCATCTGATGGTGGATTTTTAGAAAAACCGGTTAGCAAGAGAAATATAATGTTATCACCTGGGGAAAGAGCAGAGATAATAGTGGACTTTTCAAAGTATGAAAAGGGAACGCAGCTATCACTTATGAGTAATAAGGAAGCCATTATGACCTTTAATGTTAAAGGCGATGGGAAAGATGATACTGAAGTACCTAGCACTTTAACGAATATAGAAAGAATGTCAGAAGCACAAGCTACTAAGATAAGAAGCTTTGAGCTTCAAGGTATGGGTCACATGGTATCAATAAACGGTAAAAAGTTTGATATGAATAGAATTGATGAAACAGTGAAGCTTGGAGATACAGAGATTTGGGAAATTACAAACCCAGGATCTATGATGCATGAAATGGGGCACCCATTCCATATTCATGGCACACAGGTTCAAATTCTATCAAGAAACGGTAATGCGCCTTCTCCAGAGGAGAGCGGATGGAAAGATACTGTATATATTGAGCCTAACGAAAAAGTAAGACTTATAGTTAAGTTTAATAAGAAGGGTACTTATATGTACCACTGTCACATTCTTGAACATGAAGAAGCAGGTATGATGGGACAAATTAAAGTAGAATAATAAATAATATTTTATATCTTCATAATGCTCCCACAATTTAAGTGTAAGATTCTAATATAGAAATTACGAGGAGAGGATAAGGATATGAGAATATTAAAAATGTTGTTCAGTAAAAAATTTAAAGAAGAATATTCAAAAAAATTCAGTCTGTATTTTACCAGTTTGATAGAGATTAACGAACGATTGTTTGAAATCCTCGTCGTAACGTTTAAAACCTGACATAAAAATCCTTTCATTTTGTGTCTTAATAGACAGATTATAACACACAATTTTCTGTCCACTTTTATAGTATAGTATAGCTCCAGTTTCGACTCCTCTCAAAATTTCAGACACATACTGCGCGGTAAGTGTCTAGAGTTTTGAGAAATAAGAAAAATACTCAATAAATTTAAGAGAACGAGAAATCGTTCTCTTTTTGTTTACTTTTTACTACCCGAAAGGAAAATATTTTATGACATCAAGCTATAAAAAACACACGTTCTAAACAAAGACAGTCAAGAAACATGGTTATTGTTTCTTTGATGAAAGATACTGGTTGGTCACCTTCCAAAGTCGAAGAGTCTCTCAAAGAGCTTTAGCAATTCAATTTAATTAAATTTCCCGAATCAGGTGGGATGATGTTAAAAGTAGGTGAGGCAAAATAATATGGAAAATATTAATTTAATAAGTGTCGATGAATATCAAACTTCAGAAAGATTCTATGCATTGCCTAAAATACTTTTTGAGAGTGATCTTTACAAAGAAATGAGATTAGATGCCAAAGTCTTCTATGCAGTATTAAAAGATAGATTAAGTTTGTCTTTTAAAAATAATTGGATTGATGAAGATGGATATGGATATGTGTTTTTAGTCTATTCCAATTCTAAACTGATGGATATTTTAAATTGTTCTAAGTCTACTCTGTTAAGAATGAAAAAAGAATTAACACAATTTGGTTTAATTTATGACGTTCAACAATCAACGACCAAGACTGGGAACTTGGAAAATCGTATATATCTAGGTCAATTGAAGGATAACTTCCTTACCCAAAATAACAAAAAAGTTGAAGATTCCCATGTAGAATCTAGAGTGGTGTCAAATTTATACCAGGAGGATGTCAAAATAACACGAGGCTAGTGTCAAAATCAGCCCCTAATGATACTGAAGACAATGAGACTTATTTAAGTGAATATACTAGTTCTAGAAAGAGCTCAAAAAATTCTAAAGAATTTTCTTCGTCTACTAGAGCTGATAATATCTCATCTATTGAAAAATCCGAAAAATATATTGACCCTCAATATTATTCTCTCCTGCAGGTAATTGCTGATGAATATAACGGTAAATTTTGCCAACAAGATTTATTCACTGGTGAGTTTTAAAATTATAGTCTAACTCATAAACAAAAAATGATGATAGGACAATACCTCTCTGACGGCTATATAACAAGTCGAGAAATAATTAACGTTATTGAGCGAATATCCTATGACAGTGAATCCCCTTTAGCGTACCTTCTTAAGTCCTTAGAAAATCTCAAGGAAGAAAGAAGACTTGAAGCTAAAATCCTTGCTCATAGAAAAGCTGAAATGGCTTTTTCCGAATAGTAGGAAATCAAATAGATGGGTACTAGGTATTGTAGCAGTTTACCTTTTCTATATTTAGATACTCGAACTCGAGGATATTAATAAGACATGAAATTAAGACAATTAATAGTCGGTAAAATTGAATATTTAGAACAACAGAACAAAAGATTTGATAATTTCCGTGTGTATAGGTTTTTTTCTATTTTTCCGCTTTTTCTCAATTCTTGATTTCCTAAATACGATAAACAATTAAATTGCTCAATAGTGTTCATCATATTTAGAAAATATAATTTTAAAAATAAGGAATTCTAAAATCAATAAAAATAAATCAATGGTAACCTTATAATTAGTATTGGGTAAAGATAGGAAAACAAAGGCAATAATAGCTGTTATATTTATTTAAAAAACAAGATGCTTACATTTATTAAAAAGACTTGACACAATTCGTTTACAATAGTAAACTTACTTTGAACATAGTTGTTCACATCTGTAAACAACTAGGGAAAAGGAGAATGAGCACAATAGAATTTAATACTTATATCACAGATGCAGAAGATATTTTTAACCGTATTTGCAATAAGAAAGTCGGAAATGTAATAGGAAGCATCATTTAAGATCATGTTTTAAGCTTCGATGATATAGATCGACTAGAAAAAATATTAGAGATGAAAAAATCTTTCGCAGTAGAAGAAGTGGATTGCAATTGTCCAGAAGGACAATGCGAATGTCATTTACATCATCATTAAGTATAAGGAGGAATTTAAAATGAATAATGACAACAGATATTCGTCCCATAATCACCATGATTATGACGACATGGATAAGTTAAAACAGGAGCATGGAATCACAGATGAACATGGATACCATAAGGATCAACATCAAGTACATCATGCTGAGCATGATCACAGCGGGCACAGTGGGCATGATCACAGCGGGCATAATCACAGAGGACACAGTGGGCATGCCCACCATCATCACGGAAGCTTTAAGGAACTTTTCTTAAAGTCATTGCCACTAGGAATTATTATTATGTTCTTTTCCCCTTTGCATGGATTTAAACTACCATTCCAGTTTACTTTTCCATATTCTGATATTGTAGTAGCTATTTTATCTACTATATTAATTGTTTATGGTGGACGTCCATTCTATCAAGGTGCAGTTGACGAATTTAAACAAAAAAAACCTGGAATGATGGCACTCGTTTCTTTAGGTATAAGTGTTTCATATTTATACAGTATTTATGCTGTGATCATTACCTACGTAACGGGTGGACACGTGATGGACTTTTTCTTTGAATTTGCTTCATTACTATTAATCATGCTATTAGGTCACTGGATTGAGATGAAAGCTATTGGAGAAGCAGGAGACGCACAAGCAGCATTGGCTAAGTTAGTGCCGAAAGATGCTCACGTTGTATTAGAAGACGATTCAATTGAAACACGACCAGTTGCTGACTTAAAGATAGGTGATTTAATTCGTGTTCAAGCCGGAGAAAATGTGCCAGCAGACGGGATTATCGAGCGTGGCGAATCACGTTTAAATGAAGCTCTTCTAACTGGGGAGTCAAAAGCAGTAAAAAAAGGCCCTGGCGATGAAGTAATCGGGGGCTCAACAAATGGAGAAGGGGTACTTTATATTAAAGTGCTTGAGACAGGTGATCAATCCTTTATCTCTCAAGTACAGACTTTAATTAGCCAAGCTCAAAGTCAGCCTTCCAGGGCAGAAAATATTGCGCAAAAGGTTGCAGGGTGGCTCTTCTATATTGCTGTTATTGTCGCGCTATTTGCTTTTGTAGTGTGGATGATTATTGGAGATATCCCAACGGCAGTTATATTTACTATTACTACATTAGTTATTGCTTGTCCGCACGCATTGGGTCTGGCTATTCCATTGGTAACCGCCCGTAGCACAAGCTTAGGGGCTAGCCGTGGCTTACTAGTAAAAGACCGCCAAGCCTTAGAAATAGCTCAAGATGCAGATGTGATCATTTTAGATAAAACGGGTACTTTAACAACTGGTGAATTTAAAGTATTAGATGTAAAACTTCTTAATGACAAATATACAAAAGAGGAAATCATTGCCTTATTGGCAGGTATTGAAGGAGGATCGAGCCACCCAATTGCTCAATCAATTATAAGGTTCGCCGAGCAGCAAGATATACGTCTAGCATCTTTTGATTCGATTGATGTGATTTCCGGTGCTGGAGTAGAGGGTAAAGCAGGTGAGCACCGTTACCAATTAATCAGTCAAAAAGCCTATGGACGTAATCTTGATATGGATATTCCAAAAGGAGCAACTCTTAGTGTCTTAGTAGAAAACGATGATGCCATTGGTGCTGTAGCTTTAGGGGACGAATTAAAACCAACGAGTAAAGAGTTAATTAAAGCTCTTAAAAAGAACAATATTCAACCAATTATGGCAACAGGTGATAATGAAAAAGCGGCTCAAGGCGCAGCAGAAGTTTTAGGGATTGAATATAGATCAAATCAATCTCCACAAGACAAATATGAGTTGGTTAAAACACTTAAAGATGAAGGAAAGAAAGTTATCATGGTAGGTGATGGTGTAAATGATGCTCCTTCTCTTGCCTTAGCAGATGTTGGTATAGCTATAGGTGCTGGAACTCAAGTTGCATTGGATTCAGCTGATGTCATATTGACTCAATCCGATCCAGGAGATATTGAATCATTCATTGAATTAGCACACAAAACAACTCGTAAAATGAAACAAAACCTATTTTGGGGAGCTGGTTATAACTTTATAGCTATCCCTCTAGCTGCAGGAATTTTGGCTCCTATTGGTATCACATTAAGCCCTGCATTAGGAGCAATCCTAATGTCTGTGTCAACAGTCATCGTCGCCATTAATGCGATGTTATTAAGTTTAGATCCAAAAAATAATGGGTAACAGATTGACTGATTGCAACTCCTTAAAGTATCAAGATACAATAGTTTTACAGGAGAAAAAGAGATGTAAGTACAGGCTCTTTGTAAAATCGTGTTGGTAGAAGTAGACGATTTTTCTACCAACACGATTTTTAATGAGAAACTCAAAAAAATCAAGAGTACGAATGATTGTGCTCACTGTACTCGTACTAATCGTAGGTGCTTAGTGGGCTTTTTCAACAATGATATACAATGACAACATCAATCAGCGATTTGAAAGTTACAAGCCGCTAATGTTTAAAGTTGAAGACTTTGAAGGGCTTAAATGCACAAATTATAAATTTTCTTCATATCTATCCGCAAAATCCAACAGAGTTGCTCCCTTTGGAAAATGAAGATCTGAATTGCTTTGGTAATTTAGCCTTGATTACGGTCTCCGGTAATTCAACGTTTAATAATGCAACGCCTGTTGGCAAAGCTAGTTCAAACCCAGGAATAATTGCGCAGAGTTTGAGCTGAAAATCATGGCTGAAATGATGAAACAAAATAACAATATCTGGGACCAAAAATTGGCACATATTATCAGGACGAGATGATTAAAATTCTCGTCTCCCAAAAAGGGTAGATGATAGTAGAGATATTCTTGCAAACCCATCTATTTTGATAAGCCAATAAAACCTAAACATTTCATTTAAAAGGAAGAAGTACCAGTACATTCGGCGCAATTAGATATTATAGAAAAAATAATTCCTAAGAATCTAGTTGCTTCAATAAAATGGTGATTTTAATTATATAATGAGACGATAGAAAATAGGAGTGGTCTTTTGCATCACTCCTATTTTTGTACTAAATATGTTGTAGTTTTCTTGTACGAATAGCGGTAGATTAGTGGATTCTCTTCTAAAGAGAAACTAACAGAGCTGTTTGAGAGGATTTTAGTGGAAATTTGATTTTTTAGATATGGGACAGTTTCGTTCCACAGTATCATTTCAGCTTTTATCAACAGTCTTTCGTTCTATAGTATAGGGGGGTGCTATCAGCACATGTGGAGTGTGTGGTACTGTTGATTAGAATTTATTAGAGATAAGAGATTTGCTAATGACCGTCAAAGACACAGCCGAACAGATGGTTTTGATGTATTGCTATCTTCATAATTATACTTGGTAGCGTATCGGAGAAGTTCTATTTGCTGATGTAAGAACGGTAAGGAGATGGCATAAAAAGGCACTTGAAACGATAAAAGTCCCGGAAAATCCGATTCGAATTATAAATAGTTCTTGAGAATTTCAGTTGTTTGATAAATTTGTAGGTGATTACGCTGAAATTCAAGCTGATTCATAGAGCACCTCCTCAACAAGTTCAATACTAATAATGTTATGTACTTAAAGTCTTATGCAGATTGGTTATTTTGTTATTAGAATTGGGTACTCCAAGTCTTTTTTTATGAATTTTTTTATTCACTCAAAAAAACACTTGACTTAATTAATGAAAAGGGTGATACTATATTCAAACAAATACTTGAATGATATTGAGGTGAGAATATGATTAAAAAAGATACTTGTGAAATTTATTGTTATGACGAAGAAAAGGTCAATCGAATACAAGGTAATTTACAGACAGTAGATATTTCTAGTGTTGCCCAAATGTTAAAAGCTATTGCAGATAAAAATAGAGCAAAAATTACCTATGCATTGTGTCAAGATGACGAACTGTGTGTGTGTGATATTGCAAATATTATAGGTGTTACGGTTGCAAATGCCTCTCATCACCTGCGAACGCTCCATAAGCAAGGGATTGTTAAGTTTCGAAAAGAGGGGAAACTTGCATTTTATTCATTAGATGATGAGCATATCAGAAAAATTATGATGATTGCATTGGCATTTAAGAAAGAGGTGAAGATCAATGTCTAGTGGGAAAGCAAAACAGTTCGAAGAAGAAATGAAAGCCTATCGTGTTCAAGGATTTACTTGTACTAACTGTGCAGCCATTTTTGAAAATAATGTTAAAGAACTTCCCGGTGTTCAGGATGCGAAAGTAAATTTCGGAGCATCTAAAGTTTATGTTAAAGGGACGACAACCATTGAAGAATTAGAAAAAGCAGGAGCATTTGAAAATTTAAAAATTCGAGATGAAAAAGAACAAAGGGTAGAAGGAGAACCTTTTTGGAAGCAGAAAGAAAACATTAAGGTATATATATCAGCTCTTTTACTTGTAGTTAGCTGGTTCCTAGGAGAGCAGTATGGTGAAGAGCATGTTCTACCGACAATTGGTTATGCAGCGTCCATTTTAATCGGTGGATATTCGTTATTTATTAAAGGTCTCAAAAATTTAAGCAGATTAAATTTCGATATGAATACGCTTATGACTATTGCCATTATAGGAGCTGCAATTATTGGTGAATGGGGTGAAGGGGCAACCGTTGTTATCCTATTTGCGATTAGTGAAGCATTAGAGCGTTATTCAATGGATAAAGCACGTCAATCTATTGAATCTTTAATGGATATTGCCCCAAAAGAAGCGTTAATTCGACGAGGCAATGAAGAAATGATGATTCATGTTGATGAGATTCAAGTTGGAGACATCATGATAGTTAAGCCCGGTCAAAAGTTAGCAATGGATGGAATAGTGGTTAAAGGTACATCGACATTAAATCAGGCTGCGATTACAGGTGAAAGTGTTCCAGTAACGAAAATCACAAATGATGAAGTATTTGCAGGAACCTTGAATGAAGAAGGGTTACTTGAGGTTAAAGTAACAAAACGAGTTGAAGATACCACTCTTTCAAAAATCATTCACTTGGTAGAAGAAGCCCAAGCAGAACGGGCCCCCTCTCAAGCGTTTGTCGATAAATTTGCAAAATACTATACACCAGCTATTGTCATACTAGCTCTTTTAATTGCAGTAGTTCCACCATTATTTGGCGGAGACTGGAGCCAATGGATTTATCAAGGATTAGCTGTATTAGTGGTTGGTTGTCCTTGTGCCTTAGTAGTCTCAACTCCAGTTGCTGTGGTTACAGCAATAGGAAATGCAGCGAAAAATGGTGTATTAATTAAAGGTGGTATCCATTTAGAAGCAGCAGGACACTTAAAAGCGATAGCCTTTGATAAAACAGGAACATTAACCAAAGGGATTCCAGCTGTAACAGACATTGTGACATATGGTAGAAATGAAAATGAATTAATAACCATAACATCAGCCATTGAAAAAGGATCGCAGCACCCTCTTGCTTCAGCGATTATGCGAAAAGCAGAAGAAAATGGATTAAAATTCAATGAAGTAACAGTAGAGGATTTTCAATCCATTACAGGTAAAGGCGTTAAAGCCAAAATAAATAATGAAATGTATTATGTGGGAAGTCAAAATCTTTTTGAGGAATTACACGGAAGCATTTCAAGCGATAAAAAAGAAAAAATTGCCGATATGCAAACTCAAGGTAAAACGGTGATGGTGTTAGGAACAGAAAAAGAAATTCTTTCGTTTATTGCCGTAGCCGATGAAATGAGGGAATCGTCTAAAGAAGTTATCGGCAAGTTGAACAATATGGGAATCGAAACAGTGATGCTAACAGGCGATAACCAAAGAACGGCAACAGCCATCGGAAAACAAGTTGGTGTTTCGGATATTAAAGCTGACTTACTTCCAGAAGATAAGCTTAATTTTATTAAAGAACTTCGAGAAAAACATCAAAGTGTGGGGATGGTCGGAGATGGCGTGAATGATGCTCCAGCCCTTGCGGCATCTACCGTTGGTGTAGCAATGGGTGGTGCTGGAACTGATACAGCTTTAGAAACGGCTGACATCGCCTTAATGTCTGATGATTTGAGTAAATTGCCATATACAATAAAATTAAGTCGTAAGGCTTTAGCAATCATCAAGCAAAACATTACCTTCTCTTTGGCGATTAAATTAGTGGCATTACTTTTGGTCATGCCCGGTTGGTTAACACTTTGGATAGCGATATTTGCTGATATGGGAGCAACTTTACTTGTAACATTAAACAGTTTACGCTTATTGAAAATCAAAGGATAGGTTCTAAAATGGGTGTCAACAATCGGGTGCGATCATTGAGAACAATGTTATGCTTCAAAAGGGATATTAACAGGAAATATACAACTAAAGGACGCTTTAACTGAGCAACGGAAAAAGCCAAATTTCTCAATTGATGTTGAGAAATTTGGAGAATGTTTATACGATTAGTAAAGTTGGCGAAAATAATAAAGTTATTAATCTCATGGAGTATTTGAACTTGCAAAAAAATATTTATGAGTCATTGTACTGACCCCAAAAAGTTAGACAAAAAATATTATTGAAAGGATTTAGTTCTATACTGAACAGGACTAAGTCCTTTTAGTTTTGCTTTAATGCGTTTATTGTTGTAGTAAAAAATATACTCGGTAATAGCTTGCTCCAGTTGATCCAGAGACTTGAAATTTTTCTCAAATCCGTAAAACATTTCTGTTTTCAAGATACCAAAGAAGGACTCCATCATGCCATTATCTATGCTGGTTCCCTTGCGAGACATGGATGGACGTATACCTTTACTGGCAAGAAAACGATGATAAGCTTCATGTTGGTATTGCCACCCCTGATCACTGTGGAGAACAGTATTCTCGTATTCTTCTTCTCTAAAAAGCTTGTTCTAACATATCCTTTACTTGTTTTAAATTTGGCGAAGACGATAGAGTATACGCTATAATCTCGCTGTTATAACCATCTAAAATTGGTGATAAATATAGTTTTTGATTACTTGTTGGAATAGAAAACTCTGTAATGCCTGTATAGCACTTTTCCATCGGTTTTTCAGCTGTAAATTGACGTTGAATAATATTCTCAGCTTTCTTACCAACTTCTCCATGATAAGAAGAATACTTACGTTTTCTACGAATACGAGCAGTTAGCCCCAACAGTTTCATCAAGCGTTGTAGCTTCTTATGGTTTACGATGAACCCACGGTTTCTAAGTTCAAGAGTAATACGACGATATCCATAATTTCCTTTATGTTCGGTATAAATGGTTTCTATTTCGTTTTTTACGGCCTGATTCTTATCTTCTAGGTTTAGCTGCTTTAAGTGATAGTAGTAAGTTGAACGAGCAAGTGTAATAATCTTTGGAAGAATATCTAAAGGAAACTCTGACACTAACTCTCTGACAATCTGCGCCTTTCTTCTTTCTCTTTTTCCTCCTTCAAGCGGAGTTCTCTCAACTTTTTTAGAATGGCATTCTCCGCTCTTAAATACTCATTTTCAGCCTGAAGGCGTTCTAGTTCTGTCATCTCTTCTGGTTTTTTCTTTGGCTTACGTCCCATTTCAGGTACTCTCCCTCTTGTTTTCTCAACAATAGTATACTTATTTTTCTTGTATTGTGCGAGCCAGTTGTGAAGAGTGGCACGCGCAGGGAGGCCGTATTCGAGAGAAACTCTTTCTTTACTCCAACCTTCGAGTAAGAATTTATCAATCATTTCTTGTTTTATTTCTGGAGAATAATAATTATTTCTCCCTTTTTTAACTATCTCTAACCCATAACGTTCAATCAATTTAATCATGTAGGAAAGACTTCTCGCATCTATACCGAACATATCTGCAAGTCGTGAGTAGCTAAATCTCTGTTTTCTGGGGGCAAAAGCAAGTGGTGAGCCGGTGCCAATCGTCATCTCAGGACCTGGCATCCGTCAGGATAAGGTAGAACACTACGACGAAATCTCATGTGCCGAAGGAGCGATTAACCGCATCAAAGGCCGCGAATTCGTCTGGACACTGATCGACTATCTAGAAGTAGTGCCGAAATAGGGGAACTAAATTCGAATATAATAAACTTGAGAAACCAGGGCGAGTGCCTCGGTTTATTGTGTGAAAGAACCGATATTTATGACATAGCGTTGACAATACACGAAAAAGATGTACAATATACGCAAAGAAGGGGTGAAAGGATGAGTACATCAAATTTAAATATCCAAATCGATAAAGATATCAATGGGCAAGGACTCCCTTCCTCTCCGAAATTGGATAATTATAATAAAGAAACTATTGAAGCAATTGAAGAAGGAAGAAAGATTGCTAAAGATTCAAACGTTAAAGGTTATCACTCAGTGGATGAATTGAAGAAAGCGTTGGAATTATGAAGTGTTAACGATATTTAATATAAATTGAACAAATATGAGAAAACGGGGCAAGCGCCTCGTTTTTTTGTTAGAAAACAATACTATAGAAATTTCATTTGAAAAATAAAGCGCAGTTCAAAAGCTAGATTTTCGGTCTAAGCTTTGGGCTGCGTTTCAAGATCCTGGTCTTAAATTTTTGTTATAGAGGCTCTGCCATGCAAGCTACCCATCGTGTAATCGTATCTAAGTAATTTTGAATATTGTTTAAGATGATAAAATTCGAAGCATCAATTAGCAATTGTAAAGTTGAAATAATTAATGAGATTTTTTCCATCGTAATCACCTCACTAGTAGTCTTTTTTTGAAAACTTACTGTTTTGGTCATTTTATAATAAATTACAACGATTAAGGGTAGCCACATGAGACCGTGCGTTTGCACGGCACAACCTCTAAAAACAATATTATACTATTAGTTTTGAACTGTAAATAATTTTATGATTCAATAATACATTTATAAATTAATATAAATATAAGAGCAAAGTAATACTATAAAAGAGCAAAATTATCATCAAAGATGAAGTGTACTGACCCCAAAAAGTTAGACAATTAATTTAAGTAAAGGATTTAGTTCTGTATTGCACAGGACTAAGTCCTTTTAATTTTACTTTGATTCGTTTGTTGTTGTAATAATCAATATAGTCGACGATTGCCCCCTCAAGTTCCTTTATAGACTTAAATGTCTGCTCATAGCCATAAAACATCTCTGATTTAAGAATGCCAAAGAACGATTCCATCATGCCATTGTCAGTACTATTACCCTTACGGGACATAGATGGCTGAATTCCCTTATCTTCTAAAAAACTATGATAAAACTCATGCTGATATTGCCATCCCTGATCACTGTGGAGAATAGTACTCTCGTATTGTTCTTCTCTAAAAGCTTGTTTTAACATATCTTTTAATTGGTCTAAATTTGGTGAAGACGAAAGGGAATAAGCTATAATTTCGCTGTTATAACCATCTAAAATTGGTGATAAATATAGTTTTTTGTTACTTGTTGGGATAGAAAATTCCGTAATGTCTGTATAGCACTTTTCCATCGGTTTTGAAGCTTCAAATTGGCGTTGAATAATGTTTCCAACTCTCTTTCCAACGGTTCCATGATAAGAAGAGTACTTACGTTTTCTGCGAATACGAGCCCTTAGACCTAACATTTTCATCAGGCGCTGTACCTTTTTATGGTTTACGATGAAACCACGGTTTCTAAGTTCAAGAGTAATACGACGATAGCCATAATTTCCTTTATGCTCGTTATAAATAGTTTCTATTTCGTTTTTTACGGCCTGATTCTTATCTTCTAGGTTTAGCTGCTTTAAGTGATAGTAGTAAGTTGAACGAGCAAGTTTAATAATCTTTAGAAGAATATCTAAAGGAAACTCTGGCACTAACTCTCTGACAATCTGTGTCTTTCTTCTTTCTCTTTTTCCTCCTTCAAGCGGAGTTCTCTCAACTTTTTTAGAATGGCATTCTCCGCTCTTAAATACTCATTTTCAGCCTGAAGGCGTTCTAGTTCTGTCATCTCTTCTGGTTTTTTCTTTGGCTTACGTCCCATCTTAAGTAGTCTCCCTCTTGTTTTCTCAACAATAGTATACTTATTTTTCTTGTATTGTGCGAGCCAGTTATAAAGCATCGCAGGACCTGGAAGACCGTATTCAAGAGAAACTTTTTCTATACTCAAACCTTTATGTAAGACTTTATCAATCATTTCTTGTTTTATTTCTGGAGGATAATAAATATTCTTCCCTCTTTTTACTATCTCTAAACCATAACGATCAATCAATTTAATCATATAGACAAGATTTCTCGCATTTATACCGAACGTATCCGCAAGTCGTGCGTAGCTAACTCCTTGTTTTCTGAGTTCGTAAATTTGAATTTTATCCTCATAAGTTAATTTCATAAAAAAACACCCCAAAAGTTAGAATTTCTGTCTAACTTTTGGGGTGCACTTCAGAAGACTATATATGATAAGTTTAATTTATGGAGAGGAAGAAGCATTTAGAATTATGAGAGAAATAGTAGATTTTATTTAGAAAGGTGTTTTTATGAGTTTTACGAAGAAACAGATATCCAATTTTTTGGACGATAAACTTTTATTTAGATTTTCGATAGGAGAAGAATATGTAATCAATTATAATCGACAGAGTGAGGAATATACTTTTGATGAATTAGAGAAAATTGCTAAAAGAAATTTTGAATATTGGGATTCAGTTTCGGGAGATTATTTTTCTCAAGAATGGGCGAGTTTAAGTAGGAATATTAATAAGGTAAGAGAATATTTATCAACTATAGAAGAATTAGACTTAGATAGAATACATAGTTATTTCTATAATAATATATCAAGTGATCGAGAAAATGTAGAGAAAAATAAATATTTGTATATTATTTCAATGAGCTCACCTATCGATAAAGATACAGAGTTTGGAGCAATAAAAAACTTTGTTTCATTCTATACGCAATATTTAACAAATGATCTTAAAAATGCAGTAAGTAATTTTATTCGATTATCCAAAAATATGCATGAAATAGGTAATGCCCTATCAAGTACATCTCAATATATATTTTATCCTGCGCTATATCTGCTGAAACAACATCTCTCAGATCTTAAGGAAAGTAAGGATGATTTTGAAACCAATATAGTGCTACCTATAAAGAGTAAACTACAAGAAATAAGTGATGATTCAGATGAACAATATAAAGAAATAACAACTTTTATAGAAACAAAACATAACGAAATTCAGAAACAGTTTGATGAACAATCTAAAGGGTTGAAAGAATTTCGTAGTTTAATAAATGTCTGGCAAGATGAAAAGGAAGCTAGACTCAATGATTTAGAAGAAACGTATAAGAACAAACTGTCTTTAGCATTACCTGAACTACATTGGAATAATCGTTCGGAAGAATATAGGAGACTAGCGAGATGTTGGACGGGGGTACTTGTGGTTTTCGTTGTAGCACTAGTAGTATCTTTAAGAGAATTAGTGATTGTTATACACGAATATTCGCTTGATACAGTACAAGAAATTCCTTTCGTTTCTAAATCATTTATATTAGTTTCGATTATATCTTTCTTTGTTTATATTATTAGAGTATTGATAAAGATAGTAATGTCAAATCATCATCTGGCTACTGAATACGAACAAAAAGCTGCATTGACGAGGTTCTATCAAGCTTTAACTTATGCAGGAACAGATATTTCGCAAGAAGAAAGGATTATAATAATTCATTCTCTATTTAGTAAAACCGAGACAGGCTTGGTAAAAACAGAAAGTTCAAATGATGTTGATGCAATTCTTTCAGTTTTATCGAAGAATGCTAAATAATATAGAATGACTTAAGTAGTTATCTGCTTAAGTCATTTTTTAAATCTATTCACATATGTTTTTTCACCTATGCAATAATATTTTTGATATATCATATAGACAGAAAAAAACGAAAAATTGTTTTTTATAGAAATATTATTGCTATAGGATTTGTATCAGGTTGAAATTAAATAAAAACGGTTTTATAAAAATATCTTACTAGGGAGACCCAATGCTCTAATCAGGTATAATGATTAGAGTATTGGGTTAATAATAAGGATGTCGGGAGAATTTTTTGAAAACAAATGATATATTTAGCTGCTCGAAATTTACTTTGATATGCTCCCATTAAAGTGGACACTAAAAAGTAAACTATTTTAGAGGAGACATTTTTATAAAACAGCAAAACAGTAACAGAAGAAAGCAAAATTAACATGTTTGTTAATTAACATATATGTTAATTTTAGAATAGGGAGGTGGAGCATATGAAGCGAAAGTTCATAGCATCAAAAGAATTGGCGGATCGGTTAGATAGTTACGATTATGATGAGATGGTGAAATTAGCTGCGGTGCTAAAAATGCTAGAAGAAGATGGTGTAACTGAAGAAATGATTCAAAAATGGGGAGTACATTATAAAGGGAAAAGTTATTTAGAGGTTGTAATATGCAAGAAGAAAAAGGAGGAAACAGACGATGAGTACGTATCTAACTTCCAAACTAAAAAAGTTCGTATCGGAATACCCGAATTTTAATAAAGATCTTGAAAAGACTATGTTTTTACAAAGGGTAGCACTGCAGATGGTAAAACTTCAAAATGATAGTGGATTAGCTTTAGAAGACTTTGCGAGAGAAGTTGAACTGCCAAATTCTCACATTTCAAGGCTGCAAAGCGGGGAACACAACCCAACGATACTTACATTATTGGATATTGCTGAAAGATGTGGATACAAGTTAGAAATTAAAGTTAAAAAGAGTAGAAAATAAAAAATTTTTTCAAAGTACATAGCTATTTAACCTCTAAATTTATTCTTATTAGTGTAGAGAGCAAAAAAGCTACTAAAATAATGAGGAGGGAAAGTTTGGGACATGAAACAATCGTCGACAAAAAACTACACTTAGTTTTCAAAGGAAGTAATGGAGAAACAAAACGCCTTACTATTGCACGACCTCAAGATGAATTACAGAAAAATGTCGCTGAAGCAGCCATGGATAAAATTAGTGAATCTAACCTGTTTGAAAATGAAGGTGTGTTATTGTATACAACTAAAAAAGCTGCTTATTATAAGACGTGTAGAGTAGATGTGTTCAGCTATGATGAGAATTAAGATTAGAAGGATAGAAATGGGGCGTGTTTAGATTTTAAGTGAAGGGTTTCCGTGTCTAGCGTTAAACTAGATGATGGGGCCTCTTTTTTTAGTTTAAATCATAATAATTTTTAAATTAGACAAGCTAAATTTGTATAGAATAAAATTGTTGAAAATGGTATGATGAATGTATTAAAACTCCATTTTTTTGGAAAAAAGAGGTGAGAATATGAAGTTTAATTACAATGGTTTGTGGAAAACGTTAATTGATAGAAATATGAAAAAGAAAGATTTAATAGATAAAACAGGAATATCCCCAACAACAGTATCGAAAATGGTCAGAGGCGACGCTGTATCACTTACGATTATTGGAAAAATTTGCGAAGAACTTGGAACAGATATTGGGGATTTGATTTGTATAAATAAGGATATTAAGGAGAATAAGTAAATGGAAAGTACATACAATGCACTTGAATATAATAAGTTAATTAGTTTTATTTGGTCTGTGGCAGATGATTGCCTAAGAGATGTTTATGTTAGAGGAAAATATAGAGATGTAATTCTTCCTATGACCGTAATAAGAAGGTTTGATTCTATTATAGAGCCTGAAAAAGCCAACATAATGAAAGTAAAAGAAATGGCAGAAAAACAGGGATGGGATGTTACAAAAACATTAGATACAGCTGTTGGCCTTCCGTTTTACAATACTTCTAATTTCTGCTTAAAAGACTTAAAGCATGAAACTAACAGACAAAATTTAAAGAAAAACTTTGAAGAATATTTAAATGGTTTCTCCGAAAATATAAAAGAAATACTTCAAAAATTTGATTTTAATAATCAGCTAAATAAGATGACGGAGGCTGGTATTTTAGGTTCAGTTATAGAAAAATTCACATCAAGTGAACTCAATTTAAGCCCGTATAATGAAATAAATTCAAAAGGAAAAATCATCAAAAAAGGCCTAGACAACCATGCGATGGGCACTTTGTTTGAAGAAATTATCAGAAAATTTAATGAAGAAAATAATGAAGAGGCGGGGGAGCACTTTACACCTCGTGATGTAATTGAGTTAATGGCAGATATTGCTATTTTCCCTATAATGAATAAAATTATGGACGGGACTTATTCAATTTATGATGCAGCATGTGGAACTCTAGGTATGGGGACTGTTGCAGAAGAAAGATTAAAAGAGCTTGCTCAGAAGGATAAGAAAAATGTATCTATTCACTTATATGGTCAAGAAGTTAGTGCAGAAACTTATGCGATTGCAAAGGCTGATTTATTAATCAAAGGTGGAGATACAGATTCCAGTCAAGTTTACTACGGTTCTACCATTTCTGATGATAAGACTTCAGGGCAACATTTTGATTTCATGTTATCAAATCCTCCTTATGGTAAAACGTGGAAAACAGATTTGGCTATTCTGGGAAGTGGAAATGATAAGGATCCAAAGAAAAATATAACAGATATTCGATTTGTCAGAAATTATAAAGAACAAGATGAATTCAGAATGATACCAGATGTAAGTGATGGACAGTTACTGTTCTTACTTAATAATATTTCCAAGATGAAAAATACTGAAATGGGGTCTCGTATTGTTGAAGTTCATAATGGCTCGGCTCTATTTACAGGTGATGCAGGAAATGGAGCAAGTAATGCAAGGAGGTTTATGATTGAGGAAGATTTGATTGAAGCTATAATTCAGATGCCTGAAAATATGTTTTATAACACGGGAATAACAACATATATTTGGATTCTTTCAAATAGAAAAGAAGAAAGAAGAAAAGGCAAAATTCAGCTTATTAATGCAAGTGGCGTCAAGACTGCACTGCGAAAGAATATGGGCAAGAAAAATTGCGAATTTTCAAAAGATGATAGGGAATTTATATTAAATCAATATCTGAATTTCGAAGAAAATGAGTACTCAAAGATTTTTTCAAACGATGAGTTTGGGTATTATAAAGTTATAGTAGAAAGACCTTTAAGACAAGCAGTAGTATGTAATGAAAAAAATATAAAAGAAATAGAGGATGAGCTAAATAAGATAGGAGTTTTTTCAGGAAAGATAGATAAGAAAGTACTGGAGGATAGTTTTATCAAAAGAACTGCCTCCTCTATCAAAGAACTTGAAAAGACCGAAAATGTTGAAGCGTATTTGGAAACCTTAAAGTTAATGAAAAGCGATGAAAGATATCTGGATTATGTGGCTTTTGAGAAAGACTTTAACAAACACTTAAAAAAGAGAAATGTAAAAGGCGCGAGTTTAAATAAGCTTGTTTCAACAGGTTTGCTTGCCAATATGATTATTCGAGATGAGAGTGCTGTTATTCAAAAGGACTCAAAAGGAAATGTGATTGTGGATCCAAATCTTAAAGACACAGAAACTATTCCTAGGACGTTTGAAGGAGGAATAGAAGAGTTTATCAAACAAGAAGTATTGCCATATCATGTGGATGCTTTTGTAGATGAGAGCAAAACACAGATTGGCTATGAAATAAATTTTACAAAGTATTTCTATAAGGCGCAAGAACTTGAAAGTGTAGAAGAAATTGTAGATAGGATTAAAGAATTAGAAAGACAATCTGATGGTATGATGGCTTCTATATTGGAGGGACTTTATGAATAGGTATGAGAAATATAGTAATTCGGAGATTACTTGGTCAGAGTCTATACCAGAACATTGGGACGTAAAAAGAATTGCTAAAGTGTTTGAGATAAGAAAAGAAAAGAATTCCCCTATTAAAACAAAAGAAATTCTATCTTTAAGCGCAAAGTATGGTGTTTCTTTATACACCGACAAAAAAGAGAAAGGAGGAAATAAACCAAAAGAAGATTTGACATCATATAATCTTTGTTATCCAGGAGATATTCTTGTTAATTGCATGAATATTGTTGCGGGATCTGTTGGGATTTCTAATTATTTAGGTGCGGTAAGTCCAGTATATTATCCCTTAGTTAATATAAGCCAAGAAAATAATAATACTAGATATATGGAATATGTATTTAGAAATTATAACTTTCAAAGGAGTTTAGTGGGACTTGGAAAAGGAATTCAGATGTCTGAAACTGATGCTGGAAGACTGAATACAGTAAGAATGAGGATATCTTGGGATATATTGAAAACACAGCTTTTGCCAATACCACCAATAAATGAACAAAAGCAAATTGCAAATTATCTTGATTGGAAAATCAATGAGATAGATAGATTAATTGAAATAAATAAAGAGAAGATAAAATGTATAAGAAAATATATTATATCTTCTCATGAAAAATTGATTTTACAAAATTCAGATTTTAAGGAATGGATTGTTAAAGATAATATTTACAATTTTAAAAACAAAAATTTCAAAATAAGGAAATTAAAAAGTATCTTAGTTAAGATAGAGAATGATGCCCTCCCTGATTCTGATATAATTATTTGTTCCAATAGTGGAAAATCTTTTGTTCGTGGGGATAAAAAAATTGGGTTATATTCAGATGATATAAATATGTATCAAAACGTAAATTATGGACAGATTATGATTCATGGAATGGACACTTGGCATGGTGCTATCTGTATATCAAAATATAGTGGAAGATGTAGTAGAGTTGTTCATGTATGTGAAACTTCAGAAGATAAGATGTATGTTTATTACTATCTTAGATTATTAGCATTTTTGAAGATGTACAAACCATTTTCAAATGGTGTCAGACAAAATACAAGTGATTTTAGAAGTTGGGACAGACTAGGACAAGTGAACATTATATTACCAGCGATTGAACAACAACACAAAATTGCGGATAAGCTCACCAAATTGATTAATAATTCTGAAAAAATGATAGACGAAATAATGAAAGAAATTGATATGTTGGGAAATCTCAAACAATCATTAATTTCAGAAGTAGTAACTGGAAAAATTGATGTGAGGAATATTGCGATACCTGAATATGAAAAAGTAACTCTTTTAGATGATGAAGAAGAACTTGATGAAGTGGAGGGAATAGGCGATGGGGATTAAAGATACAAAAATGGAGGCAGAACTTGAAAATAATATTATTGAATATCTTGTTTCAAATCAGGGGTATAAATATATAAAACCGGATGAGATGAAGATTTCTTTTAATAGAAAGTATGCTTTTGATGAAAAGAGACTTTTGGAATTTATTAAGATATCTCAGCCAAATGAGTTTGATATATTAAGACTTGATACAGAAAGTGGAAAAGAAAAGTTCTATAAGCAACTGGATACTTCAATTAGACAAAATGGGATTGTTTCTGTTTTAAAGAATGGTATTAAGTGCTACCCATCTTCAGGGACTATCATTTTTTATCATGCCTTAGACCCTAAAAGACCAAGTTCTTATGATGAATTTAACACAAATATTTTTTCAGCTACAAACCAATTGACATATTCTGAAAAAAATAGAGGATTAGAACTGGATTTGGCAATTTTTGTGAATGGTCTTCCTGTAATAACGATGGAACTGAAGAGTAGAGCATCAAGCACGGGTTGGACATACAAGGATGCAGAAGAACAATACAAGAATGACAGAGATTCTAAAGAAGCTTTATTTAATTTTAAACGATGTATTGCTCATTTTGCTGTTGATGAAAATTTTATTACTTTTACAACCAAAATTGATGGTAAAAACACCAGATTTATGCCATTTAATAAGGGTACTGTGCAAGGTGGGTCAGGAAATCCAATTAATAATAGTGGAACTATGACAGATTACCTTTGGAAAGATTTTCTGCAAAAGGAAACATTAACTAGTTTGATAAGGGATTTTGCTTATGTTTCGGTAGATAAAGTTAAGAAAACGGAGACTTTGATTTTCCCGAGATACCATCAGTATAGGGTTGTCACAAAACTTGTTGATGACGTGAAGAATAATGGTGTAGGTAATAGATATTTAATACAACATAGTGCTGGAAGTGGTAAGAGTAATTCTATAACATGGTTGGCTTATCGTTTGGTTGAAGTAAATTATAATGGTCAGAAAGCCTTTGACTCAGTCATAGTTGTTACAGATAGATTGAACTTGGATAAACAAATCAATGATAATATCAGGAAGTTTATAGATGAAAAGAGTATTGTTGGGCACGCTGGATCTTCGACAGATTTAAAGAATATGTTGATTGATGGTAAGAAGATTATCATTACAACTGTTCAGAAATTCCCATATTTACTTGAGAAAATAGGTACAGATTTAAAAGGGAAAAACTTTGCAATTGTGATTGACGAAGCTCATTCATCACAAAGTGGAAAAGCTGCAGCTTCATTAAATATGGCTGTTTCAGGTAGCCTTGGCAATGAGGCAGAGTTTGAAATTGAGGATAAGCTGAATGAATTGATTGAAGCAAGAAAGATGCCAGAGAATGCAAGTTTTTTTGCGTTTACAGCTACTCCTAAAGCTAAGACAATTCAGATGTTCGGAAGTGTGTTTGATTTATATTCTATGAAACAAGCTATTGAAGAAGGATTTATCCTTGATGTTTTAAAAAATTATACTCACTACGAAAACTACTATAAAATTTATAAAACAGTAGAAGATAATCCAGAATTTGATAAGAGAAAAGCTCAGAAGAAAATTAGAAACTATGTAGAAGGACAAGAATTTCCAATTAGAGAAAAAGCGGAAGTTATGATAAATCATATTCTTACAAACACAACGAATAAGATTAATGGAAAAGCCAAGGCAATGATTATAACTCAGAGTATTCGTAGAGCTATCGAGTATTATCATATAGTAAAAGAATTGTTAGAAAATTCAAATACTGGATATGAAGCTTTAATTGCTTTTTCAGGTGAGAAAGAATACAACGGGAAGATTGTCACAGAAACGAGTTTAAATGGATTTTCTGATAAAGAAACAACTGAGAAATTTAAACAGGATAAATATAGAATTTTAATTGTTGCTGATAAATATCAGACGGGGTATGATGAACCTCTCTTACATACAATGTATGTGGATAAACCTTTGAATGATGTAAAAGCTGTACAAACGCTATCTAGACTAAATAGAAGCGCAAAGTATAAGATAGACACTTGTGTAATTGACTTTGCAAATCAACCTGAACATATAATGGAAGCATTTCAGCCCTATTATAAAGAAACAAAATTAGAAGAGGAAACAGATCCGAATAAGCTTCATAATTTACTCTCATTACTCGATAGCAAATATGTTTATGAAGAAGATGAAGTAGATAATTTTGTAGAATTATTCTTAAATAATAGTCCAAGAAGCTCAATTGATAGTATTGTTGATAAATGCGTAGAACGATATATATCTTTAAGTGAAGATGATCAAGTAGAGTTTAAGAGTGGGGTGAAATCTTTTATCAGAACGTATAATTTCTTGGCGTCTATCCTACCAATAGGTCAAGTTGATTGGGAGAAAAAAGTGATTTTCTTTGAACAATTAATTCATAGACTTCCAACTCCTGAAGGAAAAGATTTATCAGCTGGAATTCTAGAGTCTGTAGATTTAGAAAGTTACAGATTAGAAAAGAAAAAGACTATCGATATCATTTTAGAGGATGAAGATGGTAAGGTTGAAGGTTTGAGCATAGGAGCAGGGAAGAAAAATTCAGTAGAATTAGATTCGTTAGAAAATATTGTGTCTACATTTAATGATATATTTGGGAATATAGAATGGCAAGATAAAGATAATGTTGCAAGGCAAATTAAAGAATTACCTGCAATGGTCATGAAAAATGAAAAGTTCAAAAACGCTCTTAAAAACTCAGATTTAGAAAATATAAAAAGAGAGTATCAATCGGCATTAAAAGAAGTTTTCCGAATTATTATGATAGATAATATGGAGCTGTTTGGGCAATGGACAAATAATTCTAATTTCAGTAAATGGTTGAACAATCTTATTTTCGATGAAATAATGAAGAAATATAAGAAATAGAGGGTTATCTCAATATATTTAAAAGTTAACAATAAAATAATACAAGAAAAATAATTACTTCCGTATTGCTCTAGATATGATTATAATTTCTAAAGTTATACAGTTAAATTTGTATTTAAGCATTGGACTAAAACTCCAATGCTTTTTCTTTCCCACCTATGCTATAATATTCATGACAAGAGAAGGCTTTCATGATTGGAGGAGAGAGGATGAAGGGTAGACAATTATTTGCATCAGCGCTGTGTGTATTGGCGCTTGTAGCATGCAACAAAAAGCCTGATGAGGCGGTGACGACAACCGAGGCACCTACTACCGCTCAAGCGACAACCGTGACAGAGACGACGGTGCAAGAAGTGCAGGAGTCGTATTTTGAACAGTTGCATTTAGCGTATAATCTAGTTGCTAAGGATGCCGATGCCCAGTCTGGCTTGCAAGCAGCTCGCGAGGAGAGTCAGAAGTTGATTACTGCGCATCCAAGCGACAAGGCGATGATCGAGAAGCACTATAAGGACTTGGAACGTCTCGTTCAGCACAATTCAACAGGATTTGCCAAATTTATGCAGGAGTGGAACAAACGAAGAGACCAGCACTACGAACCGCTGCAAGAAGGGCTGGATTTAACAGCGGCGAAGGTGAACGGTGAGGCTACCTCTTGGAATATGATGGGGAAGGTGACGTCGAATGACTATCAGATTCTCATCGTGGATGCTTATATCGACAACACCAACCAGCAGGCGTATCTCTTTGGCTACAAGGGTGATGAACCGATTTTCTTACAGGCCCGTTCTGTCTCGCGAGACACGCTGAAGGATGCGAACTTTGAAGAAGTGGAGAATGCGGATCTCCGGGCAGGATTCCTCAATAATGTCACTTGGAAGCAAAAAGCGCCCCAAAGTAACCCATCGATTGCGGATGTAATGGCCATTTACGCACGTAAGAAAGGCGAAGTCTATGAGCGCACGAGTCCGGCGACGCAGCGGATGTTCTATGATTTAGCCGTTCCAGATCAGCTCTTCCAATATGCGACGGTTGCGGGAATGAAGGCGAAGTTTACATGGGGAGATCTCACATTTAAACAAGGCGACGTCCCTTATGAAATCGTGGAGTGCTATGTGTCCGCATCAGGAACGACGGTGATTGTTTTTGCCAAAGTCGGCAATGGCAAGGTGATTTTAATCGGCCAAACAGCTCCAGAGACGGTGAAGAACGCGGATGGAACGATCAAGTCGAGCACCGTGAACCTCCAGCCGTACAATAGCGAAACATTATCACGCGCAACGTGGTAAGACAGGAGAAGTAGAATGACAGAAAAACAACAACTCGAAACTTTAATGAATGAGATGCTGCCGGGATTGCAGCTGTTTGCTAGAGATATTAACCTCACGCCTGAAGAAGTGGCGTGTTATAGAGTCGGGGAGGTCGTTCGTAATCCCGCCTTTACCGATGCGACGAGTCGCGTTGGGGGCATGGTGACGACTCACCGCTATGGTATTCTATCGAACCATATGATGGATTTGTCTTATGCAGAACATGGAACCAACTGGGGACTCTGTATTGCCAACCGCGACAGCCACTTTAAGGTGCTGGACATTTACGAGCATGAAGGCAAGACGCAGATTCTGCTCTTGCATTTGCCGGACGATTATCGTTGGAAATGGTTAGAAGATTTCACGATACACCTTCCTGGAAACTTAGTGGACGATTGTAGAAGTCGTTTCTTGAATAAAGCGTTTGGCGAACCGATTCCGGAAGTGACGAGTGAGGATTGGATGGAACGATGTGGATTTCCGATAGGGATTGATATGAAAGGGAAGCTATTTTCAAACGAAATCCCGATTGCACAACAAATGCGACCCGTCAAAGAGGCTTCGTTTAGAAGTTTCTACCATGAACTCGTGTACGTTCGCTGCGTGGCGCTGATTGAAGACGTGATGCCAGAAGTGGCCAAGGAAGGCGATACGGGGCTCGTCCTCTACGGCTATATCGACGAGGAGGCTGGCGTTTCCTTCCAACCGCTATGGGTGGCTAAAGAGGGAGAATCAACGCTAGACATGCGCCTCATTCCAGAAGAGACGATGTATCTGATTCGTCTGGCGAACCTCGATGACTGCGACTTCTGTTCGATGAAATGGATTGAAGTCGATTCCTATATTGTAGATCGTGCAAGACGCGTCATTGCGGAAGTGTATGATACGAAAAGCAAGGAAAAAGAAGAGACACGAACCTTCCAAGGCCTCGACCAATTCCGCCACCGCGCGCATCCCGATAACTTTGGCGTGGCCGTCTACTACGAAGACAAGAGCAAAGATCCAGAACGCTTGTGGGTCCGCATCTCGCGCGTGGAAGGCAACCAGTGCTTTGGCACTCTCTTGATGGATTCGTCTAACCCGGGCGGACTCAAAGCAGGCGATGAGATTGTGTTCCGCGTCCTTCAGAACGAAAACGGCGAGCTCGAAGTTGTGTCAGTTCAAAAATAATGCAAAAGACAAAAATAACCCTCGGTTGCTTCATAGTGTTGATGGTAAGGCACCGGGCCAAGCTTACATCTTGGCTCCTACCAAGCTTCAAACTGACTCTACGGGTTTTACCCTAGAGTCAGTAATTCACATTGGTTGCTCTTCTTACCATTCACACTATAGAACTGAGGGTCTTTTGTCTTTTTTTAAACTGGCACACCTTCTTCGTGTATGAGTGCAATCTCACCGGTCTTCTACCTTGAATGGAGCGTACCTTGACATTAAAGAAATTTATGGTATATTAAAGGTGCAAGAAATAAAGTGAATATTTCAAAGCACTAAAGCCAGAAAGAGCATTGGATGGTCTAGATCCAATGCTCTTTTTTTCGTTAAATAGTATCTAACGTTCTGGTGCTAAGGCAACTATTTTTTCTTGCTAGAGTTCAGCAAATACTCCACTAATATTAAAATTAGTCCCACATGTAATGGGGCAAGGAAATATAAAGTGAATATTTCCACTAAAACCTCACCTCCTAACGAGGCCAGTTGCCTACCATAAGTATAACACTTCACAAGCAGGTGTTGAATAGGTGTTTTGATATTTTCAACCAGAAAAAAAGGCTAAGCGAGAATGTCGCTTAGCCTTTTCTAACTGAATATCGATTTCCTTGATTATAAAAAGAAGTATGTTATAGTGAAGGGGTAGATAATAAATACCTTCACAGAAAGAGCATTGGATCTAGACCATCCAATGCTCTTTTCTTTTTGTTTACTCAATGTATGCGAGTATATTCTATCACATTACAGTTTAACGCAGAGTGTAGCGATATAGTCATTCCCATAATGGGATAATCGATTCCTTTTATCACACGATTCATAAAAATCGATCATCGCGAGACCATTTTTCAGTTGTCCTCTAATCTGACTTTCTAAGGTATGGCTAAATTCATATCCGTATTCTGGATTGATGGTGATTTTACCTTCCTTTTCAAGCTCTTTGGAGTTAAAAGGGATGGAGAATTTTAACAGTAATTCCTCATCAGGTTGGTCCCATACAACGTCAGCATCGTACATGTATATCCAAGGATTCATAAACCCGACCATTAACAGTCCGCCTTTTTTCAATACGCGAGCGGCTTCTTTATACATGTTTTCTAAATCTTCTATATAGACATTTGAAACGGGATTAAAAACAATATCAAACGTTTCATCTTCAAATGGGAATGGTTTTGTCAGATCGCCTTGAACGGTATTGATTGTTAAACCTTCTCTTTCAGCCACCATCTCATCTCTTTGTAATTGTGATGTGGAAAAATCCATTATGGTGACATCATACCCTTTTGCAGCAAAAACGGGACCCTGCTGCCCGCCACCACACGCTAATCCTAGTATCTTTTTCCCGTTGGCTTTTTCAAACCAGTCTTCCGGAACTTTTTTCCCAACCGTTAACGCAACAGAAATGGGATGCTTTCTAGCTTCTTCTAATTCTTCATGTGTCAATGGTTCAGTATAGGTATTTTGTACATTATTCCATCGATCTTGATTACTTTTTATATAATTGCTCATCTGATAATCTCCTCACCGTTTTTTAATTTAGCTACTTTCATTATACGACAAATTCTTAGTAAAAAAAGAGGTGTTGTAGAGAATTATGATGAAATAGAGCTATTAAAGACTAATTCCTAGTGATATAATGAGCAAAAGGAGGCGTTAGATGTGTAGTGTTTATAAAAAGCTAATAACACAATTAATTGAAGAAGGAGACTTATGGGAGCAGTTAGGAATCACCAATGATGGTAAGAATTTTGATTTAGTAAATTATTCAATGCGTCTAGTTAAAGATATAGATGACTTAGATGAAAAATTTAATAAAGTAATAGATGAAGATATACAGGTGTTTAATGATACCAATTATTTTTCGGCATTTAAAGATTTAGATAAAAGATGGGCTGTAGGTGGATACGGAATTGTTGATGCTAGTACTCTTGGAAAAAGTAAACGTAGTAAAAAGAAACGATATAAACCTACTATATTTCATTCAGGACATATTCTTGCACAAAGATTGTTTCGAGGAGTTGTTAAGGGAATTTGTCTAAATTATTATAATGTAAATAATATTTATCCTCAAACGGAGTTATCAAATAGAGGGAGTGTATATTGGGGAAAGAAATTTTTTGATAATCAATCCTATTATGAAAGTTATTTAGAAATGGAAGTATTAAAAACTGGAAAAAAATATTTTTATAGGGCAAAACTTATGTATGGAAAAGATGAAATAGTACCTAGAGGAATAAGATTGCAAGCTGTTGAAGTTAAAGAAAGAGATTCAAGAATGTTTATAGATAAAAATAAAATTTTATTCAATGTTTTTATACCTAATACATTCTCAGATTCTTTACCGAACTATAAAAAAATTACTTTGATTGGAGAGTAAGAAAAATATGATATTGGTAATAGTGATTGGTTCTTTTGGAGTTATGCTAGTATTATCCATAGTTCAACAATTCATTAGTTGGGGCATTTTTAAATATTTGCTTAATATTGTAGCGTTTGTTTTTGTGATTTCTGGTATTTTAGAAATAATAATTTTGATTCCAAATATTATTGAGTATGTGTTAAATCTAGATAGTGTTTTTAAAGTAGCAATTGTGACAGGTGTAGTTTCAATCGCAGGGGTTGTATATTCCGCATACATGAAAAGAAAAGAATATCTTTCTGAGAAGAGGAAAGATGCGTATTTGCTATTCCTGAGATTTATGTATGAATTAATGATTATCAATCCAGACATGGATAAAAAGAGGATTATTAAAAATATAAATAAATTCCAATCTAGTATCTTGTTGTGGGGATCTCCCTCTGTAATTAGAGCGTGGAATACATTTAAGCAAAATAACACGGATAATCCGCAAGATACCGAGAAGACTTTACATTATATTGAAATTCTAATAAATGCAATGAGAACAGACTTAGGGGTAAACAAAGTAAAAGAAAATGAAATAATAAAAACTATTACTAAACTAAAATGAATAAAAAGTTTGGAAATAATCAAAAATTGAATTAGGGCGTCAGTTGATTTTATCAACATGACGCCCTTTGAAGTTCGATAGGCAAAGAGACTTCGGCTCTTGCCGGTACAGTTATTTCCTTTACTATGAAGATATCCGAAAGGTCAACAGAAGCCCTTGGCGTCCAACACTATGAAGACACCGAGGATTTTATTTTGTCTCTTTTCAATCAAAATATTTCATGCCTTACTTCTTTAATGAGCGGATGACGCAAGAAGGCGTAGGAAAGATAGATGGCCATCAGGCACCAAATGATCGGCTCTGCAAAAATCACCCCAAGATACCCCGCCTGCGGAATCACAAACACCACGAAAAGCACCTTCCCTGCCAGCTCGATAAAACTCGACACAAGCGGCGTCACCTTTTGCCCAAGCCCTTGCAAACTATTTCGTAAAATCAAAAGGAGCGCTAACGGTACATAGAAGAGTGATCCGATGCGGTTATACAGCGCGGCATTATCCAGTAGAAGCGGGTCGCTCGATCCAGAGACGAGTTCGTTTAGGAATGGACTCGCAAAGAATAAAATAATGCAGACCAGAATCGCCCATCCAAACGCCAGCAGACTGCCTTGACGAATCCCTTTGGCAATCCGGTGCACTTTGTTGGCACCGAAGTTTTGCGAAGTGAAGGTCGTCATTGCTGCCGCAATCGCCGCAAATGGCAAGGTCGAGAACGCAAAAATCCGTCTGGCAGAAGTTTGTGCACTGATGATGACCGGTCCAAGGGCGTTGATGGAAGTCTGTAGCATCACGGATCCTAGTGAGACGATGGATGACATGAGTCCCATGGCTAAGCCTTGGCTGAGGAGGTCTAAATATAGTTCGTCGTCGCGGACAAAATCACTTTTGGCCGGGATAAGGAAGCTGGCGCGTTTTTTGATATAGATAAAGCAGAGAACGGCCGATATGCCCTGAGCAATAATCGTCGCAATGGCCGCTGCTGCAACGCCCATGTTGAACGTTGTAATGAGTAAAATATCGAGGAAGATATTCGCCACCGCTGAGAAAATCAAGAAGTAAAGGGCTGCTTGACTATCCCCTACAGCACGCAGCAACCCGGCGCATAAATTATACGCAAATGTCACCGCGATTCCGAGCACGATAATGGAGATGTACTCGTAGGACTGGTCGATAATACTAGCGGGTGTTCCAAGAAACTCGAGCAGTGGATACATTCCGAAGAATCCGATGGTTGCCACTAAGAGACTGAGGACAGCCCCGATGACGATGGTGGCTGAGACGGCGCGTTTTAAGAGGCGATGGTTATTGGCGCCGTAGTAGCGCGCGATGATGACGCCCATCCCGTTGCCGACGCCGAGTGCGAATCCGACAATCAGTTCAAAGATGGCTGCGGTCGCCCCAACAGCTGCCAGCGCATCCTGCCCAAGGAACCTCCCTACAATCATAATATCGGCAGTGTTATAGAGTTGCTGGAATATATTTGAAATAACAATTGGAATTGCAAATGTAATAATGGACCGCAAAATCGGTCCGTCTGTTAAGTTAATAGCGGTCTTTTTCATAAGGGAAATTATACTCGCACGCTTGGGGAAATTCAAGAACGTTTCTTGTAAAAATTTCCTTTTTGGGGGACTTCATTTTTTGAAAAGTGAGAAGGAATTTCGCTTGAAAGAGAACATATGTTCGTGTTATAACTAAGGTAGTTCAAACAGATTCGGCACTAAAAGAGAAAAAATTCAACAACAAGCCCCTTAGAAACGTTGCTATAGAGAGGTTTCTAGGGGCTACGTGAAAAATTAGTCGTTTTAAAACCGAAACATCGCAAGAAGGGAGGCGTGTTCGATGAGTCTGATTAACTACAGTTTGGAACCAAGAAGCGACATTGCGTTTATCGATATGAAGTCGTTCTATGCCAGCGTCGAGTGCATCGCCAGAGGACTGCATCCGCTCAAGGCGTCGTTGTGTGTGATGAGTCGCGCGGATAATTGCAAGGGGCTCATTTTGGCGTCTTCTCCCGTCTTCAAGAAAGTCTTTGGGCGCAAAAATGTCGGTCGAACCTACGACTTGCCGTTTGATATTCATACGCGTCGCTTTTCCTATTATAAGGCCGAGCGTCAAGGGCTCCCCACGGATGCGGCCTTCGTGCGTTTCATCGAGGCGTGGGCGAGGGCGACCGTCATTGTCCCACCAAGGATGTCCGAGTATATCCGGATTAATATGCAGATTCAGCGTATTTTGCAAAATTTTGCCACGACGAGTGAGATTTATCCGTATTCCATCGATGAAGGCTTTGTCGATTTGACGACTTCTTTGAATTATTTCTTCCCGGATCCGACGCTTTCTAGAAAGGAAAAATTAGACCTCTTGTCCGCGCAAATTCAGCGGGCGATTTGGAAGGAGACAGGGCTCTATTCAACGGTAGGGATGTCTAATGCGAATCCTCTCCTTGCTAAACTCGCGCTGGATAATGAGGCTAAGAGTGCGAAGAATATGCGCGCCAACTGGTCGTACGAGGACGTGGAAACGAAGGTCTGGGGAATCGAGAAGATGACGGATTTCTGGGGAATTGGCAGTCGTATGGAAAAGCGGCTGAACCAGCTGAAGATTTACACGATTAAGGAATTGGCGCATGCGGATGCGGATCTATTGAAGAAGCATCTGGGGATTATGGGCGTGGAGCTGTGGTTTCACGCGAATGGCATCGATGAGAGCAATGTCCATCATCCCTACAAGGTGAAATCACACGGTATCGGGAACTCGCAAATTTTGCCGAAAGATTACCGTCGCAAGGGCGATATCGAGTTGATTTTAAGAGAAATGGCCGAGCAAGTGGCCGTTCGCCTGCGCAGGGTCCGCAAGAAGACGACTTGTGTATCGATTCATGTGGGGTACTCTAGAACGGAGGAGAAAAAATCGATTCAGGCGCAACGAAAAATCGACCCCACGAATCAAACGAAGCCTCTGACGGAAGTGGTATTGGACTTGTTTCGCCAGAAATATACGAGTGGTGCGGTGCGTCGAGTAGGGATTTCCTATCAAGGGCTCGTAGATGAGGCGATTACGGTATTTTCATTATTCGACGATTACGAGCAGGTCGAAAAGGAAGAAAAATTGCAAAAGGCCGTCGATACGATTCGCGACGAATTCGGCTTCACCTCGCTCTTGAAGGCGAACTCTCTATTGGAATCGTCCCGCGTGAAGGCGCGCAGTCAGCTCGTCGGAGGGCATTCGGCAGGAGGGTTAGATGGATTGACATGAATATGCGTATGTATTTACCGTATAAAGCAACCAGAGAATATACAGACCGTGGCATGGCGAAGTGGCAAGGCTTCTTCTTGTCGGAACATACGAGTGAAATCGCCAAGGAGAAGCGGATGGAGCATTACACGAGTCGCCTCACGAAAGAGGAAAAATGGACGCTGCTGACTCAACTCTATGTTCACCGGCAACTGGCGTGTTTTCGCGTGAAGAAGAAGGAAGGGCATGAAATGGTGGTCGGTGTGCCTGTGGAATTGAGCGGCGAAGCCGTCTACGTGGAGTCGCAGGCAGAAGCAAGGTGGCTGTCTATCAGCGACCTCCAGGAGCTCTATTTAGTGGAGACAGCAGAGGAAGAGTAGAGTAGGAAGTCCTCATTTTTACAAAGAAGTGGTATAATAAGGTACTTTAAGAAGTGATGAGACTGACAGATAGAAGGTAGAAGAGGATATGAAGACAAATGAATTTGGACAAGTGATTGGGGAAGCTGTTCCTGGGTTTACTCCAGGGGTACTTCCAACGGCGGCGAGCATTGAAGGAAGATATACGCGCTTGGAGAAGCTGAACGAGTCGCATAAAGAAGCTTTATATGCTGTCTATGGGCCAGATACTCCTGCGCACATGTGGACGTATTTAGCGGGAAGTTCGGTTGCCAATAAAGCCGAATGGGACGAGCTTTTTGAGCGTTTATTACGAGATTCCTCCAAATTTTATTATGTAATTTTGGATAAAAATACCCAAAAGGCGCTGGGAACCTTCGCGTTAATGCGCCTGGATACAGCAAACCGAGTGGTCGAAATCGGTTCGGTGACTTATTTACCCGAGTTACAGCGAACCAGAATTGCGACAGAGGCGCAATATTTAATGGCACGGTATGTATTTGAAGAGATGGGCTATCGCCGTTATGAATGGAAATGTGATGCGCTCAATGAACCTTCGAAGCGTGCCGCAAAACGTCTAGGATTTACCTATGAAGGGCGATTTAGACAAGCCGTCGTTTATAAAGGGCGAACTAGAGATACAGATTGGTATTCGATGATTGATCAAGAGTGGCCTAAGCGAAAGGAACGGTTCGAAAAATGGTTGCATCCAGAGAACTTTAATGAAGAGGGAGTGCAGTACCACTCCCTTTCACAACAATCCTTATGAAGTATTAGGATGAAGCTTTAGAAGTTAGAGCGGTAGAAATACCGCTTTTTTGCTAGGAATTAGAATGAAAAGTAAAGAGAATCTTTACGAACTGCCCCTTTACCCTCTTTCTTTTTCCTTGTACAATGAAGCTGTAGAGAGGACGTGGAACTATGTGGAAAGACGCCATTGAGATGCGAGAGGCTGTAAGGAATCAGGAAGTCTCTCCGGTTGAATTAGTACAAGAAAGTTTAGAAAAAATCCATGCATTCAATCCCGAGTTGAATGCGGTTGTTCACATCCAAGCAGAGCGGGCGCTAGAAGAAGCGAAGACGCGCTCGTTTGAGGGCTTGCCGTTTGGAGGCGTGCCGCTTCTATTGAAAGACCTCGGGCAAAATCAAGCGGGGGAACCATCCAGTTGCGGAAGTAAACTGTTAAAGGACATCCCAATGAAACGCACCGACAACTTTGTGAAGCGTCTGGAAGAGGCCGGGTTTATTATCGTGGGGCGGACGAATACTCCCGAGTTTGGGTTTAAAAATATGACGGAAGCTAAGCTCTGGGGGCCGGTGAATAATCCCTATGACCTGAAACGCAATGCTGGTGGGTCTAGCGGTGGTGCAGCGGCAGCCGTTGCAAGCGGCATGGTGCAGATTGCAGCAGCCAGTGATGGCGGCGGTTCAATTCGTATTCCCGCAAGTTTCTCAGGACTATTAGGCTTGAAGCCGAGTCGGGGTCGAATTCCTGTCGGTCCTGGTAGCTATCGTGGCTGGCAAGGGGCTTCGGTGAATTTTGCGATGACGAAGAGTGTGCGCGACACGCGTGAACTGTTGCGCGCCTTACAAGTTGAGCAGAAGGATAGTCCGTTTTTAGCGCCACTGATTCGCGAGTGGGAAGTCCGTTTAGAGCGTCCGCTTCGAGTGGGCGTCATTGAGAAATCCCCAATTGAGAGCGTGGTTGCTCCAGAAGCTAAAGCCGCGCTACGTAAGGCGGTTCATTTCCTTGAAGACATCGGCTGTGAAGTGGAACCCATCGGCTGGCCTGTCGACGGTGTGGAAGTGATGAAGAATTACTATTTAATGAATAGTGTCGAGACCGCAGCGATGATGCAAGGCTTGGAAGCCAGTCTTGGACGAGCGCTGACTAAGGACGATATGGAACTGATGACATGGGGCATTTATCAATCCGGGCAGCACATTCTTGCCAAAGATTACAGTGTGGCTCTTGCCAAATGGGATACTTACGCGCATGCGATGGAGAAGGTGCATGAGGAGTTTGACCTGATTTTAACGCCGACCGTCAGTGATGTGGCGCCTCTTCAAACGCAATTTCCGATGGAGGAATCGGTTCGTCAGGCGCTCAACCAGATCGAAGAACTCAGCGTCCCTGAGCAACAAAGTGTGATTTGGCGGATGTTTGATCGTACCTTGGCCTTGACGCCATTTACGCAATTATCGAATATTACAGGTGCGCCTGCGATTAGCTTACCGGTGTATCTTAGTGATAAAGGCCTACCAATCGGCGTGCAGTTCATGGCAGCTCGTGGGCAAGAGGCACTGCTCTTGCAAGTAGCAGAGTGGTTTGAAGAACAAGGGCAATTTGAAATGAGACAGTTCAGCTAGGAGTGAACAAGATGACTAAATCAGTAGCAATCGTAGGAGCTGGGATTGTAGGGGCAACGGCGGCCTACCAACTCAGTAAAAAAGGAATCGCCGTGACCGTTTTTGATGCGGGCGTCGGTCAAGCCACCAAGGCCGCAGCGGGGATTATTTGTCCGTGGTTATCCCAACGCCGTAATAAAGACTGGTACCAACTCGTGTCGCATGGGGCAGCGTATTATCCCCTTTTAATGGAACAATTACGTGCGGATGGAGTCACATATTTGCCGTATGAACAAGTTGGGGCGTATATTTTCAAACATACTGAAAAACAACTCAAAAAAGTGGAAGAAATGGCGATTGAACGCCGAGTGGATGCGCCGATGATCGGGGAAGTAGAGGCGCTATCTAGAGAAGACGTCGCAAAGGTGATCCCAGGATGGGCGAATCCAGATGGGGCTTTGTATTGTAGCGGTGGCGGTCGTGTGGATGGAGAAAAACTTGTAGCCCTCCTTCTAGAGCAAGCCGTAAAAAACGGAGCTACCGTGAAGCGTCAAAAAGTTTCTTTATCCAAAGAAGGCGAAGACATTCGAGTGGTAGCCGGTGAAGAGGTTCATTCTTTTGATGCCGTAATTCTCTCCAGTGGCGCTTGGGTCAAGGAATTATTAGAAGGACTCGACTACTATGTGGATGTGCGTCCGCAAAAAGGGCAATTGATCGAATTGGAACTAGAAACGAGTGAAGATACCTCAAAATGGCCGGTGTGCATGCTTCATGGGGAGATTGATATCCTACCGTTTCCAGGTGGCAAGATTTTAGTTGGGGCGACGCATGAGAATACGAAAGGATTCGATTTGACGCCAGATGAAGCCTTGTTAGACGGCATGTATGAAGAAGCCTGTGCAAGTTTGCCAGCGTTAAAAGCCGCGAAACGAAGTGGGGTTCGTGTAGGAACACGCGCGTATACTTCCGATTTTCTACCATTTTTTGGGAAAGTTCCGGAAACTTCGAATGCCTTTGTGGCGAGTGGATTGGGTTCTTCTGGTTTGACGAGTGGAGTGTGGATTGGCGAATTATTAGCGCGGTTATCCGCAAAAGAGACCGTTGATTTTGACGTTGAAAATTATCCTCCAAAAAATTATATAAGAAAAACATAGAAACATAACATAATTTTATTTGTTTTTTGAATCAAAATTTAGTATTCTATTAAGAGTAATTATGTAACTTTTTATAAAAGGAGGAAAAACGAATGTTAAAAGAGTTCAAAGAGTTTTTAATGCGTGGGAATATCGTTGAATTAGCTGTAGCCGTTATTATTGGTGGTGCTTTTAAAGCAATCGTTGATTCATTAGTAAAAGACATTATCTCACCAATCATCGCAATGGTGGCTAACACTGGCGATATCGCAGCAGTTTCATTTAAATTAGGTTCTGCTCAAATCGGTATTGGAGCGTTCATCGCTGCAATCATCAACTTTGTAATCGTTGGAGCGGTATTATTCTTAATCGTTAAAGGAATGAATAAAGCTTCTGAATTAGCAAAAGGTAACAAACCTGCTGAAGAAGCTGCACCAGCTGCACCAACTGCGGAAGATTATTTAAAAGAAATCCGCGACTTATTAGCAAACAAATAATCATTCAGAAAAGCCGAGAAACCTCTCGGCTTTTTGTGTGCAAAAATTTTGTGTGTGCTTAGTTTACATTGAATCGATTGATGAATTATAGAGGATAAAGCGTTGCTTTATTTCTTTGGATTGGAAGAAATGAGTGCATTGGTGGATAAACGAGTTCAGAATCAGTTTGATGATTGAAAGAGTTATAGTGGGGCACCGGTTCGAGTCTAGGTCTCTCACCTTTAAAGCCTCAAAGACGGAGTAAGGAATGAATTCCTAACTCCGCCTTATTCGTTTTAATGTGTAGTCCCACTATTCTTTCAATCAACTGATTCTTTTCGTTATCCACCAAATCGGTTTAACGCAGAATCCAAAGAAATAAATTCGTTTAGAACTTATCAATCTATTCAATGTAAATTTACAAAAAACGAGAGGTTTCGGTTTTCAATGATTAAAATTTGCTTCGTCGACCACCGGACCATCCGAGTTTTTTATAAGGATTTTACTAAGTATCGTGAGCTGAGATTTGAAGTTCCGTCATTATTCCTTTCTTCGATTAGAAGATCTGATAAAAAATCTTTTGTTTGTTCCCAATCGAAATTTTCTTTAAATCCGTTGCTACCATCCGAAAATAGATTTAAACAAAATGTAGCGAAGATTGTCTCGCAAGTTCTTCTTGGAAATTTTGCTAAATAGGAATCGAAAAATGAATTTGAGTATCTATAATGATGAGTATGAATGAAGTCTTTCCACGTATTTAGCATAGATTCTTCATCTATAATATCAATTACTGAAACCTCTTCAAGCGGTCTTTTGTCAATGTTTCCCCAGGCTTTTTTCATTAGCTTAATCGCTTCTGCATCAGTTTTAGGAGCGCTATATCCAAAGATTGTGAGCATATATGATTGATCAATATAGTAATGTAATGCTTCCCAACAAAAATTAATGTATTTATCAGAAGAGTAATTTTTATGTTTTACTGGGTATAATAATTTAGTAGGCGCTAATCTTTTAAAACATTTTGGACAGGTACAGTCTAATGTTCCAAATTCAATATGATCATTACAATATCCAACTGCAACGTTTCCATGCAAACAAAGAATTAATGGTAAATTACGAGTAATCTGTGAGCAACGAACGTAGGCTTGAATTAATAAAGGATCCCAATTAAATGTGGCTATACAATCCTTTTTAGTTAAACTTAGTATTAAAAAATCGTAAAGGTTTATTTCGTCAGGTAATTCTAAAGATGAAAAATAACTGTACAGTCTATCTTCGAGTTCTTTAACAATTTTTGTGCAGTCTTCTCTTTCATATAGTTCTGAATAAATATCCTCTAAGTTATCACTTTTGGTTTGCAACTCAATGTTGGCAAGAAGCTCTTCTAAATTTAATTTTTTTATTAATCCATTCATTACAGAAGATTTTTTGCCGTTTTTATCACCTTTTGGAATTGCGGCAATAGTGGCTCCCGCTCCTAAAATAACAGTATGTGCTCTCATAGTATCCCTCCTAAATTCTAATTATAGCACTAACTTTTTAAAGAAAAATATATTCTAAAGAAAAAGTGAAACTTAACGAATCTATTTTCAGATTTTAAATTGCTTTATAAATCATTCTTACTCTAAATTAGGTATAATAGTAGAAAGATGTAAATAAAGGGGTCTTTCAAATGTGGATTGTATTTGCGTTGTTATCAGCTGTGTTTGCGGCGTTGACGTCGATATTTGCCAAAATAGGGATTGATGGAGTGAATTCAAATTTGGCAACGGCAGTGCGAACGGTTGTGGTCGTTGTGATGTCGTGGTTGATGGTGTTTATCACGAACAATCAGTCAGGACTAGCACAAATTAGTAAGAAAAGTTGGGTGTTTCTCATTTTATCCGGGATTGCGACAGGGGCGTCATGGTTGTGCTATTACCGAGCGCTCCAACTAGGAAAGGCGACTGAAGTGGCTGCGGTGGATAAACTGAGCATTATTTTCACTTTGGTTTTAGCGTTTATTTTTTTGCACGATACATTTACGGTGAAATCACTCATCGGTTGTGCGCTCATTGCAACAGGGACAATTCTGATGGTGTGGTAGATAGAAATAGCGTACGGAATTTTCCGTACGCTATTTTTGATGTTGATTAAACAAGCGCCAACCCAATCGTGAGAAGGATTGCAATGGTGATGCGGATGACGTGGTGCATGGTGTTGTTATTGCCTTTTTCTTTTCCGTTCATATAGGCTCCCACGCAGCAAAGCGTTGCCCCAACAATCCATGTAACAAATGAAATTCTGGGAACTATTGCTAGTAACGGAATTGCAGGAAGTGCGATTAGAGCTCCTACAAAAATGAGGATGTTTCCTGTTGTTTTGTCTCCTTTTAGAAGAGCGGCACCAGCTGCAAGTAGATGTAAGAGAGCAAATGTAACGATAAAGAAACTAAGAATAAAAAATAAGATGAATACAAAGTCCATATGAGGTCCTCCCTGTTAGGCGATAATCATTAAAATTGTGAGTACGAGTGCAATGATGGCACGAAGTTTGTTTGGGTCTTCGATTTTGTCAGGAAACGGATTTCCGTTCACAATACGGACGAGAAAATCCAGCATGGCGTTTTCTGTTTTATAGGGCTTTTCATGCTGGTTATTCCAGTAAGACGCGTAAAGAATCAGCGCCCATGCTACAAACCATATGATATATCCAGTAACTGATTTTTGATAGATGAGACGGATGGAATGGAGGGCGTTAATACCTCCAAAGAAAAGTAAGAAGTTTGCGAGTGAATATTTTTTGGACCAAATAGCATAAATCCCAACGCTTAAAAATGGTAATAAGTAAAATGAGGCGATGGAATTAATCAGAAGTGTCAAAGGTTGAGGCATACAATTCTCCTTTAAGCTTGATAGTAATCAGTATAAATCGCTCCTTGTGTTTTGTCAAAACAGGGGGAGTACGGTACACTAAGGAGGACATGAACGAAGGGAGGACCAAGATGAAATTCATACTATCGCCTGCAAAGGAAATGAATAGTGACGCATTAGAGGCGTGTGACTGGGAAGTGAGCCCGGCAGCTAGGAAAGTAGTGGAGGCTGTGAGCGCAGTGCCTGAAGAAGACCTTACCCGTGTGCTTGGGGTGAAAGGGAAGTTGCTTGAAGAAAATAAAGCCTTTATCGAAGGTTGGAAGGTGGCAGAGGCTGCTCCTGCCATTGAACTTTACAATGGACTGGCGTTTCGCTGGTTGAAGCAAGTAGACGGATGGAACGAGGGATTAGGCTATGGAAGTGATCATGTACGTATTTTGTCTGCCTTGTATGGGGCTGTGGCGCCAGATGCTTATATAAAGCCGTACCGTTTGGATATGTTACGACCATTGCGCGTGGACGGGAAGAGCTTGAAGGCTTACTGGAAAGCGGAGTGGGCTGAGCTGTTTGAAGAAGGCGAAACGGTGGTGAACTGTGCTAGTGATGAATTCAGCACGAACCTCTACCGCTCGCGTTACAACTGGATAGACGTGGAATTTTACGAGCGTAAAGAGGGGAAGTTAAAACAACACTCCACGACTTCTAAAAAAGGACGTGGGTTATTGGTTGGTTTTGCCCTGCGTGAACAAGTAACCGACGTCAAGCAGTTGGAGGCTTTTAGAGAAGACGGATTTGCGTTTGACGCGGAACTATCAACGCCAGAAAAATTAGTATTTGTAAGATAAAAATAGAGGAGTAGGACAGCAGTCTGATATGCTCCCTCTAAAGTAGACACTAAAAAAGTAAACTACTTTAGAGGGGGTATTTTTTAGATTGGCTAAGAAACATACTGCAAAAGAATTAGAACGATTCATAGAATTGTATTTAGATGGTGTGCCTTTTCGTGAGTTGCGTAGTGAATATGGTTTAAGGATTTCACCTGGAACATTTAATATGCATTTTTTGAACTATAAAGCATATGGAGCTTCTGCATTAGAAGATCGAGATGGGTTTAACACTTATACAAATGAATTTAAAGAAAAGGTGGTTAAAGAGTTTTTAGAATCGAAAACCTATTTAACGGCAATCACAAGAAAATATAAAATTCCTTCTATTACAACTGTACGAAATTGGATTATTAAGTATACTAATGGTGAGGCCACGAAGGCCTACTATCCTAAGCCAGAGGTATACACTATGAAATATAGAAAAACATCGCACGAAGAAAGAATCCTTATCGTCAAAGACTGTATTCGAAATCAATTAAACTATAAACAAACCGCACAGAAATATAACATCTCTTACAACTTGGTGTATCAATGGGTAAAAAAATATCAAAAATATGGCCCTGATGGATTAATAGACAGTCGAGGAAAACGAAAACCAGATAATATACAGACAGAAACTGAGCGTATTCGTGCAGAAATGGCTATATTAAAGGCACGAAACGAATATTTAGAAACAGAAAATGCCGCACTAAAAAAATTACAAGAAGTGGAAAGCGAGCTGATGTTTGCCAGACGAGATTTGAAGCGGAATATCAAACGATTAAAAAATTAAGTAAAAGAGGATTTCATATTACTCAATTATGTAAAGTGTTAAAAGTCAGTAGAGCTGGCTATTATAAATGGTTAAATCGTGTCCCTTCGGAATCTGAAAAACGACTATGTCGTTTAATGGAATTAATACACGAAGTATATGAATCTGTTCAAGGTATATATGGATATCGTCGTATCACAATCTATTTAAACTATTATAGAAATGCAAAAGTGAATCATAAATGTATTCAGCGTCTTATGAAACTAATGGGATTAAAGGCAATTATACGAAAAAAACGTTATCGTTATAAATCCAACTCTGAAGAATACACCGCAGCTAATATTTTAAATAGAGAATTTAAGAAAGAATACGAGCCAATGGCTCTACTATTAACGGATATTACTGAATTAAAGTATGGAAAGGGAGAAAAAGCTTATTTAAGTGCAGTTTTAGACTATGGCACAAAGAAAATAGTTGCATATCAAATATCTAAACAAAATAATAATCAAATTGTTAAAGACACTTTTGATCAAATAAAGAGAAAGATAATCCCAACAAAAACAATGATTCATAGTGATCGAGGATTTCAATACACTTCTCATTTCTTTAAGCACTTTATAGAAAAAGGTCAGATAACACACAGCATGTCCCGTCCTGGCAGATGTATCGATAACGGCCCAATTGAATCGTTCTGGGGAACATTAAAGGAAGAAGTATATCGTTTATATCATTTCAAAAACTATGAATCTCTTTTCAAGAAAGTTGAAGAGTATATCCACTTCTATAATGAGAAAAGAATTACTTTATCAATGGGGTTAAAAATCCCTGCATAAACAAAAAGACGAGTTCTTATGAACTCGTCATACAATTTAATTATTTTCCTGTCTACTTGACAGGGTGCACTTCAGTCTTACTCCTCTTTTGCTTGTTATTTTATGATGCCTTCTAATACATCTTAATCCTCTATCATCAGCGGAAAAATATCTTCCCCTCTGTACATTTTATCTTTCATTTCTTTCCACTCAATGACTAGTTTATACAGTTCATCAGTTGAAATAAAACATGGTGCACCTAATATTTCTTCCTCAAATTGAAAGTAAACTTCTGTTATTTCTTTCCCAATTTCGATTCCCAACATATTACCATCAAAAGCATACTCTTCCATATTCCCAGAAATTACACTCTCCAAAGCTTCTCGAACATCCAGATAAAAATTATGAACCTCAGTGATAAAAAACTCGCCTAAAGTTTGATATTTTTCATCCAAGAATTTTATTGATAATCTAATATCACCGTTGGGATATTTAAATATTCCATATTGTCTTTTTAACATTTGTTACGTCCTATACCTTTCTATTTACTGTTAGGAAAAGCTGAAATAATTTTTTCATCAGAGTCTAAATACATCGTAATTTTCATTCCATTCTTACTTATACCTTCATACTTGTTCCTTGAATTAGTGTCAAATTCCCTTGTTTCATATGCCTCATTAATGGCATCCACAACCTCCTGCGGGCTCATATGGTCAGGGAAGAAGGTTGATTTCTTTACATTTGCTTTTTTAGGCATTCCATTCACCTCAACTTTCGCTTCATAAATCCCAGCATCATTTAAAACGGGACCTTTAGTACCTTCTATGATACTGCCAGAAGTACCCTCTATCATATCATAGTGATAACCTCCTGCTCGTCCTTTCCTATTTATATCACCTTCAAAAATGTGAATTAAAGACTTCTCAGTAAAGTTCTCTGTGTGTTGGAGTTTAGCTATGTCATCCATATTGTACATTTTGGATTTAGAAGTATTTTGATTCCAACTATCAAGTATAGATTTTTCCTTCTCTACATACCGTTTAAACCCTGAACTTTCCCTTGCTGCCTTATTTACTTTTATATTTTCCAATACTTAATTTTTTATTTCAAGTGCTGAGTCAACTTTTGGCACAGTCTTCCCGTTCAAACTAAACTTCTCAACTGCTTTAGATGCTGAATACCCACCTACAAAGTTTCCTAATAAGTTCATCAACTGTGCGGTGTCTTCATTCTTTTTTTGCCTTGCCAATCTGGATGAATGTTTCGGTGCATGATGGGATAATTGATATTGTGAACATTCTGTTGGATTTGAAGAGAATTCTATTTAAAGCAAGAGTTTACCAATAAAACATTAGTAAACTCTTGCTTCATTTTTTCTATCATAAAAAGGGGGAGTTATTTATTATTCTGTGACATCATCCCAGAGGGGGGATGGATAATACGGAGGGTGTCCAGTTTGAATTTCAAGTCTATTTAACTGGACAAAGGTTTCCATTTTTTTGATAAAAAAATGTTTTGCCTCCTCATAGTTCTCAAATTCCCATGATTTCCCAATAATATAGGAACGATCATCTCGACTATTAACTATAAATTTATTATTTTTATAATACAGGTGAATAGCCCAAGGCAAATTACTGTCCTCATCAAATAGTACATAATATAGATTCTCGTATCCATGTTCATGTATAGTTTTATCTAAGTCGGCTACTAAATTCAACATGTTAATTTCTGACATAATTACTTAATCTCCTTCACTAAACCTAAATCTTCATACAAACTAAGAGATGAAGCAAATTGAATCTGGGTTCCCCCTCCCTGACCAAATACTTTGGCAATTTTTCCTTTACGAATATTCGCCAAATCCTCTATGTCAAGGCCATAATATTCAAGAGATATCCTGATTTTCTCTTTTACAATGTCTGGGGCTTCTTTAAATGCTTGTAAAATATTCTCCTTAGTTAAATCTCTCACAATTTCATACTGATGGTAGACTTGATGATCTTCAGGATAAGGCAAACCTCGTGTATTAAACGGTAATTTTTCTTCGTTATCAACTGGACTGGCGAAACGCCCACCATTTGATCCAAAACGGTCAATCACTTGTCCAGCTTTTAAATTAGCCCGCTCTGTAATGGGGTTTCCAACACTATCTACAACAAAGCCATCTGTTCCTTTTGGTGGCCATTTGATTTTACCCTGTGCATCCACAAAAGATCTTGATCGAACCGGAATTTGTTTACCTTCAAAATAATCTGCTGAAAGATAAGCTTTTTTACCATTTGGCATAATTATGCGCTCTGGAAAATATTTTCCTTGTTGAGCATATTCTTGTCGTAAATAATTATCAAACTTCGAACTTTCTCTCGCCGCCTTACTAGCTTCTATATTCTCCAATACTCGATTTTTTATTTCAGGTGCTGATTCAACTTTTGGCACTCGAATCGTATTTAAGCTGAAATTCTCAGCAATTTTAGAAAATTTATATCCACCCACGAAGTTCCCTAATAAGTTCATCAACTGTGCGGTTTCTTCATTTCCACCAAGAAGCTTTGTACCATGGTAGGCTGCTTGACCAGTTGCTAAAGCTCCGACTGTTCCCCAGAAGAACTGCGAGATTCCTTGGGCAATACTTTGCGTCTGGGCAATCGGTATGAACACCCCTGTTGTAAGACTGAAAATTTGCCCCAAACTGTGGTATAACTCGCCGTTTCCTAAGAAAAGTGTATCTCGAATCGGATTTACCGCAAAGGATTTTCCGTCGCCAGACAATCCATAATAAATATTCTGTCCAGCTTCGATAGAATTTGAAGCCCCATACATGGACAAAGCCATTGCTCCAACCTTAAAAGCTGAGGTTACAATCGGTAACATAGTCCCACCCGACATTACTAGAGCACTAGCACCAGCAACAACCGTCAAGACACCAAACACAAGATTCATGAGCCCTTGCTTGGTTCGTTCTTCGGCATGAAGTGCCTCCATGCGCACTTGATCACGTTCGAGAGCTGCTTGAATAATGCCCATACGATCATTTAGTTGGGCTGTCACTTGTTCATAAGCTACCATAAACCGTTGTACAGAGGGTAGTTTTCCAAAGGCTCCCGATTGATAACTTTCAAGACTCCGATTTCTACTCGAATGTTCCGCTATCAAGCTTTTCGTTGCATCTAGTAATTCCTTAAACGCCTGCAAGTCTTGTCGAGCATGCATCTCTTCATATTGCGTAATGGATTCGTCTAGATGCTGGATATCTTTCATCAGCTTCTCATATGTGAATTTCGTTTTTGTATGACTAGTTCCTTGGTAATTCACTAATCCTGCAACTCTGAGTTTGGCAGCTGTTAACTGCTCCGACTGGTGTTCGAATCGCTGCTTAGACTTTCCTAGGTCTGAATGAAGCCCCTTATAGACATTCTCTGGTAATTCGGCATGGTTATGCGTATCGATTTGATAATAGCCATCTTTATACAGTAACAAACTCGTTGAATAGTCATTCATTAGTTGGAGAAAAGTTTGAAGAAGTGTTCCATGAACTTCTCTCATATAAGTTTGCGCACTCGTCATTGCCTTCCCTTGAAGACTACTGTTCCCCGCAAATCCTTCAACCGCTTTGCTTAGGTTTGTTATTGACTCGCCCCATTGTTGGATGGTTTGATTTGTTTGGCCATGCATGGAGGTAATGTCGTTAAATTTTACGTGATAACTCATTTATCATCTTCCTTAAACTGCTAAAAGTAAAATTATGTTTGTAAAAACGTTTGTTGCTTTCAATTGATATTATAGCATAATGAATTAAAAAAAATACGAGAATAAGAAGTTTAATGATATTAAAATAAGCAGTCAATGACTGCTTATAATTATGGATTATAATATGCTTAGGGAACGAATCTTTTTATTTCTTCTCCTGTGCGACATAGGCTTGAATCGCGTCGCAAGCGTATTGGCCTAGACCTTTGCCGTATTTATCGAGGTTCGTTCTGAACTCTTCGTTTTGAGCGTAGCCAAATCCGATGCTTGAGAAGACATCGATGGAGCAGTCGAATGCATAGGCGCACATGTGTTGGTGGAGTTGTTTGGCTAAGTCCACGTTCACAGCGTCTGTTGCAGGAAGGCCTTTTTCGATATTTTCAGCAAACGCGAACCAGATCTTGTTGAAGCCGTCTGCTATGATTTCTTCCTTGCCTTTTTGTTTTTCTGCAGTCTCGTTCAACACTGTTTCACCGTACTTTTCAGTCGCGGCCTGTTTATATTTTTCGTTATCTTTAAAGGTGAAGCCTTTGAATTTTTCTTCTGTTGTCATTGTAATTTTCCTTTCTTTTGACTCAATGGTCTTTTCTAAAGTGTCGATTAATGTTAGAAGACGTTCTTTTTCTTTTTGCATTAAAATCAACTGATGTTTCAAGTGAGGCAAGAGATCTTCCTCTTCTTGTTTCATGAGATTTTTGATGTCTTTTAGTGAAAATCCTAAATACTTATAGTATAGGATGGTTTGAAGGAGGGACAATTCCTCTTCACTATAGTAGCGGTATCCATTCTCATGTTTTTTAGGGGATAGTAAGCCGATTTCGTCATAGTGATGTAAAGTGCGCACCGATACACCACTGATTTCGCTCACCTGTTTGATTAAATACATATTTTCAACTCCTAACAATTTGAAGTATAAGCTATAACGTTACGTAAGGGTCAAGCCTTTTCTCTTTTTTTCTTTTTCTTACTATATGAAACGAAGAAGATGACACACCTCGCGTCGCAAGGAGGACGTCCCGCCTTCTCGGAACAAGTCTCCTTCTTCGTCCATTTAGAAGCGCAGTAAGATACGATTACGGAAATCTTGCGGACTCATCGTAGCAGTAATGGGGGATAGCAACCAATGTGAATTAGGGCGGGTTAAGGAACAACCTTTACCCGCCCTTTGAAGCTTGGTAGAGCTTGAGAACAAGGCTCAAGCCGTTGCCCCATTACAGCTATGGTGAAACAATCCGCAAGGATTGGAGTAATCGTATTTATATGAGTATACCTTCTAAGTGATCGATCTCATGTTGGATGACTTGCGCTGTGAAGTCGGTGAACGTTCCCGTATGCTTCTTGCCGCTTGGATCCGTGTAGGCTACTTCAATCGTTTGATAGCGCGTCGTTTTCTTCGTTCCAGTATGACTTAGACATCCTTCTTCTGTTTCATAGGGGCCTTGCTTCTTCGTAATACGCGGATTCAGCATCACCAAATCCATCGGTCCAATCGCTACAATAATAATGTTCTTCTTCACACCAATCATATTCGCTGCCATCCCCACACAACGGTCGCGGTTAGCGCGAAGCGTATCTTGTAAGTCGCGGACTACCTGAGCATCGGCTTTCGGATCGGCAACACTGGATTTTTGGCTGAGGAAGAGGGGGTCTTTCATAATATTTTTTTGCATGAGTTTGCTCCTTTATACTGACATTCTAAAAAAGATTTTTGCGATTTCTTCGGGACTTTCTACGCCACCTTTTTGAATCCAGTGGAAGAAAATCGCGCTATTACTATAAATAAAGACTTCTGCGGCATAGTCTTCCGGTAGCGGATAGACGGTCTTGATGGTCTCTTTAATCGGACCGATTTGTTTGGATAATTCCAGTAAGAAATTTCGGACTAGATGAGAAGTATAGTTAAACCGGTTGAGCGAGATGGCATGAATAAAGTCGAAATCTTCTTTTAAATACTCGAAGATTTTAACGATGGGCGCAAATGCTTCTTCTTTCGTTTTCGGCTGGTCTTTATTTAATAAGAAAATAATGTTTTGTAAAATCTCGTCAATCAGCTGGTCGATCATATCAAATTTATCGACATAATGCAGATAGAAGGTTCCACGGTTGATTCCGGCTTCCTTTGCTATATCGCTCACGCTAATCGCTTCGAAGTCCTTTTGTTTCAGGAGTCTCGTGAGCGCAACTTTTAAATCACTTTTCGTTGTGGTTTTACGTTTTTGAATCGTCATTTTTTAAACTCTTTCTTAAATCAACACATTGTTGAGTATTGTGTATTGTTTTTTCGCTAGGCCTATTATAAAGTATGAATGAAGGATAATCAACACGGTGTTCATTTAACTGCGTTGATAGAAATGAGGGATAGACATGGCTTATATCGAAATGAAGAATAGCTATAAACGGTATCATGTCGGAGATACAGAGATTATCGCGAATAATGATGTGAATTTTGAAATTGAAAAAGGCGAATTAGTAATGATTTTAGGGGCCAGCGGTGCAGGGAAATCCACGGTTCTCAATATTTTAGGTGGCATGGACACCAACGACGAAGGACAAGTCCTTATTGACGGCGTGGACATTTCGACTTTTGATGAAAAACAACTCACTTACTATAGAAGAGACGATGTTGGATTTGTCTTCCAATTTTATAATCTAGTGCCGAACTTAACGGCGAAGGAAAATGTGGAACTAGCGGCTGAAATCGTAAAAGACGCTCAAGATGCAGAGGAAGCCTTGAAGGCAGTGGGGCTTGAACACCGCATGAATAATTTCCCGTCGCAATTATCCGGTGGGGAACAACAACGCGTTTCCATCGCACGTGCGGTTGCCAAAAATCCAAAGTTATTACTTTGCGACGAGCCAACCGGAGCGCTCGACTACCATACAGGAAAACAAGTGCTTCAAATTTTACAAGATATGTCGCGTAACCAAGGCGCAACGGTCATTATCGTAACGCATAACTCTGCGCTTGCGCCGATTGCCGACCGCGTGATTTATATGCATGACGCGCGCGTGAAGAAAATGGAACTCAATCCAAATCCACAAGATATTCAAACGCTTGAATATTAGAAGGGGGGAGGACGTTGAATAAGAAGACATTAAATAAGGATATAAGGAACTCACTTCGCCAGTCGAAGGGCCGCTTCCTTTCTATTATGTTACTCATGATGCTCGGGGCATTTGCTCTTGTGGGCCTAAAAGTATCGGGGCCGGATATTGAAGACACCTTGAACAGCTATATGGAACAGTCCAACGCTGCCGATTTATTCGTGGTGGCAGGCTACGGGTTAAGTGGCGAAGACCAAGCCGAGATCAAACAAGAGAACGCTGATGTGGAGTTTGGTTATTTCGCCGATACGGTGATTGGCGATACTCCGAACGCGATACGTGTGTTCTCTCAGACGACAGATATTTCAACGTTCGAATTGGTGAGTGGTGAGTTCCCTACGAAATCAAATGAAGTGGCGCTTACCCAAACGATGGCGGATCAGTACAAGATTGGGGACACGATTCGTTTGAATGAATCCGGAAGTTCTACTCTACTAAAAGAGCATGAATTTACGATTACCGGGTTTGTGAACTCCAGCGAGATTCTCTCGAAGACGATTAAGGGCGTGTCGAGTGCGGGGAGCGGGGACCTTAGCGGGTTTGCCGTAGTGCCAAAAGACACCTTCGATTCTGAAGTGTATACGATTGCCAGACTTCGTTATCCGGATTTACGTAAATGGAAAACAACGAGTCGTGAGTATGCAGATAAGGTGGCGCAGTTGCAACAGGCGCTAGAAGAAAAGTTGGCTGACAATGGAGCGGCGCGCTTAGACGCATTGAAGACGACGGCCGACGATAAGATTTCAGAAGGTAAAGAAAAAATTGCCGATGCCAAAACGCAGCTCTCGGACGCCGAGAAGAAATTGACAGATGGTAAGAGTGAAATCGAAAAGAACGAAAAGACGCTTGCAAACGGTCAAAAAGAAGTAGCTGACAACGAAGCAACGATTGCATCAGGAGACGCGAAGCTAAACGCAGCGTGGAATCAGTTGGAAGCAAGCCGTGTGCAGCTCGAAAGTGCCCGTGTGCAAATCGAACAAGCCGTGGCTACTTTAGCCCAGAAGAAAACTCAGTTGGATGATGCAAGTACTAAACTAACCCAAGCGGAGGCGCAACTTGCTGCGAAAAAAGAGGAACTCGCCAGTGGAAAAGAGCAGCTTGAAGCCGGTAAGACGCAATTAGCGCAGGCCAAAGCGCAACTAGAAACAGGGAAGACAGAACTCGAAGCTAAAAAGACAGCCTTTGCACAAGGGAAGGCACTACTAGCTAGCGACCCGGCTGCGGCTGCGGCAAAAGGCATTACCAAAGCGAGTCTTCAAGCGATGGAGACAGCTTTAACACAGGCTGAAAACCAGCTTACTCAAACCGAAGCGACACTTCATGCCAAAGAACAAGTGCTTACTCAAAAAGAACAAGAACTTACAGCTGGCCAAACAGCGATTTCAAATGCTGAAGCGGAATTTGCATCGAAGAAACAACAATTACGCGCAGGGCAAGAAGCGTACCAACAAGGTTTAGCGAAGTATTACGCTAGTTACAGCCAGTACGTCGATGGGCTAGAACAATATCGCCAAGGAGTAGCAACTTTTGAAGCCAACGCTGGTACTTTAGAAGAAGGCAAGGCGAAACTAGCTGAAGCTAAGAAAACGTTAGCGGACGGCGAAGCTAAACTCTCAGATGCCAAAACGCAGCTAAAAGAAAGCGAAGAAACTTATAACGAGAAGAAAGAAACCGCCGATAAAGATATTGAGAAGGCTGAATCCGAACTTGAAAAGGCGGAAGTGGACGTTTCAAAACTCACGAAGCCGAAGTACTCTGTCTACACACGTTCGACGATGCTTGGAAGCGAAGGATTCTTCAACATGAAAACCACGGCGGAAGGAATTACGTCGGTGGGGAACCTCTTCCCGATTGTACTTTATGCCGTGGCGGCGCTTGTAACGGTAACGACGATGACGCGTTTTGTAAACGAAGAACGGATCAACGCCGGAGTGTTGAAGGCGCTAGGGTATGAAACGAAAGACGTGATGAAGAAATTTGCTGTCTATGGATTTACGGCAGGGGTCTCAGGAACAATTCTAGGGATCTTACTTGGGACGTATGCATTGCCAAGTGCTTTAGGTGCGACCTTGATGAAGGATACCGTATTGCCAAGCATCCAGTTGAATTTCCATCCACTCATCGCCGTAATTGCGATTATTTGCTCGCTCATCTGTAGCGTGGTACCTCCATTATGGATTGCCCGCCGTGAACTTCATGAGCAAGCTTCAGCGCTTCTCTTGCCGAAAGCTCCAGTGGCTGGGTCGAAGATTCTTCTCGAACGCATTCCGTTCATTTGGAATCGTCTCAGTTTCACGCATAAGGTAACGGCGCGGAATATTTTCCGTTATAAACAACGGATGTTCATGACGATTTTCGGGGTAGCTGGGAGCGTGGCGCTTCTCTTTGCAGGGCGCGGAATTCTCGGGTCACTAGACGGGATTGCGGATCGTCAGTTCAAGGAATTGATTACCTATGATGCGATTGTGTCAAAAGAGTCCGTGTTGACGGTTTCCGAACAAACAGCATTACAAAACTATTTAACCTCTTCAAACGTGACTGCTTATAGCGACGTCTATAGCGAATCGGTAACACGTGAGGTGCCAGGTGTGGACGATGAGCAGTCCGTGACAGTGCTTGTCGGGGAGGAAACCAACCTTTCTCCGTATCTTCATTTGAATGATGCGAAGACGAAGAAAGCTGTGACACTTCCAGAGGGTGGCGTGTTGATTTCCGAGAAATTAGCTAAACTCTTGAACGTGAAAACAGGCGACACCTTTACGCTTCCAAATAAGGACGGTGAGGATGTGACGTTAACGGTTGGAGGCATCGTAGAAATGTACGCTGGCCACTTCGTCATCATGACACCAGAAGTGTACGCCAAATTTTATGGTGTAGCGCCGCAAAACAACGCGATTTTCGTACAGTTTAAAGACAAAGACGCTTCTAGCGTACAAAAAGCCGCAGCAGACTTAATGGCTCTTGACGGGGTGAAAGCCGTTGTGCAAAACACGTCCATGGTGAGTCGTATCAATACGATTGTTGGTTCGTTAAGTCGCGTAATGATGATTTTAACGGCTGTGTCGATTTTACTCGCGGTGGTCATCTTGTATAACTTAACAAATATCAACGTAGCCGAACGGATTCGCGAGCTTTCAACGATTAAGGTACTCGGTTTCTTGAACAAAGAAGTGACGATGTATATTTACCGTGAAACGATTTTATTATCGGTGATTGGGATTGTTGTGGGATTGTTGTTCGGGCGAGTGCTGCATCGGGTGATTATTGAGACGGTGGCACCGGGGTTTGTTATGTTCAATCCCGCTGTCGGATGGTTTGTATATGTGTTGCCAAGTGTGATTGTGATTGTCATCTTGGTGGCGCTAGGGTATATGGTGAACCATCTCCTCCAACGCATCGATATGCTAGAAGCCCTCAAGTCTGTGGATTAGAAACTATTATATAAGCAAAGAAAAATCCTTACGGATTCATCAATAATGATTGTAAGTCGGGTACCGGCTGTAGCCTATGGTCTACAGCCTACCGAGCTTCAAACTGACTCTAGGAAATAAATTTCCAGAGTCAGTAATTCACATCGGTTACTAAACCGTACTACAATCATTATTGGATCCGTAGGATTTTTTTCTTTGCTTCTTTTGTGCCTACAGATTTGGGGATCTGCATTTGGAGCAGGGATTACCTATATCACATGGCAACCATATACAAACCGTCCTTTTTAGAGAGGGGCGGATGGGAAACAAAAAACGGAGCTGGGAGGCTCCGTTTTTTAATCGAATTCAAGTTGTTTTGGTTTTAAGATGGCGGATGCAATGGTGAAGAGGATGGCGCCTATAAAGGTTGGGACAATCCACTCAAGGCCGTATGTGGCTAGTGGGAGAGTTCCAATCCAAGTGGCAGCATCTCCTAGTAGGTTCCCGCCTAGTAGTTGTGAAAGTGTGTTGATTCCTTGTACAAGTCCAACGATTCCAGCTCCGACAACCGCTCCAAGATACGTCCAGTCGCATGGGATGTATTGGTCAAACGCTGAGAAGAGGATGAGTGCAATCACGATTGGGAAGATGAAGGTCAATATTGGCACGGCGAGGTTAATGAGTGAATCCACACCGACAAGCGAGATGATGAATTCCACTGCTACCGTGACAAGAATAATCTTCTTGTATTGCAATCTTCCTTTAGAGACTTCTTCGAAATACTGCCCGCAAGTGGTTGTTAGTCCAATCGCAGTTGTGAGGCAGGCGAAGCAGACCGCAAGTCCCATCGCAAGTTGTCCCCATGATCCGAGTAATGTTTTAACAATGGTTGTTAAAATAGCAGAACGTTGCGCAGTTGAGTCAATAACTGTGCTCATGCTGGCCCCGCTGTATGCTAGTGTTGAATATACGACAGCAAGTAGGACGAAGGCTACGATGCCGACGCCGAACATCATTCTGAATTGCTCTTTTCGATTTAAATACCCACGACGCGTAATATCTTTCATCACGACTCCGGCTAAGAGAGGAGCTCCGAGCACGTCCATGGTTTGATAGCCTTCTTTAAAACCTTGTGCAAATAGTCCACTTCCGTCTGTTGTGGCAAATGTTGCATTTGGTTGAAGGACGGCTCCGACAAAGATACAGAAGAGAATAAGTAAGAGAATCGGTGTTAAGTATTTTCCGATGGCATCCATGACGGAGTTTTCCTTGTATGTAATCCAGAGGACAATTCCGAAGAAGACAAGGGAAGTGATCCATTGAGGCGCATTTGGGAAATACGATTGTACGAAAATCTCATGCGTTGATGCTCCGGTACGTGGAACCGCAAAAATGGGCCCGATTAAGAGAACGCAGATAGCATTCAAGACGCCTGCAAAAACAGGGTGAATCCGTCGTCCGACCGCTAGTGCGCTACCGCCAAGAGTGGCCACGACCATTACGGCAACAACGGATAGCAGTGGGTCACTGATTAAAAATGCAAGAGTAGCAGTTCCCCAGTTTTCTCCTGCAGACACTCCTAGATAAGGTGGGAAAATTAAATTTCCGGCTCCAAAGAAGATGGCAAACAGAGCAAAACCGATAATGATAATATCTATGAATTTCTTTTTCATTGAACCACACCCTAACATTAAAAAATAATTAAAAATAGTTTAACATAAACTGAGAATGAATGCACTCGAAAACAAAACCAAACGTTAAATAAAATAGTTTCAATATCGTTCGTTTTTAGGTATAATAAAGCGTGCAAGAAAACCATTTTAAAGGAGCGTAACTCATAAATGCGTAAAGTTTATTTAAACCACGATGGTGGCGTTGATGATTTAGTATCATTATATTTACTATTAAAAATGGAAGATGTGGAATTAGTAGGGGTCGGCGTTATCGAAGCGGACTGCTATTTATTACCAGCGGTGGAAGCCAGCAAGAAGATTATTCATAAGTTCGGTTCTGAAAAGGACAAACAATTGAAAGTCGCTTCTTCAGACTCACGCCCTGTGAACCCATTCCCGAAAGAGTGGAGAATGCACGCTTTCACAGTGGACGCACTTCCAATTTTAAACGAACATAAACCAATCACGGTGCAAGATTCACCATTAAAAGCGCACGAAGATTTAATCCGTGCCTTAAAAGAATCGGAGGAGAAAGTGGATCTTGTGTTCGTAGGACCCTTAACAGACTTAGCGCGTGCGTTAGATCAAGACCCAACCATCGAAGAAAACATCGGTAAACTTTACTGGATGGGTGGAACCTTCCTTGATATGGGGAACGTGGAAGATCCTGAACACGACGGAACTGCGGAGTGGAACGTGTACTGGGATCCATTCGCTGCAAAACGCGTCTGGGAATCCAGCATTCAAATCGAACTCGTGGCGCTTGAAAGTACAAACATGGTGCCATTATCTCTGGATGTTCGCGACCGTTGGGCAAAAGAACGTGCCATCGAAGGCGTTGACTTCTTAGGGCAATGTTACGCAATCGTGCCTCCTCTTACTCACTACGTAACGAACTCAACATACTTCCTATGGGACGTGTTAACGACCGCTTCATTCGGGAAAGAAGACCTTGTGAAACGCTCTGTTGTGAACAGTGACGTGATTGTTGCTGGTGCAAGCCGTGGCCGTACTATCAAAGCAGAAAATGGCCGCCCAGTCGACCTTGTCTACCATGTCGACCGTGATGCCTTCTTCGACTACATCACCGATTTAGCGAAAAAATAATATAAATAGCTTCTGGCGCTCTCGAAAGAGAAGCGCCTTTTTTTATGATTTAGTATTATAAATAGCAGAATTTATCTAAAGAAAGGGTTTACAAAAAAATAAGATAGTATTATACTTGGCGTATAGATAAGGTACAAAAAAGTGTATTTTCATAAATGGGGGTGCTTTTTATGATCGTTTAAGGAAAGATAGTTTCTATTGTACAAAAAAATGTATATTGAACGGAGGAGTTATGATGTTAAAAAATTTTAAGAAGCAAGTGTTAATGATTAGCTCTGTAGTATGTGCATTAGGATTAGTAGGATGTTCAAATAAAGCAGTTCCTCAAAGTTCTGAAACAACAGTTGTGGCTGAGAATAAAGAAAACAATGAGTCGTCAAAAGCTCTTGAAAAAGCAATTGATGCAGTTGCTTTTTCTTATGTGAAAAGCCAATTAGCAGAAACAAACCCTAAAGCTACTCCTGGAGCGCAAATTGTTGTTTTAAAAGATGGAAAAATAGTTTTTAAAAAGAGCTATGGAACGATTCAAGCATTTGATTTTTCGAAGAATCCTGCTGAAAAGATTGAAAATCCTTCTGCAGTTACTGATGATACGCTCTTTGATTTAGCCTCAGTTACAAAAATTAGTGCGACAACTCAAGTTTTTATGCATTTAGTATATGAAGGAAAAGTGAAGCTAGATGATAAGGTAACGAAATATTTACCTGAATTTGGAAAGAATGGAAAAGAAGATGTAACAATTGGTCAATTACTCAGTCATACATCCGGTCTTCCACAATGGAAAGCAATTTATTTATATTCAAACAATCGACAAGATACATTGAAATACATTGAAGATCAAAAGTTAGAATTTAAACCTGGAGAGTATAAGTACAGTGATTTAGGCTATATGACTTTAGCGTTTATTGCAGAAAAAATTACAGGAGAAGCATTTGACAAATATGTTGCTAAAACGATTTATGAACCGCTTGAAATGAAAAATACGATGTTTAACCCAACTAAAAATGGTGTTGGTAAATCAAAAATTGCGGTAACTTCATACGGAAATCCTTTTGAAAAGATGATGATCGATGAGGTAAATTTCCCTAAATTTGGATATGACATGACAGCAGATAAAGAAGCGTTCGAAAAGTTCAATGGATGGCGTAATTACGAGCTCCAAGGTGAAGTGAATGATGGGAATGCTTTTATGGCAAATGAAGGATATGCTGGTCACGCAGGGTTGTTTTCTACTGCTACTGATTTATCAACCTTATATCAAGTTTTAGTAGATAAAGGAAAACGAGGAGATACGGTTCTATATGACGAAAAAACCGTGGAACTATTCTTACAAGACGTGTTTAAAACAAAATCAGGTTCAATTCAATCTTATGGATATTTAAAGAATGCTGGGTGGATGCAATCTTTGGCGGAAGATGCGATTGGACACAATGGATTTACGGGCACTTATGTAACAATTTCTCCAAAAAATAAGATAGTAGTAATTGTTCTGACCAATAAAATGAATAATGGACAACAAAAATCTGGAAATTATAGTAACACACACGATTTTGCTAGCGCAGTCAATTATGCAGTCCATAATGAATTTTTAAGTGAAAAATAGAGGAGGATGTTAGATGAAAAAAATTGTAGTTGGTGGTCAAATTGATAAAGAGGAAGTAAAAGCTTTAGTACTTCAGTATGGTTTGCCAGAAGATAGCGTGGAAGTGAAGAGTGATTTGGATGCTGCGATGGCTATTAAATCTGGGACAGCTGATTATTATATTGGAGCTTGCAACACTGGCGGGGGAGGAGCTTTGGCGATGGCGCTAGCTCTTTTAGGAAGAGATAATTGTGTGACAGTTTCGATGCCTGGAAAAATAATGCCAGAAGAAGAAATTAGGGAAAATGTTCGAAGTGGAAAGAAAGCATTTGGATTTACAGCGCAACATAAAAATGATGTTATCCCAATTATCATGGAAGAACTAAATAAAATTTAATAGAAAAAGAGGGAAAGACGATGGATAAAACTTTAGAATTAATAGTTATTGCGTTGCTAGGCGCATTGTGTTCGATTCTAGCGAATAAAGGAATCGCTGTTTTTAATGATGGGTTAAGACCAATTCTTCCAGAATATTTAGAAAAGAAGATTGGTAAAAAGGAATTAGCAGCAACAAGTTTTGCGTTGAGTTTTGGATTGGTTATCGGATTTGGTATTCCAGTATCGATTGGGGCTTCCATTATTTTAGTGCATAGTATTTTATTGATGACAGATATTATCGGTTCTTGGGCTCCAGAAGGAAAAATCGGGATGGTTGTATCAGGAGTAGTTGGAGCACTCTATGGTGTGGGACTTGTGTTAGGTTTACAAGCTGTAGTTGATTTGTTCAATATGCTACCTGTGAACTTTATGCCTGCACTATCTTCTGTAGGATCGCCTATTATCGTAGGGTTTAGTATTTTCCCTGCAATTGCGATTGCAAGCCAACATGGATTTAAAAAAGCAGCAATCACTCTATTAGCGACTTTATTAGCATTGTTTACAGTCAAACAATTTGGAACGATTAAATTAGAAGCGACTACCATTAAACTAAGTGCAGAAGGAATGTCTTTACTTGTAGGTATGATTTTCATGATTGTATTTGCAATGCAAGTAAAAGGAGATGGAAGTAATTCGAATGAGACTTTAGTGAGTGTATTCTTAGAACGTGTAAATAGAATTAAGAAAAATTGGCTTTGGTTATCACTTACAGGAGGTCTTGTATCTGCTTCTACTAGTTTAATGATTCTTGCTGGGGATCCAATTTCATTAAAATTATTAACTGAAGGAAAAATTAGTGAAGCTGCTTTAGCTGCTTTTGCTCGAGGTATTGGATTTATTCCGTTAGTCTTCTCAACAGCAATTGTAACAGGGGTTTATAGCCCAGCTGGAGCGACGTTTGTATTTGTAGTGGGGATGTTACTAAATGGTAATCCGTTAGTTGCATTTATTGCCGGTGCGGCATTGATGTTTGTTGAAGTTCAATTGTTAGCATTAGTGGCTAAAGGATTGGATAAATTCCCTGGAATTCGTGAAATGGGCGAACACATTCGTACAGCAATGAATAAAGTCTTAGAAGTGGCTTTATTAGTTGGTGGTGCTATTGCATCTGAAAAAATCGCACCTGGGATTGGATACTTCTGGGTTATCGGCTTGCTTCTTCTAAATAGAAAGGCTAAAAGTCCTATCGTTGAACTAGCTATCGGACCAGTTGCAGCAATCAGTTTAGGAATTATTGTTAATATTCTTTACATGGTTGGATTATTCACACCAGTTGCTGGATAGGAGATTGTTGATATGACGTTCATAGATGGAATTACTTATATGCACGAGCATACGACCATTGATTTATCTAGATTAAAAAATATTGATGATACTAATTTAAATTGCTTTGATGAAACAGTAGAAGAATTTAAAAAATTATATGCTGAAGGGGTTCGTAACATCGTAGATGTTACGAATCTTGATATGAGAAGAAATCCTTTATATGTTCAAAAGGTTGCTGAGCTTAGTAAAATTAATATCATTCAAGCGACAGGCTTTTATCAAGATAAATTTTTACCGGATTTTGTAACAGATGCTAGTGTTGAAGAGTTAGCTGATTTAATGCGAAGAGAGATTCTTGAAGGGATTGACGGTACAAATATAAAAGCGCAAATTATCGGTGAAATAGGAACTAGTAAAAACATGATGACTGATAGAGAGAAAAAGGTTTTTCTTGCTTCGTCAATTGTTCATAAAGAGTTGGGAATTCCGATTACCACTCATACAACTCTAGGAACATATGGTCATGAACAAGTTGCCTTCTTTAAAAAAGAAAATGTAGATTTAGATAGAGTCATTATTGGACATGTCGATTTAACGGGCGATGTAAATTATATTCTTAAGATGCTAGATGAAGGTGTCTATGTAGAGTTTGATACTGTTGGTAAAGAGAATTACCAACCGGACTTATTGCGAGTAGAAATGCTAAAAGAAATTGAGAAAAGAGGCTATGAAGATAAGGTATTCTTATCTATGGATATTACGCGGAAGTCAAACCTAGAATATCAAGGTGGAATAGGTTATTCTTATCTATTAGATTGTTTTGTTCCAATGTTACGAGAGGGAGGAGTCTCAGACAAATTCATCCGTAAAATGTTAGTGGAAAATCCTAAGCGATTTTTGGTAAGGAGTAAAAGATGAAAAGTTATCCTTTAAAAAGTTTAACAATCGCAGAAGCGCAAGAAATGCAATTCAGGTTAGTAGATGAGATTACTAAAGTCTTTCCTGGAAATGAAATTTTAACTAGGGGAGATTTAGGAGTAGTTAAAGGTCTGAATCAACCTGTGTATACAAGAAAGGTCGAAAAAGTTATAGCAAACTTTTTTGACGCCGACGAAGCGCTGTTAGTTAGAGGGTCAGGAACAAATGCTATAAGACTGGCGTTACATGCGGGTGTTAACCGTAAAAAGAAAATATTAATTCATAATGCACCTATTTATCCAACAACGAATGTGAGTTTTGAGATGTTAGGTATCGCATATGAAAAAGTGGACTTTAATGATTTAAATGCTCTGAAAGATATCATTAAAAGTAAAGAAATAACGTCAGCTCTGGTTCAAGTTACGAGACAACTTCCATCTGATTCATATGAAACAGAAACAGTTATTAAAACAATTAAAGAGTTGCGCCCTGATATATTTGTGATTACAGATGATAACTACTCTGTTTTTAAAACAGAAAAGATTGGGGTTCAATATGGAGCGGATATTTCTTGTTTTTCAACATTTAAGCTCTTAGGTCCAGAAGGAATAGGTTGTTTAGTAGGAAATTCCGAATCGCTACAAAGCTTGAAAAAAGAAAACTATTCTGGTGGAGGACAAGTGCAGGGACATGAAGCTCTAGATGTTTTAAAAGGGATGATATATGTTCCGGTTTCTCAAGCTATTTCCGCTAAAGTTGGCGAGGAAGTATGTGAATCGCTAAATCAGGGGACCTTAGATATGGTTAAAGAAGCCTCTATTGTGAATGCACAATCGAGAGTTTTGATTGTAGAATTAAAAGAACCGATTGCTGAAGCGGTGATTGAGGAAGCGACGAAGTTAGGTGCGTTGCCGTATCCTGTAGGAGCTGAATCTCAATATGAGTTTTGCCCTTTGTTTTATAGAGTTTCCGGCACTTTTAGAAATGCGGATCCAACAGCAGAAAAGCGTTTGATCCGAATTAATCCGAATCGCTCTGGGGCTAAAACTATTATAAGAATATTGAAAGAATCTATAGAAAAAGTGAAAGAATAAATAAGAGGAAGAGTATGGTAGAAAAGTTTTTAATGAAAAAAGGTCAAGTAATCAATGCTATTGCATCTGATTTCTTAAAGAAATCGGTAGGAGATAAGGTGCCTAGTATTTCTGAATATCAAGAAGATTTAGAAGTAGCTCGTGGGACCGTTCAAAATGCGATTTCTTATTTAAAAAGTGAGGGGGCCTTTAAATTAATCAGCAAAGGACACCAAGGTTCGTTTATTTCAGAAATTAATTATGAAATATTACAATCTTATGCATTGTCAGAAACGGTTCTTGGGACTATGACGTTGCCATACTCTAAACTCTATGAAGGTTTAGCAACCGGAATTTACGAAGAATTCCGCAATAACCATATTCCATTGAATTTAGGTTATATTCGTGGGTCTAAAGAAAGAATTAAAGCAGTTACGAGTAAGTTTTATCGTTTTGCAATTGTTTCTAAATTTGCTGCTAAACAAGCTATTCATAATCGCGAACCGTTAGAAGTAGCACTAGACTTCGGTAAAAATAGTTATTTAAGTGAGCACGTTGTTGTCTTTTCTAGTGAAAATACTGATAAGACTATTGAAAGTAAGAAGGTAGCTATTGATTATAATTCAATCGACCAATATCTACTAACTGAAGAAGTTGTAAAAGGTAAAAATGTTCAATTAGTTGAAATGCCTGGATTTCAAATTCTAACAGCGCTAAGAAAGGGAATTGTAGACGTTGGTGTTTGGAATTTAGATGAATTAATGGATAAAGATTATTCCGATTTAAGCTATTCGAAAATAAAACACAATCAGTGGATTGATGATATGACATCTGCAGTTGTTGTAGTTCATAAAGATGATGATTCGCTTATGGCGTTCTTTAATCAAAGTGTAGCTGCAGATAAAATAATTGAGATTCAAGAAAAAGTGAAAAATAATGAGATGATTCCTCAATATTAAAAGGGGTGAGTTCATGCTAGAAGAGAAATTAGATGTTCTGGTAGTGGCGGATGTTATAGATGAAGATACAAAAAAATATATATTGAAGGCTAGTGACTTTTTTCGAAATGAAATGAAGATTAATGATGACACGAAGGTCGAAGTATTTCTTATTCATTTAGCGATGGCTGAATCGAGACGCAGAAAAAATGAAGTGTTGGATGCCAAAATGGAAGAAATCATTCGAAATGAAGTTAATAACCATCATAATTTTGCTGAATGTAAAGAATTTTGGAGCCGCTTATCAAATTATATCGGTGAAGAAGTTTATTCAGAGAATGAATTAGAGTTTATTTATCTTCATTTATTGAATTTGTTAGAAGGTGACAAAGATGTTTCTTGATCTTGTGAATAGAAGAAATCGATCTTTAGTCGATTTTGCAGTCAAGCTTCATCAAGATGGTGAAATCCTCCCAGATACTTATGTGGTTGATTTAGATGCGGTTATCCAAAACGCAAAATATATGTCTGAAATCGCAAATAAAGAAAATGTTGAGCTTTATTATATGCTTAAACAGATTGGAAGAAATCCATTTATAGCAAGGGCGCTTGCTGAAAATACAGATATAAAAAAGGCTGTTGTTGTTGACTATAAAGAAGCTTTGCGGATGATGGAAGAGGGATTGTCTTTAGGGAATGTGGGACATCTAGTACAAATTCCGGATGCCTTGTTGGAGAAAATCATTTCTTATGGAACAGATTACATTACGGTGTACTCACTTGAGAAAGTACAGCAGATTATTCGTGTTGCGAATCGATTAAAAAAACATCAGAAGTTTTTGTTGAAAGTTATTGAGAAAGGCGACAATATTTATGATGGCCAATACGGTGGCTTTCATCTGTCCGATTTAAATGAGGTTATTGCTATTGTTGAGGCGTCTGAATGGGTAGAAATAGGTGGACTCACTTCGTTTCCTTGTTTTTTATTTGATGGTAAAGAAAATATTATTCCAACAAATAACATGAAAACAGTAGAAAAAGCAAAAGAAATTCTTGAAAAAGAAGGAATTCAATCAATCTTAAATATGCCATCTGCTACTTGCTCAGTGACAATACCAGAAATTCGAAAATTAGGAGGTCACCAAGGAGAACCGGGGCATGCTTTGACGGGAACCACTCCGCTTCATGCTGTTCTGGATTTGCCAGAAATTCCTGCCTTAGTGTATGTTAGCGAAATCTCTCATAATTTAGATGGCCGTTCATATTTTTATGGTGGAGGATATTATAGGCGAGGTCATTTTGAGAATGTGGAAGTTGTTAATGGAGATAATGTTGTTTTTGATACAGTTCTTCCTCTGAAAGATGAGAGTATTGATTATTATATTGAGACTAAAAATGAGCATCCAGTTGGAGCAACAGTGATTGGTTCTTTTAGAACACAGATTTTTGTTACTCGAAGTGATTTAGCTATTGTTTCAGGACTACAGAGTGGGAAACCACATTTAGTTGGAATCTATGATAGTTTGGGAAATAAAGTGAGAAGGTGAAAAAATGGGAAGATTTGTTCTCATTGTTTTAGATAGTTTTGGTGTAGGAGCAATGGATGATTGTGTAGAGGTAAGACCTAGAGATGTTGGAAGTAATACAGCAAAACATATCATTCAATCAAAACCTGATATAAAAATTCCTACGTTAGAAAAATTAGGACTTATGAACGCTATTGGTGAGGAAGTCGGAGAACATAAATTTTCGGATACGGCTAATTATGGGATAGCCAATTTAACTCATTATGGAGCAGATTCTTTTTTAGGACATCAAGAAATAATGGGGACTACTCCGAAAGTTCCGTTGATTCAACCGTTTAATGAAAAAATAGATGAAGTTGAAAATAATCTATTAAAATATGGTTATAAAGTTAGACGCGTTGGAGATCCGGGATTACAAATTCTTGTTGTGAACGAAGTAGCAACAGTAGGTGATAATTTAGAAACAGATTATGGACAAGTTTATAATGTTTCAGCTTGCTTAGATTTAATTAGCTTTGAAGAGTTAAGTAAGATTGGGCATGTTGTTAGAGAGGTTGTTCAAGTATCAAGGGTTATCACTTTTGGAGGAGAACAAATTACGCTGGATAACCTTTTACGAGCTAGAAAAGTGAAGAATGACAAGATAGCAGGGGTAGATGCTCCAGAGTCAGGAGTTTATAATCACGGATATCAGGTAGTTCATTTAGGGTATGGAATTGATAAGAATGTTCAAATACCGACGATTTTAGATAAGAAAGGAATTACAGTTTCTTTCTTAGGTAAGATAGCGGATATCATACAAACAACAAGCACAAGACTTTTCCCTGGTGTCGACTCTGAATATTTGTTTGATTGTTTAATGGGAGAAGTTAAGAGCATTGAAAATGGTTTTATTGCATTAAATATTCAAGAAACCGATTTGGCTGGTCATGCTGAAGATGTGGAGAGATATGCAGATCGGTTAGAAGTGAGCGATAAACGCATTGCTGAATTACTTCCTCAGTTAAATGTCGGAGATATTTTAATTGTGATGGCGGATCACGGGAATGATCCAACAATTGGGCATAGTAATCATACGAGAGAAAGAGTCCCTCTTCTGATATACAGTCCTGGTATTACAGGGAAATATGTTGGAGAACGTGATACTATGGCTGATGTTGCTGCTACTGTTGGAGAATACTTTAATGTGGATTCTCCGCAGCATGGACATTCCTTCTTAAATAGAATTTTTGAAAAATAGGTTTTTACTATGGAAAAAATACAAAAATACGCTTATAAAACAATGCTTGCGATGAAGAATCCGTTAAAATCAGTAGATAGGGTATATCCCTTGGCTTTTGATGAGATTTCTAATCATGATGGGTATTATTTTGGAGTAAAAATTAGTCTATATCTAACGAATGAGATGGAAGAAAAATTGAATCAATGTTCGTACTATCTGCATACTCGAGATCAATCTAGTTTAGGTGGTCGTGCAATTGATATTAATCTAAAAAATCCAATAACCGGTTTACCTATGACAGGGTCTTCAAGTGGAACAGCAATCAATGTCTTCTTAGGGATAAATGATATAGGAATGGGCACAGACGGTGGAGGTTCAGTTCTAGCTCCAGCTGTTTCTCTAAATTTATTTTCTGTGATTGATCCATTATTGTTTTACGAAGAACGAAAAAAAGAAAATGAGAAAGTATCAACCGATGGGATTTCGTTTATGCCATCTATAGGTTTAATCTCCAGAAATCTAAAATTACTTCGAGAATTATACTTAAAATTAAGAGTTTTAGAAGATTCTAATCAAAGAGTAAAGATACTAGTAGACGACAAAAATATCTGTGACTTGTTTAATGATGAAGAAGTAGACTTAGATACATTCGAAGGGAAGTATACTGATGAACGTTTAGAGCTGATAGAAACCACAAAAAGACGGTTAGAAAAATATGATATTATTGTTAGTAAAGAAGGTCCCGTAGATTTAAATGGGTTTGGAGATACTGTTTTTGGACATTTTGATGATAAAACTAAAAAAATTCAGATTGATGCCAATAAAGGATTCCTTCGAATAGCCAATATGACAAACTGTTTTGCTTTAACTGTTCCCAGTGGAGAATTGTCTACAGCCTATGTGATTTTATGTAATGCTCATAATGAAGTAGCGATAAAAAAATCTTTTACCATTGCAGAAAATTTATACACAGAGAATGATGAACTGTCAGAGAGATACTTTTTGAATTATAAGAATTACTTTATAAATGGGTATAGTAACTAGAAGGGGTAGAAAAATCTATCCCTTTTTCTGTACTCGTCTATTGACAATCTACTGAAATGGGGCTATACTATATTCATAGTTTAGAATAATTCTAAACTAGAAACAGGAGGTAATAGATATGTCAAAAGAACAAACAAAACAAGTATTAAATCAATTAGTGGCTGATTTAAGCCAACAATCAGTAATCGTACACCAAGCTCACTGGTACATGCGCGGAGCTACTTTCATCACAATGCATCCATTAATGGATCAACATATGGAAATGTTAGATGCTCAATTAGATGAAGTATCAGAACGTTTAATCACATTAGGTGGAGCACCTTATTCAACATTACGTGAATTTACTGAAAACACTAAGATTGCCGATGCTAAAGGAAACTACAGCGACAGCATGGAAGACCGTATCCGTCATTTATTAGTAGGATACCGTTACTTAATCGACCTTTACCAAAAAGGTATTGAAGTAGCTGGCGAAGAAGGCGACGATGTTACACAAGATATCTTCACTGGTGCAAAAGGTGCATTAGAAAAATTAGTTTGGATGCTTACAGCAACAATCAACGAAGCACCAGGTTTATAATTTTTGAAGACTCTAGGGCTGGGCAGTTTGTCCGGCCTTTTTCTTTTGTTCAAATTTTTGAAAATTATCATATATGATAATTAACATATATGATAATTTGAAGTGCACCCCAAAAGTTAGACAGAAAATCTAACTTTTGGGGTGTTTTTTTATGAAATTAACTTATGAGGATAAAATTCAAATTTACGAACTCAGAAAACAAGGAGTTAGCTACGCACGACTTGCGGATACGTTCGGTATAAATGCGAGAAATCTTGTCTATATGATTAAATTGATTGATCGTTATGGTTTAGAGATAGTAAAAAGAGGGAAGAATATTTATTATCCTCCAGAAATAAAACAAGAAATGATTGATAAAGTCTTACATAAAGGTTTGAGTATAGAAAAAGTTTCTCTTGAATACGGTCTTCCAGGTCCTGCGATGCTTTATAACTGGCTCGCACAATACAAGAAAAATAAGTATACTATTGTTGAGAAAACAAGAGGGAGACTACTTAAGATGGGACGTAAGCCAAAGAAAAAACCAGAAGAGATGACAGAACTAGAACGCCTTCAGGCTGAAAATGAGTATTTAAGAGCGGAGAATGCCATTCTAAAAAAGTTGAGAGAACTCCGCTTGAAGGAGGAAAAAGAGAAAGAAGAAAGACACAGATTGTCAGAGAGTTAGTGCCAGAGTTTCCTTTAGATATTCTTCTAAAGATTATTAAACTTGCTCGTTCAACTTACTACTATCACTTAAAGCAGCTAAACCTAGAAGATAAGAATCAGGCCGTAAAAAACGAAATAGAAACTATTTATAACGAGCATAAAGGAAATTATGGCTATCGTCGTATTACTCTTGAACTTAGAAACCGTGGTTTCATCGTAAACCATAAAAAGGTACAGCGCCTGATGAAAATGTTAGGTCTAAGGGCTCGTATTCGCAGAAAACGTAAGTACTCTTCTTATCATGGAACCGTTGGAAAGAGAGTTGGAAACATTATTCAACGCCAATTTGAAGCTTCAAAACCGATGGAAAAGTGCTATACAGACATTACGGAATTTTCTATCCCAACAAGTAACAAAAAACTATATTTATCACCAATTTTAGATGGTTATAACAGCGAAATTATAGCTTATTCCCTTTCGTCTTCACCAAATTTAGACCAATTAAAAGATATGTTAAAACAAGCTTTTAGAGAAGAACAATACGAGAGTACTATTCTCCACAGTGATCAGGGATGGCAATATCAGCATGAGTTTTATCATAGTTTTTTAGAAGATAAGGGAATTCAGCCATCTATGTCCCGTAAGGGTAATAGTACTGACAATGGCATGATGGAATCGTTCTTTGGCATTCTTAAATCAGAGATGTTTTTTGGCTATGAGCAGACATTTAAGTCTATAAAGGAACTTGAGGGGGCAATCGTCGACTATATTGATTATTACAACAACAAACGAATCAAAGTAAAATTAAAAGGACTTAGTCCTGTGCAATACAGAACTAAATCCTTTACTTAAATTAATTGTCTAACTTTTTGGGGTCAGTACAAATTACCAAATATGGTAATTTCATCCATGCAAAGTTCAAAAGTGTAACCTTGTCTAATCATTAAGCCGTTAGAAAGCACTCTGCCCCTTGGAACTCATCCCACCATAACGAAGCTTTTTTAAGATTGACTTTAATACATTCCCAGCACAGTGATATTTTCAGAAGAACCAAGATAAAAGATTGTAGGCGTTATGCAAACATAAATTCACTAAGCAGAGATTACGAAGAATCATACGGATCCTATAATCGCAGTGGTGGGGAATCGTATCAAATGCGAGGGAGAAAGACAGAAACACCCTAGATACATTATTGTATCTAGGATGTTTCGTTTTCTTTCCCCCACACAGTTGAATAGGTATGAGCAAACTGTTTACAGTGTAGCTCATACCATTCAACCACTGTGACTAAAGGGAGTTAGGAATTTATTCCTTACTCCCTTTTTGAGGCTTTGAAGGTGAGAGACTTTAGGCTCGAACCGGTACCCCACTACAGCGATTATGGAAACATCCGTAATGATTCGTAGTAATCAAAACTTTTTAACAGGAAACTAATTTTATATTTTGCAGAAAAAATGTAACGGTCTACGGTCTTTTATATGATTTTATAAGAAAATATCACAATACTAGTTGCTGGGTATGCTATAATAAAGCCAATCTTATGAAAGGTGGAAGCTTTATGGAACAAAAGAAATACAGCGGGAAAGAGTTCACGATGAACGTCCTTAACGCACTTGCATTAGGCGTGGTCGTTACACTTATCCCTGGAGCACTACTGGGGGAATTAGTGAAGGCGTTGTTACCAGTATTCCCACAAGGCCAATTGATAATCCAAGCAACACAAGTGGCCAATACATTAATGGGAGCAATTATCGGATTGATGGTCGGTCAATTCTTCAAATTCACTCCAATTCAAACAGGAGCGTTGGCACTAGCAGTCTTATTTGCAGGTGGAGTTGCGAATTTCAATCCTGACGTAAAAGGAATTGTGTTTAGTGGTACAGGAGACATCATTACGATGGGGCTTACTGCAGCGTTAGGAGCAGCAGTCATTTTATGGATTGGCAATAAAGCAAAAGCATACTCTATTATCGTGATTCCAACGGTGTTATTAGTCGTTGTTGGTGGAATAGGTCGTCTTGCGTTACCAACCATCAAAACTTTAACAACCTTACTAGGACAAGGAATCGGAAATCTATTATCATTACAACCCGTTATTATGTGTTTATTATTAGCCGTTATTTTCTGTATGTTAATCGTTTCTCCGTTTACAACAGTAGGGATTGCCGTGGCGATTAGCCTTAGCGGTGTTGGTTCAGGGGCAGCAAACCTTGGAATCTGTGCGGCTGGTTTCGGTCTTGCGATTGCGGGATGGAAAGTGAATCCAAAAGGAACTGCGATTGCGCATTTCATCGGTTCACCAAAAATGTCAATGGCGAATGTGTTGGCAAAACCAAAAATCTTATTACCAATGATGTGTACTTCTGCTGTACTTGGTGTGTTAGCAGCTTTATTGAACATCCAAGGAACCCCTCAAAGTGCAGGTTTTGGGTTCAGCGGATTAGTAGGACCAATCAATGCGTTGAACCTAGCTGAGGGCGGATGGAGTGTGATGAATATCGTTATTGTGACACTTATTTTCGTCGTTGCGCCAATCGCGTTAAACATCGTATTCGTTCATTTATTCGAAAAAGTGTTAAAATGGATTCAACCAGAAGATTACAAATTAACCGTTTAAGAGAAAAGGGGAGTTAAAATGAAAATCGCAATTGCGGGTGCAGGAGCAATGGGATGCCGTTTCGGCTACATGTTAACAAAAACAGGACAAGAGGTGACGCTGATCGATGAATGGCCAGCTCATATCGAAGCCATCCAAAAAAATGGATTGAAAGTCGTTGATGGAGAAAACACAGATACGATTGATATCAAAATTATTCGCCCAGAAGAAGCAACAGAAGAAGTAGATGTGGTCATCGCATTTACAAAATCAATGAAATTAGGCGAAATGCTTGAAAAGATTAAAGCGATTATCCACGAAGATACAAAAGTGCTTTGTCTTTTAAATGGTCTAGGACACGAAGACACAATGGCAAAATACGTTCCTCGTAAAAACATTATTATGGGGGTTACGATTTGGACTGCGGGTATAATCGAACCAGGGGTAGCGCGTTTAGGCGGTACTGGTACGGTAGAAATGCAAGCTGCAGACCCAAGTGGTGTAGCAATTGCTAAAGAATTAGTAGAAGTGATGGACAAAGCGGGCTTGAACGCAAGCTACAGCGAAGACGTTCATTTCTCAACATGGCGTAAAGCGTGTGTAAATGGTACGATGAACGCAACATGTGCGATCTTAGACGCAAACATCGGCGAAGTGTTCGATACTTCAACAGCAGAAGCGATTGTAATGCAAATTATTGCTGAATTTGTCGCTGTTGCGGAAAAAGAAGGCGTGCATTTGGATCCAGCTGCGATGAAAGATTATGTGTATACAGCGTCTAATAAAGTTCGCGGACACTATCCTTCAATGCACCAAGATTTAATTCAAAACCACCGCTTTACTGAAGTGGACTTCTTGAACGGCTTTGTGGCTAGAAAAGGGAAGGAATATGGTATTCCAACACCTTACTGTCAATTGATTACAGAGCTTATCCACGCGAAAGAAGATATTTTGAAAGTTAAATAATACAGCAATATAAAAGAACAATTTAAAGAATCAGTTGGTTGTTGAAAGAGTCATAGTGGGGCACCGGCTTGAGCCTCGCCATTCTTTCAATCAACTGATTCTTTTTCATTGTTCTTTTACGTGAATATTGCTTCTAAATATCTCTTTTGCATCGACTAGCAATTAAATAATACAGCACACAAAATAGGAGCGAGGCGAGTAGCCTGCTCCTTTTTGGGTTTAGCGTTTGCGTATATCTAGGAAGATTTATAAGAAGTTTTCAACGAGGATCCATACTGCTTCGAATGCGTTTTGTGAAGCTTTTTCAAGGGTTTCCTCGAAAGTACCCGGAGCGTCTCCACCAACATGGTCACTGATACCACGGATGTTCAACACAGGGATGTCATAGAAACTAGCCACTTGCGCAATAGGTGCTGCTTCCATGTCGCTGGCTGTGATATCCGGTAATTTAGCACGAATGTTCGCAACCGCATCAACCGAACTCATAAAGGAATCACTTGTCGCGATAAAACCGCTATGGACAGAGAAATTTTGGACTTGTTCGCGAAGAAGCGTGAGTACTTTTTGTTGTAATTTTACATCGACAGGGTAATCGGCTGGCATTTGAGGAACTTGTCCCCATGAGTAGTCGAATCCGGTCGCATCCACATCGCTATAGGCAAATTTCGTAGAGACAATCACGTCTGCTAATCCTAATTCAGGATTAAAACTTCCTGTTGTCCCGGTGTTGATGATGAGATCTGGATGGATTTTATCGCATAACCAAGCACTAGCCGCGGCAGCATTCGCTTTTCCAATACCCGATTGCACGAGAATCAGATTCTCATGCACTTCTAAAATACGAATAGGCCCTTTTGAAAAGATGACGTTTCCTTGAGAAAAATGCTCTTCAAACGGAAGGAGTTCTTCTTTCATGGCAGCAACAATCGCAATCTTCATGAATTATTTCCCCCACACTTCAGAAATTGGTTTATTCACTTCCACTTTAGTTCCGTCGAATTTTTCTGAAATCCATTTTTGAATCTCTGGATCATGATACAGCTCCACTAGTTTTAAGGTTTCTGGATTTTTGGCATTCTCTGCCTTCACAACAATTACATTGATACTAGTAATGGTTGATTCATCCGCTTTTTCATAGAATAAAGCATCTTTTAATACATTTAATCCACCTTCAAGTGCGATGGTGTTTCCGATTGCGATTAAATCAGCATCGTCTAAGACACGTACGCTAGTCGTATCATCAATCATTAAGAACTCAAAGTTTTTCTTGTTTTCAACGATATCACTGGTAGTCCCCGTTCCTTCTTTGAAAGAACTAGATAGTTTAATCAGTCCGGCACTTTCTAATAAACGAAGGGCACGAGTCGCATTATATGGACTATCTGGAAGTGCAATTTTTGCACCGTTTGGTAAGACGTTTAGACTTTTCACCTTCTTAGAGTAAAGCCCCATTGGTTCGATATAAGTCGTACCGATTGGAACGAGTTTGTTGGAATTCGCTTCGTTAAATCCCTGCAAGTATCCAATGGATTGGAATGCGTTGGCATCGACGGTTCCATCAGCCACACTTTCGTTCAATGGCACGCCACCGTTAATTTCTTGTACTTCGATTTTAAGACCTGCTTTTTTAGCTTGTTCAGACTCGGCAATATGTCTCCATATATCCGCATCAGAACCAACGGAAGCAATTTTAACGGTTTTAGGTTCACTGCTTGAAGCCTCTGATCCTTGCGAAGCTTGAGAGCTTGAAGCAGTGTTATTTCCGCAAGCGCCTAAGACGAATGCAGTAGAGAGAGCGATAAGGGATTTAGCAATCGTTTTTAATTTCATATGGGGAGGTCCTCCAGTCTAGGTGTCTAATGTTTCTTACTGAATGAGTGGTTAAATGACTTTTCTCTCGAAAGGATCGATACTAATACCTTGTTCTAATACTTGTTTGGCGTATTCTTTTGCGCCAAATAAGGAATGGTCACGGTAGTTTCCGCACTGAACGGCGGAGACGCCTTGAATATCTTTGAATTGAATCTTCTCAACGATTTCTTCTAGCGTTGATTTCAATGCGCGTGCAATGTCTTCTGGTGATCGTTCTTCCCATAAAATTAAGTGGAATCCTGTACGACATCCAAAAGGAGAGATATCGATAATTCCTTCTAAGCGGTCCCGTAAAAGATCGGCTAAGAGATGTTCAAAGGTATGAACAACACCGGTCGGCATTTCTTGTTTATTCGGTTGTAAGAAACGGATATCAAAATTTGAAATCACATCTCCTTTTCTTCCGTGCTCATTCGCGATTAATCGAACATAAGGAGCGATGACCTTGTTGTGGTCGAGTGTAAAGCTTTCTACTTCAGCCATGTTTATTCCTCCAATCATTGAAACAAAATAAAAAAAGCCCGCACTTCTAGCCAACGCTAAAAGGACGAGTTGAAGTTGTGGTGGCGCCATTACAGTCTTCTTATAGAAGATTACTTCCGTACAACTATACGGTAACTCTGTAACGGGAGAACCCGTATTGTCCTATCAAATCAGACAATCAGCTCAAAAACCTCGTTAAAAATAGAGTGATATTCGGTTTGCGGTAAGCTCTATTTTTGACTCTCTTTTCACAGCGTTTCAAATAAGTTATATAAAGACTATACTAGAAATAAAGAAGATTGTCAATCTCAAAAGCAAACTATAGGAAACGTTTTTATGAAATAGTTCGTGAATTAGTAAAATATACGTACTATAAAGATAGTGTTTTTTTAATTTGTTCGTTTTTATAGTTGGGTACACTGTTGTTTTCGAGCCAAAGAGGGGAAGTCCATAAAATAATAGTAGAATGTCATGAATTTGTAATTTTTTTACGGTATACTAAGGTTAACAATTTTAAAATGAAGGTGACAATAATGACATTATTAGATGTACAGCACGTACAAAAAGTGTATCAAACAAGATTCGGAGCTACTGAAGTAACGGCTTTGAAAGATATTAGCTTCTCTGTGGAAGAGGGAGAATATGTAGCCGTCATGGGGGAATCTGGTTCAGGGAAAACGACGCTTTTAAATATTTTAGCGACTCTAGACCGTCCAACAGAAGGGAAAGTCCTCCTAAATGGTGAAGATATTCAAAAAATCTCAGACAAAGTATTAACGGAATTTCGTCGCGATCATCTTGGTTTCGTATTCCAAGATTTCAATCTGTTAGAAACATTATCGGTGTATGACAACATGGTGCTTCCACTCGTATTGGCTCGTCGACCAATAGAAGAAATGGAAAAGAAAGTGAAACCAATTGCGGAAATGCTTGGGATTGAAGATTTATTGAAAAAATATCCCTATGAATTATCAGGCGGTCAACAACAACGTGTAGCCATTGGTCGTGCCATGATTACCGATCCAAGTTTACTGCTAGCCGATGAACCGACTGGAGCGCTTGACTCTAAATCAGCTAGCAACACATTAGATTTGTTCGATAAAATCAATGAAAATGGTCAAACAATCTTAATGGTAACACATAGTACCGTAGCTGCCAGTCGCGCTAAACGAGTGCTCTTTATTAAAGATGGGTTGATTTATAATCAATTGTATCGTGGAGACAGAACGGATCAACAAATGTTTGAATTAATCTCAGAAACACTCACTGTGATGGCAAACAGAGGTGAGGCACATGTTTAATTTACTTCGTTCGATGGCGATTACGAATTTACGGAAGAACCATTCATTATACTTACCATATGCCCTAGCAACGGTATTGGTAACCGTTGTTCTTTATATTACACATGCCTTATCTGCGATGCCGGAGCTTGCAAGTTTAAACGGTGGTGCCCAGATGGCTAAAACATTGCAATTTGGGGTTATTATTGTTCAAATTGTATCGCTTGTTATTATTTTATATGCGAATGCGTTTGTGATGAAAAACCGTTCGAAAGAGTTCGGTTTATACGGAATCTTGGGTCTGGACCGTAAAAATATTCAATTACTCAGTCTTATTGAATTAGTCATCTTTGCTTTTGTCAGTGTTACTCTAGGGATTGTTCTTGGAATGATTTTCCACCGCATATCCTTTGCCTTATTGTTGGGGTTGATTCAATATTCCATCGGGATTGAATATTCGTTACAAATCGGAAGTATCTTCTATGTGTACTTTACTTTAGCGGTTATTTTCGCTCTGGTGTTCTTTATCAATGCGACAAGATTATATATGAGTCGTCCGCTTGAACTCTTGAAGGAAAAGAAAAAAGGAGAAAAACAAGGTCGTTTTGTTGCCTTCCGTGCCATTGTTGGTTTTGTGATGCTAGGAACTGCTTATACGATGTCTCAAGCCATTGAGTCACCTGTTAAAGCACTTCTTTATTTCTTCTTAGCAGTTCTTTTAGTAGTTATTGCAACTTACATTTTATTTGATGCGGGTTCAATTGCGTTGCTGGCTCTACTGCAAAAAAATAAAAAGTTATTTTACAAACCAACGAACTTTATCTCGATTTCAAACTTAAAGTTCCGTATGCGTAAAAATGCTGCAGGTCTTGCAAGTGTGTGTGTACTATCAACTATGGTTTTAGTGACGTTAGCGACGACAGTGGCCCTACAAAAAGGAACGACTGAAAAACTAGATCAAAACTATCCAACGGCCTATTCCGCAATTGGATATATTATCGACCAATCAGAAGTGAATAAATACCCAGAAATCGTTCAACAAATCAAGGCGCAATCGAAGGGGAAACTTTCTAATGAAAGAAGTTATTTAAGTGTACTTCGCTTTGGTGCTCGCACAGAGAAAGGGTTTGATTTAACAGGGATTCACTCTGGAGACAGCCCAGCTGCAATGTTGACTATTATTTCGGCCGACGAGTATAATCGCTTGTTTGGAACGAAGTATTCGGTAGGAGATAAAGAAATCATTCTAGGTCTTGTCAAAGGGAATGTTACAAAAGTGGACGAGGTGAAGACTTGGTCTGTGGTATTCAATGCGACTTTGAAAGTCAAAGAAATGATTGATGCCCAAGCGTATAAAAAAGTAATGCCTCAGCTTCCGTATGTATCTGATAATATTTATGTGGCGATTGTCCAAGCTCCGATGAAGTTTATGGAACCTTCTGTCGGAAAGGCTATGTATTATTCGTTGTGGGATACAACAACGGAATTTTCTCAACGAGATGCAGAATTCAAAGCGTATCAAAAAGTAGCAAATCAGTATAAAAATGGCAATTTGCTCTTAGCTAGTAAGAATGAAGCGGCTAAGGAATTATATAGCTTTATGGGAAGTTTGCTCTTTGTGGGAGCTCTTCTATCTATTGCTTTCTTTATCGGAGCAGCGCTTGTCATTTACTACAAACAAATTTCTGAAGGGTATGAAGATAGAGATCGATTTGTCATCTTGCAAAAATTGGGAATTGATCAAAAAACGATTAAGAAATCCATCAATCGTCAAGTACTCATCGTCTTCTTCTTACCATTAGTCATGGCGTTTATCCATACGGCGTTTGCCTTTAAGATGTACCGTAAGATTATCGAACTCTTCGGCGTTGACGGTAGTGTCACATTAAATGCAACAATCGTGATTGGAGCTGTTTTCGTGGTGGTTTATCTCGTTGTTTACCAAATTACTTCAAGAAGTTACTTCAGAATTATCAAGCGATAATTGCCTAAAAATATTCAAAGAGGTTTCCGAAGGGAGCCTCTTTTTTGATAAAATTTTTAAAGTGACAAAAATGTAAGAAACGAATAAAAAATGATAGGATGGTGTCATGAATTCACTTTTTATTTCGGTTATACTGTGTTCAACAAATTAAAACAAAGGGTGAAAACAATGACATTATTAGACGTACAACATGTACAAAAAGTATATCAAACAAGATTCGGAGCTGCGGAAGTAACCGCGCTAAAAGACATCAATTTCTCAATTGAGGAAGGCGAATATGTGGCAGTGATGGGGGAATCCGGTTCAGGGAAAACAACGCTATTAAATATTTTAGCGACTCTAGACCGTCCAACAGGAGGAAGTGTTCTATTAAATGGAGAAGACATCCAAAAGATTTCTTCAAAAGTACTAACAGAATTCAGACGTGACCATTTAGGATTCGTGTTCCAAGACTTCAACTTATTAGAAACTTTATCAGTATATGACAATATCGTATTGCCACTCGTTTTAGCAAGACGTCCGATTGCGGAGATGGAACAAAAAGTGAAGCCGATTGCTGAAATGCTAGGGATTTCAGACCTATTGAAAAAATATCCTTATGAATTATCAGGTGGTCAACAACAACGTGTGGCAATCGGTCGTGCAATGATTACTGATCCAAGTTTACTACTGGCCGATGAACCAACCGGAGCGCTGGACTCAAAATCAGCTAGCAACACATTAGATTTATTCGATAAAATCAATGAAAATGGTCAAACAATCTTAATGGTAACACATAGTACGGTTGCGGCAAGTCGTGCTAAACGAGTGCTCTTTATTAAAGATGGATTAATTTATAACCAATTGTATCGTGGAGAAAGAAGCGACCAACAAATGTTTGAATTAATCTCTGAAACGTTAACCGTGATGGCGAACAGAGGTGAGGCACATGTTTAAACTACTAAGTTCATTAGCTGTGACGAATTTGAAAAAGAATCATTCGCTGTATTTACCATTTGGACTCGCAACTGTCATGGTCACGATGATTTCTTATATCGTTCACGCATTATCTTCAATGCCAGAACTTTCCACTTTAAGAGGGGGTTCTTCTATCGCTCTTTCTTTAGGCTTGGGAGTGATTGTGATTCAAGTTGTGGCGCTATTAATTGTGCTTTACGCCAATAGTTTTGTAATGAAGAACCGTTCGAAAGAATTTGGCTTGTATGGAATTTTAGGCTTAGACCGTAAAAATGTACAAATTCTTAGCTTTATGGAATTGTTCTTATTTGCACTCGCTAGTGTAACGGCTGGGATTGCACTTGGGATGGTTTTCCACCGTTTCGCATTTGCGGTTCTCTTAAAACTGATTCAATATCCGATTGGACTAGAGTATCACTTGCAAATCGGTAGCGTCTTCTTTGTATATATTTTCATGGGTGTCATCTTCTTGATTGTGTTCTTCTTAAATGCTACGAAAATTTATACAAGTCGTCCATTAGAATTACTAAAAACAAAGAAATTTGGTGAAACAAAAGGTCGTTTCATGAAGACGCGCGCAGTCATTGGTTTTGTGATTTTAGGACTAGCGTACTATATGTCCCAAACGATTGAAAGTCCGATGGCAGCCATCCTGATGTTCTTTGTTGCGGTTGTTATGGTTGTGATTGCAACGTACATTCTGTTTGATGCAGGTTCTATTGCCATTTTAAGTGCATTGCAAAAAAACAAAAAACTATTCTATCAACCTACAAACTTTATTTCAATCTCCAATTTAAAATTCCGTATGCGTAAAAACGCTGCTGGATTGGCTAGTGTGTGTATTTTATCTACCATGGTATTAGTAACACTAGGAACGACGGTGTCTTTACAAGTAGGAGCTTTTAAAACACTTAATGAATCTTATCCTACGGAATATTCGGTTTCTTCATTTTTGACTTCTAAAGAGGAAGAAGCAGAAGCAAGTAAAGCGATGAAAGATATTCAAGCTAAATCTTTATCAACTGTTAAGAATGAAATTTCATTTGGACAATCCGTTCGTTTTGGTCTTCAAAAAGGGGATTCTGTTGAGATTATGAATTCTTTCTCTGGGGCAGAGAATGTGGTAGCTCTGACGGTGATGTCTCAAGAGGATTATAACCGCATTTTTGGAACGAATCTTTCTTTAAAAGAAAATGAAATGGTAGTGAGCCATACAAAAGGAGACGGCAAAGAGTTTTCAACACTGACTACTGCCAAAAAAAACTATAAAGTTGTTGGTGATTTAAACGATGATAAGTATAAGACGACCTTGCCTCAACTATCAGCCTTAGTGGATAATATTTATATGGTGGTTGTGAAAGACGTATATGACTTTATCAATCCAGGAAATCATGAGAGAGTGCAGTACTATTCACTATGGAATACAGATACAAAAGAAGAAAGTTTAAAAGAAGAATTTGATGCTTATCAAAATATAGATGTAGATCAATATAGTGTCCCTATAGCCATGTCTAGTAAAACAGAAGCTGCGAAAGAAATATATGGATTTATGGGAAGTCTTCTCTTCATTGGGGCCTTACTTTCAGTTTCCTTCTTTGTGGGTGCGGTATTAGTGATTTACTACAAACAAATCTCTGAAGGATATGAGGATCGAGATCGTTTTGTCATCTTACAAAAAATGGGAATTGATCATAAAACGGTTAAACAATCTATCAATCGCCAAGTATTAATTGTCTTCTTCATGCCTCTATTAACGGCATTCATGCATACAGCTTTTGCGTTTAAAATGTATACGAAGATTGCACAATTATTTGGAGTAAATACTCAAATCACATTGATTGCATCGATTGTCATTGGGATTATTTTCTTAATTGTTTACTTTATTGTCTACAAAGTAACCTCTAGAAGTTACTTTAAGATTGTAAAACGTTAAAAAAACGTTCACAAAGAGCAGACTGTTTTGAATAAGAAACCTATTTTGGATGGCTTCTTTCACATTAAAAAAAACACAAAAGGACAAGAGGTTTCTTGTCCTTTTTATGTGCTCAAAAATAGGATAACTGTCTACAATAAAAAGCTTTCAAAAAAAACAAGATTTCGGTTTTCAGAAACTAAAAAACATGGTAGAATAGAATGTATTGAAGTAAATAAAACTGGAGGATTAGTCATGATCGATGTTATTGACTTAAACAAAGTATTCGATAACGGCTTTGAAGCATTGAAGTCAGTAAATTTCTCAATTGAACAAGGAGATTTAGTATGTTTACTAGGTCCTAGTGGATGCGGGAAATCAACAATTTTAAATTTAATCGCGGGATTATTATCACCTACTGGGGGAGACATCCAATTTAAAGGAGATTCAGTTGTTAAGACAGAACCAAAAGACCGTAATATTGGATTTGTATTCCAAAACTATGCGTTATATCCGCATATGACAGTGTTAGAGAACATCATGTTCCCACTAACGGTTGGTAAAAATAAAATTTCTAAAGAAGAAGCTCAAAAAATTGCAGAAGAATATATGCAATTAACGAACATTGAAGAGTTGGCAGGTAAAAAACCTGGTACTTTATCAGGGGGACAACAACAACGTGTGGCCATCACTCGTGCGCTTGTTCAAAAACCTGAAGTGCTCTTACTAGATGAGCCATTAAGTAACTTGGATGCTCGTTTACGTTTGAAAATCCGTGAAGAAATTCGTCGTCTTGTAAAAGAAGTAGGAATTACAACAATCTTCGTAACGCACGACCAAGAAGAAGCTTTATCTATCTCAGATAAAATTATTCTTTTAAACGAAGGGTACATTCAACAACATGATGACCCACAAAACTTATACCTAGAACCAAGTAACTTATTCGTTGCGAAATTCATCGGTAACCCAATCATTAATATTACAGAAGTGGAAATTAAAGACGGTGTGATTACTCACCCATCATTCAACTTACCAACTTCTGAATTATCTCAAGACCGCAAACGTCAAGAATTAGCAGATGGACATTACTATTTAGGAATGCGTCCAGAAGACGTCGTTCCAGCTGCTGAAGGAGAAGGTTTATTCTCTACAACAATTAGTGGGGTTGAGTTAATCGGACGTGAACGTATTCTTCACTTCCCATTAGGCGAACAATACTTGAAATCAATCGTAAGTGTGGAACATAAGATTGAAGAAGGAGACACACTTGCATTTAACATTCTAAAACACAAAATCTTCTTATTTGATAAAGATGGAGCGCGTGTTTACTAATGAGAAAATATAATCCAGAAAACCAACCTAAAGCTTGGTTCTTCCTTCTCCCATCTTTAGGAGTGATTCTCTTATTTAATATTTATCCATTACTTCGTTCGTTCTGGATGAGTTTCCAAAAGGGTTCACTATTAAAATTACAATATACAGGCTTGGACAATTACCAAAAAGTAATCTCAGACCCAATTTTCCATAAAGCACTTATGAACACTGCATTATATGCGTTCGCGGTTGTACCCGTTGCACTACTGATTTCAGTGGTCGTTGCGTGGATTATTTTTGAGAAGATTAAACATAAGAGTTTTTTTGAAACTATCTTCTTCATGCCATATGTTACAAGTACAATCGCTATCGGGATTGTATTCCGTTACTTCTTCAATGGAGACTACGGGATTATCAATTTCTTCTTAGGCTTGATTGGTATTCCGGCTGTTAACTGGCTGGATAATGTAAATATGAGCATGCCAACATTAATTATTTTTGGGGTATGGACAAGTTTAGCGTTCAATATCATTATTTTGTTAGCAGGGTTAAGAAACATCGATTCAGAGCATTTCAAAATTGCAAAAATGTTTGGTGCAACAGATCGTGAAATCTTCTGGCGTATTACTTTCCCTCAATTAGTACCTACAATTGCCTTCTTATCAACAGTAAACTTAATTGGTGCATTCAAAGTGTATACTCAAGTTTATGCGTTGTTTGGGGGAAGTGCTGGTACAGCCAACTCAGCAACAACTGCTGTGTACTATATTTACGATAAATTCCATGTGGCAGGAAGACCAGGGGTTGCCATGGCAGCAACTGTAATCTTATTTGCAATCATTCTTTTTGCAACATTCCTCCAAAACAAATTCCTAAGAAAGGCGGAGGGATAAGATGAAGAAAGTATTTAATGGATTTTCGGTTGCGCTATTAATTTTCTTAGCGTTAATTACAGTATTCCCATTTATTTATATGATTATGACAGGGTTAATGACGTACGCAGAAGCAACAAGCATTCCGCCATCATTTATTCCTAGTTCGTTCCAATTTAGTAACTACCTAGAAGTATTTAGCCGTGCTCCGTTCTTACGTTACTTTGGAAACACATTATTCGTGTCTCTATTTACAACAGTGGCTACGGTCACTACTTCGTTACTAGCAGCCTTTGCTGTCACAAGCTTACAGTTCAAAGGGAAAAATATTGTAATGATGATTTTAGTTTCCTTATTAATGGTTCCATATGAATCAATCATCTTTACAAACTACCAAACAATCGCTCAATTAGGGTTGTTAAACACTTATATTGCGTTAATCATTCCGTTTTTAACAAGTATCTTCTATATTTATTACTTAAACGGATACTTAAAAGGAATCCCAAGTACATTCTACAAGGCTGCTAAAATTGATGGTGCCAGTGATTTGGAATATATCCGTCGCATTTTAGTGCCAATGTGTAAACCAGCGTTGGTAACAGTAGGGATTTTAACATTTATCCAAAGCTGGAATTCATTCCTATGGCCATTATTGGTTACAAATACGAAAGAATTCCGTCTATTGAACAATGGTCTTTCTGCCTTCACAACAGAAGCTGGAAGTGACGTTCATTTACAAATGGCCGCTGCTACTTTAACGGTTATCCCGATTCTGTTAATTTACTTCGTATTCCGAAAAGAAATTATTAGAGGGGTAGCGAAGAATGGTATCAAAGGATAAAACAACGATTACCTTTCATAGCGGAATTTTAACCATTGGTGGGACTGTCATTGAAGTTGCTTATAAAGATAGCCATATCTTTTTCGACTTTGGAACAGAATTCCTCCCAAAATTAGAATTGACCGATGAATCGGTACAAACGCTCGTAAATCATAGAGTTATTCCACATTTAAAAAATGTTTATGATGCAAGAATTCCTTACAAATATGAAGGAGATGAAGATAAAGACTACGCCAATACGGCTGTCTTTATCTCACATGCGCATCTAGATCATACGAGAATGTTGAATTATTTAGACCCAAATATTCCTTTATATACATTGAAGGAAACGAAAATGATTGTGAACTCGCTCAATCGAAATGGAGTATTCTTGCTTCCATCACCATTTGAAGACGAGTCATTTACAAGAGACATGATTGGCTTAGATGCTGGTGATGTGATTAAAGTGGGAGAAATCGAAGTAGAAATCGTTCGTGTAGACCATGATGCCTACGGGGCTGCTGCTTTAATCATCAAAACACCAGGTCACCATATTACGTATACCGGTGATTTAAGACTTCATGGGCATAATGCCGAAGATACGATTGAGTTTTGTAAAAAAGCAAAACATACTGACATTTTAATGATGGAAGGAGTCTCTATCAGTTTTGGTGACCGTCCAGCAGAAGTGGAAGCTTTCAAACCGGAAACTGAGGAAGATGTGATCCGTCAGATTGCTTTTCTAGAAAAAGAAAATCCGCATCGACAAATTACATTTAATGGGTATCCGGCAAATGTTCGTCGTTTTGAGAAAATCGTCGAAGGAACAAGCCGTACTGTTGTTCTTGAAGCAACAATGGCAGCACTTCTTAAAGAAGTCTTCCAAAAAGAAGCTCATTACTACTATCGTGAAGGAGCTCCTCGACTAGAAGAACTCGATCCAGCATTAGAAATTCCATACGAAACGTTATTAGAGGATACTTCAGAGTACTTATGGCAAGTGGTGGATCATTTTGATCGCTTGCAAGAGGGAAGCTTATACATCCATAGTGATGCACAGCCTCTAGGAGACTTTGATCCGAACTATCAACCGTTTCTGGACTTATTGGCGGAAAAAAACATTGAATTTGTTCGCCTTGCCTGCTCAGGTCACGCAAAACCGGAAGATTTAGACCGAATTATTGCGATGATTGAGCCTAAGTGTTTGATTCCAATCCATACGTTAAAACCAGAACTTTTGGAAAATCCGTATGGCAAAAGAATATTGCCGTATCGCGGCGAAAAAATTGTGTTGTAAAAACTATATAACAAAAGGAGAAGAAAAATGAAATTCAAATCTTTAGTAAAAGCGACACTAGCAACAGCATCAGTTGTAGCGTTAACAGCATGTGGAGCTAACTCATCAAATGGCTCACAACAAGCTGAAACTAAAAAAGATATCGTAACAGAGGTTAAATCAGAAACAACAATCACTTTCTGGCATGCCATGAACGGACAGCTTGAAAAAGCTCTTCAAAAATTAACAGAAGACTTCATGAAAGCTAATCCAAATATTAAAGTAGAGTTACAAAACCAATCTACTTATAAAGATTTACAAGCTAAAATCAACTCAACTTTAACTTCACCAAAAGATTTGCCAACAATCACTCAAGCATATCCTAACTGGTTATTCAATGCTGCGAGCCAAGATTCGTTAGTAGATTTCAAACCATATCTTGAAAACGAAACAATCGGATTCAAGAAAGGTGAAGAAATTCGTTCAGACTTAATGGAAGGTGCTCGAATCAACGGAGTACAATACGGTATCCCATTCAACAAATCTACAGAAGTATTATTCTACAATGCAGATTTATTAAAAGAATACGGTGTTAAAGTTCCAACTACTTTAGATGAATTAAAAGAAGCCGCTAAAACAATTTACGAAAAATCAAACCACGAAGTTGTGGGTGCTGGTTTCGACTCATTAAATAACTACTATGCAATTGGTATGAAGAACAAAGGCGTTGACTTCACTAAAGAATTAGACTTCACAAGTGATGCTTCAAAAGAAGTTGTTAAATACTATGCAGACGGAATTCGTGACGGATACTTCCGTACAGCTGGTTCAGATAAATACTTATCAGGACCATTCCAAAACAAAAAAGTAGCGATGTATGTTGGTTCAACAGCTGGTGAATCATTTGTAGCTAAAGGTGCTAAAGAAGCTGGATACGAATACGGCGTAGCTCCACGTCCTGATAAATTCAACTTGCAACAAGGTACTGACATTTACATGTTCGAAGGTTCTACTACTGAAGAACAACGTACAGCAGCATTCTTATACTTGAAATTCTTATCTTCAGCTGAATCTCAATTATACTGGGCACAAAAAACAGGTTACATGCCAACAGTTGCTTCAGTGTTAGAAAAAGATGAATACAAGAAATCAGGTTCTAAAGTTCCTGCAATCTTAGCAGATGCTACTAAGAACTTATTCTCAATTCCTGTAGTTGAAAACTCAGATCCTGCATTTGCTGAAGTTCGTACGATTTTAGAAAAAATCTTTGCAACTCAAAATGGCAATGTGGATCAATTAATTCAAGATTCTAAAGCGCAATTTGATGCTGCGTGGAATCAATAATCACTTATAAAGTTCATTCACAACACAATTACAATGAAAGCCTGGGGAATTTTCCTCAGGCTTTTTGTGTGGAATGAGTGCTGGAATAGGTGTTAGTGCGGAATAGGTATTAGTGCTGTGATGCCCCTTCGGGGAGGCTTTTAGGTGTATGAAGTCCGGTGCGAATTGCTTTAGAAACAAGCGGTTTTTATTGTTGAAAGAGGCCACCGACTCGAGCCGCCTGTCTCTCGTCTTTGAAGCCTCAAAGAGACACTAACGAATAGATTCGTAAGTGTCTCTAATTCGCATTCAATGGATGTTCTCACTAATCTTTCAACAAAACCGCTGTTTCTATCGCAATGGACGTTTTTGGTATACACCTAAAAGCCTCCTGAGGGGAATTCCACACAACAAAGCTGAGGAAAGTTGTGTGGCGTTCTTGAAATTGTGTTCTTCGTTCACGACGAATCGGTGTTGGATGAGGTGATGATTGCTTTAGAAAAAAGCGGTATCTATTGTTGAAAGAGGATTAGTGAGCCACCGACTCGAGTCGCCGGTCTCTCGTCTTTGAAGCCTCAAAGAGACACTAACGAATGGATTCGTAAGTGTCTCTAATTCGCATTCAATGGATATTCTCACTAATCTTTCAACAAAACCGTTGTTTCTGTCGCAATTGATGTTATTCGTGTACACCTAAAAGCCTCCTGAGGGGAATTCCACACAAAAAAGCTGAGGAAAGTTGAGAGGCTTTCCCTAGAATGTGTTTCTCATTCACGACGAATCGGTGCTGGATGAGATGAGTGTCTTTTATGGAGAGTATGTTATAATGAACCGACAGGAGAGGTGATTTGAATGCGATATGTGCTTTTATTAAGAGGCATCAATGTTGGAGGAAAAAATAAAGTCGTAATGAGTGAGCTGAAGGAACTATTAAAGAGTGAAGGCTTCAGTGAGGTGGATTCGTACATTAATAGTGGAAATTTATTTTTTACAAGTAGCGAGAGTATGGAAAAAATCGTTTCGAAAGTTGAAAAATTATTAGAAAAGAATTATGACTTCTCGATTCCTTTTGCGTTACTTTCAAAAGAAACTTATTTAGAAGAAATTGCAAATCTTCCAGAGTGGTGGAACGAAGAATTTGCTAGAAAAGATATTTTGTTTTATTCTCAGGGGACAAATTCGGATGAGGTCGTTGAATTTGCAAAAAATTCTGAGCTTTATAATGAAAAAGTGTATATCGGAAAGAATGCAGTCTTTTGGGCTAAGATGGATGAAGGGGAATTTTTGAAGACGACTTATCATAAGCAGTTGTTGAAGCAACCTTTTTATAAAACGATTACAATTCGAAACGGTAAGACATTTGATAAAATTGCAGAACTACTGCAAAAAGAACAGTAATGTTTATAGAAGAAAATTGATCTAAAAACAGTAAGTCGATGAATTTACTGTTTTTTTATTTAAAATGGAAGAGAAATCAGTGTGTAAGACAGATATGAAGTAGAAAGAAGTGCCTTTATGACAGGGCTTTTTTATGGTACAATAATTTGTGAATTTGTAGAAAGTAGAGGCGCATTATGGAAATAAAAATTATTGAAACAAGTGATATGCATGGGTATGTATTGCCAACGAATTATACTGAAAGAAACTTGGATTTAGGATTCAGTACCGCAAAGGCTGCGACGGTCATTCAACGATTAAAACAAGAAGCTAAAGGACCAGTAATCCAAATTGAAAATGGAGACTTTATTCAAGGGTCGCCTTTAAGCTATTATGTACGTAAAAATGATGTAAAAGTAGCTGCAGATTTAACTAAAGTATTAAATTACTTAGGTTATGATTTAGGGATTCTAGGAAATCATGAGTTCAACTATGGGCTTGACTATTTAAGAGAAGCGATCACGTCTTATAATCATCCTATTCTTTGTGCAAACATTTTAACAAAAGACGGTAAGCCTGCCTTTGGGGAGCCATACAAGGTGTTTGAAAAAGAAGGTGTAAAAGTCGCTGTTCTAGGGATTACAACGCCTTATATTCCAAATTGGGAACAACCTGCAACGGTGAAAGATTTAGTATTTGTGAGTGCGTTAGAAACTGCGAAGAAATATGTTCCAGAAATGCGTAAAGTGGCGGACATTGTTGTGGTAACTTACCACGGAGGATTCGAGTGCGACCTTTCATGCGGGGACCCAACAGAGTTATTAACAGGAGAAAACGAAGGGTATGCGATTGCGACTCAAGTAGAAGGAATCGACGCCTTAGTGACAGGACACCAACACCGAGTGATTGCCCAAAAAGTGAATGGGATTCCAGTGATTCAGCCAGGATACCGCGGAGCATATGTGGGTGAAATCAGCTTACAAGTGGAAAAAGTAGACGGGAAGTATACCGTTGTTTCAAGCGAAGCAAAACTTCATCCAACTGAAGAAGTTCCAGCAGATCCTAAAGTTGTAGAAATGTTTAGCGACTTACAAGCAGAAGTAGAAGATTGGCTAGACACAACTGTTGGAACAGTAGTCGGGGATATGACGATTAAAGATCCTCACGAAGCGCGTTTAAAAGAACATCCATATGTTGAATTTATTAACAAAGTTCAAATGGATGCCAGTGGTGCAGATATTTCCGGAACGGCGTTATTTAATAATGATGGACGTGGGTTTAATTCTGAAATTCGCATGCGTGACGTGATTACGAACTACATTTATCCAAATACATTAGCCGTTCTAAAAGTGAGCGGAGCGGACTTGAAAGCGGCTCTTGAACGAGTAGCTACTTATTTCATTGTTGAAAATGGAAAAGCAGTCTTCAATCCTAAATATGTGGAGCCAAAACCTCAATTCTACAACTATGATATGTATGAAGGAATCGAGTATACTTTAGACTTTACAAGACCATTTGGAGACCGTGTCACACGTTTAGACTATCATGGAAAACCAGTTCAACCGACTGATGAATTAGAAGTGGTGGCAAATCAATATCGTGCAGTTGGTGGCGGAAACTATAGTATGTTTAAGCCGGAGAAGATTGTGCGTGAGGTGCAGATTGACATGACGGAGCTCATTGCGGAATACTTGCGCAAACATCCAGTCATCGAAGCAACAGTTAACAACAACTTTAAGACTGTGGTGAAATAATATAAAGACACTTCAAACTCCTCAGAGTTTGTTATAGAAAAGCATTATAGGATACCGGTTTGAGCCTTAGGTCTCAAACCTACCAAGCTTCAAACAGTCTCTACGAAATGAATTTCTAGAGACTGTAATTCACATTGGTTATCATCCCCTATAATGCTTTCTATAACCTCTGAGGAGTTTTTCGTGTTATCAGCGCTTAAGTTAATGTATTGCTTCGATGAAGTTAGAACAAATATTCCTTCATTCGAAAGAAGGAAAAGCTAGTATAGAAGGAATTCTAATCTTGGATTTTGATACGCCATTTATTAACGGAGTAGACAGGAGTTTAAATTTTGGAAATTGAAAAGTGTTTATGATGATATATTGTGTTTTTTGTGAAGTGTGATATGATTAAATCAACAAACTCAACAAGAGAGGTGTTCTGTATGATAGTGAAAAGATTTATTAAATTTAGTTTTTTGGGGGTATTACTAATGATTCTTTTTGGATGTAATGAAAGAAATAGTAGAGCATACTTGGAGGACAGAATAGGGAATCAAATTAGTCGAGTGTATCCGACGAAAAAATTGGAAGATTTATTTGAGCAATTTCCTAATGGGTTTACGATTTATCAATCTTATCAGTTGTCAGATAAGTTCATTGATATAGTATTAGATGGGGTTGAGAAGGGGAAGCCTATAGAAGGAACGATAAAAGTAATTAATAGAGATAGTGGGGCTGAGGAAAAGAAAATCGCAGTTACGTATGATGCAGGAAAGTATTCATACGACAATGAAGAAGAGGCAAGAAAACTCTGGCCGTTAGAAAAGTTTTTATTCCAAGAAATGACGTTGAATAAAGAGATTTTATCGAAATTTAAACTGAAGGATACTTACTACAACCGTAATAGTGGTGGTTTTGACTTAGAATATATCGTTAAAAACGAACAAATCAACGAGTTTCTTGGGCTTGAAAACCAACCGCAAGTTACATTAGGTTTCCATGGTAGTAATGCGAATAGAGGTTATTACTATACGCTTACAGTTGAGCTAGACAGAAACTTTAAATTTAGAGAACGAATTAGTGAGTAATTGGTACAGGGGATGAGTATATGGGTAAAGTTCAAGAAACCGGAAGCTTGATACCTTCTTTAGATGGGTCTAATCTTTCATATGAATTTGAGAAAGAAAGAATTACTAACCCAAATGAAACAGATAATTCTGTTGTAATTAAGAATGTGGACGAGAGGAAAAAAGTTCCTGATAATTTAGAATATCTTGATGATTTTTATGATAAGATAACAGGGACAAGTGGGACGGCCTTTCGTGATAAAAATACTGGTAAGATAATTGTTTCTTATACTGGGACCAATCTGGATGGGAATGCAGGGGAAGATATTTATGCCGATGCTTCAGGTATTTTCTTAGGAACAGGCTTTCACTATAAACCTGCATTTGAATTCTATGAAAAACTTGCAGAAAAATATGGTTCTGAGAATTTAATTCCAACTGGTCATTCGCTTGGTGGGAACGTCGCGATGCGTGTCGCGCTCAGGTATAATTCAAAGATGGCAATAGTTTATAATCCCGCTCCGCTTTATATGAAAGGGATTCAAATAAAAATTAGTCCCATAGTTTCTCAAAATATTAATCAAATAAATGAGGATATTGCGAACTATACTGGTAGAATTGTTCGTATCGTTGCAAAAAATGATCCGTTAACAAACACAAGTGAAAATTCCAATGGCGTATTTGTAGGAGATAAATTTACTCTGCCAATTTTGAGTGGACATGGATTAGACCTTATTGTGGAAAATGCGAAACAAGTTGCAAAGATATTACGAATTATTAATGCAGAAGAACAATTGGTTTCGACAATAGAAATGGTAAGTAGTAGGATGCAATCTCTAAAGAAGAGAAAAAGATCCTTTGCCAACTCTAATTCTATTAGCCTCGAAGGGGTAACAAGTTCTCAATTGATTTATCTAGATGCAATGCAAGCGCAAACTCTTTCAGAGGGATTAATTAATGTGTCAACATCATCATTAGAACTAATAGAACATTCGGGGGAAGGGACTCAATATAAAGCACAGAGTTTGTATGATTCTTTAACAAATTCTAATTTAGGATTGAGTCTAAGTCCAGATGAATTATTATCAGCCTTTGCAGAAGCAGGAGTTCATTATGACTCGATTGTTGGTGAAATTTCTCGTCGTTGTAGTGACAAGGAAAAAGAAGTCCGAAATATTGTGGATGCATTTAATAGATTAAAAACTAATCTTGATACTGGCATTCAGGCTTTGATTGAAAAAGATAAAGAATTAGAAAATATGTTTACATTAGAAGGATAACCAGTGATGAATGATAAAGATGAAGTAGTCATAAAAATAAAAGAAGCCTATTTGAGATTAGATGATATAAAAGATAAGTTTAATAAAGAAAAAAAGAAACTTGAAAATGAGTTGAGTGAATTAATGCATTTTGAAAAATCTATTTCTAGATGGTTAGAAGATAAATATGACAGAGTTATTTATGATTTAAAAAAAGACAATGAAGATAGTGAAGAAGAGTTAAATAGATTAAAACAAATTTTTAATGCCTACTCTGAAGCTAATAAGAACCAATTTGTACTCAGAAGACAAGCTGTCGAAAATAATGTTGATGATTTATATGTTCATTATAGAGAAACGGTTCGTGTGCAAGAAATGCAAATTGAAGAATTACAAAACAAATTTCGAAAGCTAAATACTGAAGAATAATAAGAGGAGAAAAAATGTTTAGATTTTCTGATGAAGCAGAACGTACTATGAATCAAATATATAATCAATTTCCAGGTGATGTATATCATGGACTTTCGACACTAGCTAAAGCATTTGATAAACTATTAGTGCGATTAATTTACGCACCTAGGAGAATAGAAATAAGAAATCGCTATTTAGAAGAATATAATATTGCTCTTTCAAAGATTGGAGAAAAAGCAAATCAAGAAATTCGTAAAATCAATTCAGAAATTGATGAAGAAATTAAAGGGCAATTTTCAAAGGCTATTACTCAATCCATTGAGCATGAAAACGAGAAATGGTTAAGTTTATAGAATGTCAATAAAATGTTAATTGAAGAATAAGAAAGGAATTAAGCGGCTTTGCTTAATTCTTTTTCTTTACATTTTAAAGTTTTGTTATAGATAGGAATAGTATTTGTGAAATTGGAAATGAGATTTTGATAAGGGTGTATCGTTTCGTTTGTAAAGTATGATATGATTAAAACAAAAGGTCATGTAGAGAGGATCCGAGTATGAAAGGGAAAAAGGTATTTTATATTGCACTGTTTTTTTCAGTAATCACAATACTGTATGGATGTAATGAAAGAAATAGTAGAGGCTATTTAGAAGACCGAATAGGGACTCAAATTAGTCGAGTGTATCAAACGAAAAACTTAGAAGATTTATTCGAGCAATTTCCGAATGGCTTTACGATTTATCAATCTCATACTGAAGGAGAATATCGAATCAAGGTTGAACTTACAGGAGACCCTGAAACAAAGATGATTGCGGGAACCATAAAGAAAGTAAATCGAAAAAATAGAGAGATAACTTCTCAAGTGGAAGTTAAGTATCAGAATGAGGAGTTCTCTTTTTCTGATGAAAAATTAGCAACGGAACTTTGGGGATATAAAAGATTCTTGTTCCAAGAAATGAAGATAGATAAGGATGTAATGTCGCGTTTAAAACTGAAAGATAAATCATACAATCCAAAAAATGGGAGTTTTGAGATATATTACGCTATTCAAAACAGTGGTTTAAATCAATTTTTCGAATTAGATGAATCAGAAGTGTTAGATATATCGTTTTATGGAAGCAATAGTAATGCTGGATATTATTATACTGTGTCGGTTGAAAATAAAGCTGGATTAGAGTTTAACGAACGAGTGTATGATTAACTGCTTGATAATAGGATAAAAACGTCGTGAAGAAAGGATTAGCTTATGAAAGGGAAAAAGGTATTTTATATTGCACTGTTTTTTGCGTTAATCTTTATGCTGTTCCGATGTGAAGGAAGAGATAGCAGAGAATATTTGGAAGAGCGAGTTGGGATTCCAATCAGTCGAGTTTATCCAACGAAAAACTTAGAAGATCTATTTTTGGAATTTCCTAATGGGTTTACGATTTATCAATCTTACCGTTTGGAAGGTAAATTCATTGATATAGAATTAGACGGGGTTGAGAAGGGGAAACCAATAGAAGGAACAATAAAACAAATCGATATAAAAAGTGGAGCCGAAGAAAAGAAAATTGCAGTTACGTATGATAAAGGGAAGTATTCATACGACAATGAAGAAGAGGCGAGAAAGCTTTGGTCATTAGAAAAGTTTTTATTCCAAGAATTGACGTTGAATAAAGAGGTTCTTTCGAAATTTAAGCTAAAGGATACTTACTACAACGGTAATAACGGTAGCTTTGAAATAGATTATGTCGTTAAGAATGAACAAATTAATGAGTTCCTTGGGCTAGAAAAGAAACAACAAGTCACATTAGGGCTACATGGAAGCAATTCAAATAAAAGATACTACTACTCGCTTACAGTCGAGATAGATAAAAAATTAGACTTTATTGAAAGAATTGAAGAGTAAGAAAGGAATTAAGCAACTTTGCTTAATTCTTTTTTTGTTTCAAAGTTTAGGATTTTATTAGGGAATGTGGTGGTGAAGGTGGGATATGGTATGATGAAGGCACTGAATTGCAAAGTGAGGTTTTGTGTGTGAAGTTAAAGAAATGGTCGTGGATTGGGCTATTGATGTTATGCGTGACGATGTTAGTGGGATGCCAGGGGCGCGAAAGTCGTGGGTATCTTGAAGAGCTAGCTAGGAAAGAATTAAGTCGTGTGTATCCGACAGAAAATATTGAAGATTTATTTGAGCAGTTTCCGAAGGGATTTACCGTAAGTCAGATGCGTGTAGTAGGTGACGCGAATGTATTTGTTTATCTTGAGGCTAGGGAAAAAGGGAAACCACTAGTTGGGACGATTAAGCAGCTCAATTCTAAAACAAAGGAAGAAGAGAAAAGTATTACGTTCCAATATGTGGATGGAAAGTTTGTTTTTGAAAACGAAGAAGAGGCGAAAAAACTCTGGCCACAAGGAAAGTTCTTATTCCAGGAATTGCAATTGAATAAAGATATTTTAGCAAAAGCAAAATTGGTAAATAAGAATTATACGAAGAAAGAAGAAAGTCCTACTGGGGATAATGAATTTTATCTGAAATATAACATTCAACTTCCAGTGGTTAATCGAATTTTGGGGATAGACGAATCGCAACCGATAGATTTTTCTATTTTCGGGTACGATGAGTCCAAAGGATTTGAATATGAAATTGGAGCGCACCAAGATAATATAACGACTTTATGGGAAATGATACGAGAAATTAGGTAAAAGAAAAGTCGACAGTTTTCTGAAAAAACGAAAGATGATACAATGATAGCGAGGTGAGTATATGCAAACAATTATGATTGTAGAAGATGAAAAAGTCATTCGTGATGCGGTGGTATCCGAGTTAGAAAAATGGAATTATGAAGTTGTCGCTGTAGAAGATTTTTCTCAGGTATATACTCAATTTTTATCTGTGAATCCTCAGTTGGTCATTCTCGATATTACATTGCCGTTTTTTAATGGTTATTATTGGTGCCAAGAGATTCGTAAAGTGTCTCAAGTGCCGATTATGTTTTTATCCTCTCACGATCAACCGATGGATATTGTGATGTCGATTAATATGGGTGCAGATGACTATATGACAAAACCTTTTGAACCTAGCGTTCTTGTAGCAAAGATTCAAGGGATGATGCGTAGAAGTTATGAATTTGTACAGCAGAAAGACTGGATAGAGTATAAAGGTGCAACCCTTCAATTAGCAAGCACAAAAGTGAGTTTTAATGGAGAGGAAATAGATCTCTCTAAAAATGAATTAATTGTTCTAAGAGTCTTGTTTGAGAAACAAGGGGATATCGCCACTAGAGAAGAGTTGATGAATCAACTTTGGAATAGTGATTTGTTTGTAGATGACAATACTCTCTCAGTGACAGTGGCGAGACTTCGTAAAAAGCTAGCTGAAATTGGTTTAGCAAATCTCATCACGACTAAAAAAGGAATTGGGTATGGAATGGCGGAAGAAATTCAATGATGACAAAAAAAGATTTTAGTATTCAATGGCTCAAGTCGCACCATACTTTAATGATTTCATTTGGATGTATCGAAGTGTTTTCGGCGATATTTGCATTGGTGTTTAACTGGGGCGGTACAGGAGCTTTCTACTATTTATTTTTATTAGGATTGTTCCTATGCTTTATTTTGTTTATTTTGCTCTGGCATGGCTGGAGAAAATATAAAAGCATGGTGAAAGCTTTGAATCAGCAAGCGAGATCCTTGGAAGAAGAGTTTTCTCCTATGATCCATCTTCTCTTTGAAAAGAATCAAGATTTAACGCAAGAAATGCAGCAGTTAAAGACCAAAATGCAACAAAGTAGAAAAGAAGATATTGATTATTACACGCTTTGGGCGCACCAGATTAAAACGAGTATTGCGTCCAGCCAACTCTTAATTCGGAACCTTCCACAAACTGCGGAAAAGTCCATGTTGGAACAAGAATTGGTACGAATTACAGCCTACACGGAATTGGCATTGCACTATGTACGGATGGAAACTTTCCATAGAGATTTGGATTTACAAAAGGTAAAGATAGATGAAATACTCCATCCTGTCATCAAAAAATACGCCACATTCTTCATTCATAAGAAGTTGAAATTACAATATATTCCTATTGATGAGGTAGTCGTAACGGATAAGAAATGGCTAGGGGTCATTGTGGAGCAAGTATTGTCCAATGCGGTTAAGTATACTCCGGATGGGGGAAGGATTGAGATTACTTTCGATAAGGATGTACTAACTATTAAAGATACAGGAATTGGAATTGCTTCTCATGATCAAACTCGAATTTTTGAAAGAGGATTTAGTGGATTCAATGGAAGAGTAAACCATCAATCGACTGGACTAGGGCTCTATTTATCTAGTGAAATTGCAAAGAAATTAGGAGTTACTTTAAGCGTCGATTCTACTGTTGGAGAAGGAACCGCGATTCATATTCAGATTCCTAAAGAAGGTTTACAAGTCAAAGATTAGAGAAGGGAAGACTTCCCTTCTTTTTATTTTGTATGTTTTGTTCAATTGAAATTTTCATAAACATTAACGATGACACGCCCGGATATGTTATAATTAAAAAGGTTATTATATCTGATAAAAGATAGGAGAATGACAATGACAGTAGATCAATTAGAATTAGTCGTCATTACAGGAATGAGCGGTGCAGGAAAAACCGTTGCTATGCAAAGTTTTGAAGATATGGGATATTTCTGTGTCGATAATATGCCGCCAAGTTTATTACCAAAATTTTGGGAATTAGTGAAAGAATCAGGAAAAATTACAAAGATTGCGCTCGTAATCGATTTACGTTCTCGTGCGTTCTTTGATGAAATCATGTCTGCAATCGCTGGACTAGATAATACTTCCTTTATTACCACAAAAATTTTATTTTTAGAAGCGAGTGATGATGCATTAGTCTCTCGTTATAAAGAAACTAGAAGAACTCACCCATTAGCTGGGGAAGGGCGTATTTATGATGGAATTATTGCGGAGCGTCGCTTACTACAAGATATTAAGACTCGCTCGCAAAAAGTCATTGATACAACGAATTTATCTCCTCGTCAGTTACGTGAAGAAATCATGCAAGCTTTCTCTAATGGACAAGAGGGTGTGTTTACGATTCAAGTGATGTCCTTTGGCTTTAAATATGGATTACCGATTGATGCAGATGTAGTGATGGATGTTCGTTTCTTACCAAACCCACACTATATTCCAGAGTTACGTCCTTTGACTGGATTAGATGAACCGGTTTATGACTATGTAATGAGTCAGCCAGAAGCGAAGACGTTCTATCATAAATTGATGGACTTACTGGACTTCTCAATTCCGGGCTACAAGAAAGAAGGGAAATCAAGCGTAACAATTGCGATTGGATGTACAGGTGGACAACACCGTTCGGTAGCTTTTGCTGAACGAATTGGCCGTGAATTATTATCCGACTCTTATAATGTGAAAATTTCTCATCGTGACAAAGATCGTCGTAAAGAAGGGAATGGACGCTCATGATGTTTGAGGTAACACCAAACCCTCCGAGGAAGAAAAAGGGCCCGAAAATTACGGTAATTGGAGGAGGAACGGGACTCCCTGTTCTCCTTAGAAATCTCCGCAAGCGTGATGCAGAAGTCACTGCAATCGTAACAGTTGCTGATGATGGTGGAAGTTCAGGAGTTATCAGGGACTATATGAACGTTGTCCCACCAGGAGATATTCGAAATTGCATGATTGCTCTTTCGCCAATGAATCCCTTGCAAAAAGAAATCTTCCAATACCGTTTCAATTCGGATGATCAGTTCTTTGCTGGACATGCGATTGGGAACTTGATTATTGCGGCATTAACGGAAATGCGTGGGAATAATATTTTTGATGCTATTCGTTTACTGTCTCGAATGATGGCGGTTGAAGGGCATGTTTATCCAGCGGCAGAAGAACCTTTATTACTTCGTGCGGAGTTTAAAGATGGTACGATTGTAGATGGGGAATCTAAATTAGTGAAATTACGCAAAAAAATTAAAAAAGTTTCGGTTCACTGTTATGATGAAAATCGCCAATTAGATGAACGTCGCACTCCTATGGCAGCTAGAGAAGTGATTAATGCCATTATGGAAGCAGATATGGTCGTGTTGGGGCCGGGTAGTCTATACACAAGCATTCTGCCAAACCTCATGATTAGTGATATTGGTGAAGCAGTCTGTGAAACGAATGCAGAAGTCGTGTATATTTGTAACATCATGACCCAATTAGGGGAGACCGAGCAATTTACGGATGCTGATCATGTGCGCGTCTTACATGAACATTTAGGAACGGAATTTATTGATACCGTTCTTGTGAATACAGAGGAAGTACCGGAAGAATATTTAAGCCAACAAAAGAATGAAGAATATCTTTATCAGGTAAAATATGACTTCCAAGGGTTAAGAGACCAAGGATGTCGCGTGATTTCATCAGACTTTATTCGTCTTCGTGAAAATGGGGTATACCATGACGGGGAAAAAGTGATTGATGAATTATTCCGTCTCTTACAAAGTGCAAAAACTGAAAATAATTAAGGAAAAGGAGCCAAGGCTTGTCTTTTGGCTCCTTCATTATGACAAAAAGAGAAAGGAGGAACAAACGAGTGTCCTTATTATCTTTTGCTGCAGAAACAAAACAAGAGTTAACACAGCTAGAAGTGCAATATGATTATTCCAAATACGAATTAGCGGCGCTTATTCGTATGAATGGTGCGGTTGGGATTTTAAATCGCCAATTAATCTTAAATATTCAAACGGAAAATGCAGCCATTGCTAGACGTATTTATATTTTATTGAAAAAGTATTATCAAGTTGAGAGTGAGCTCTTGGTTCGACGCAAAATGAAGCTAAAGAAAAACAATGTTTATATTGTACGTCTGAAACATGGAACGGAAGAAATTTTAGAAGATTTGAATATCAAATCAAGCGGATTATTCAATATGCGCGTTCCAGAAAATATTAGAGACGATGAAGAAAAAATGCGTGCGTATCTTCGAGGCGCTTTTCTAGCAGGAGGATCCATTAATGATCCAAAGACGAGCCGTTATCATCTAGAAATCTACTCTATTTATGAAGAACACAATGATGATATTTGCCAGATGATGAATGCTTTTGGATTGAATGCTAGAACGATTGAGCGTCGAAAAGGATATATCACTTATTTAAAAGAAGCAGAGAAAATTGCGGACTTTTTAGCGGTGATTCACGCATCGAATGCCATGCTTCATTTTGAAGATATTCGTATTATTCGAGATATGAGAAATACAGCTAACCGCCTTGTGAATTGCGAAAATGCAAATATCAATAAGGTAGTTAATGCCGCAACTCGTCAAATTGAAGAGATTCAATATATCGAAGATACGGTAGGATTAGATTCCTTACCGGATAAATTATCCGAAATCGCAAAAATCCGATTAGAAAATCCGGAAATTAGTTTGAAAGAATTAGGGGAGATGCTTCCTTCTGGTCCAATCTCAAAATCGGGAGTGAATCATAGACTTCGAAAAATCTCGGAATTTGCTCAAAACCTAAAAGAAGAAAAATCCAATTAAAAGGAGGGAACGTAGCTTACTATAGAAAAACTATAGGAGGTAGGTTCCATGAATTTAGTATCTTTAATTGGTCGTGTTGTCAAAGAGGTGGAAGTACAACAGCTTCAACCTTCAGGAAAAAGTGTGTTTAATAATACAATTGCTGTGCAAAATGTATATCGAAACAATGATGATTCTTATCATTCACACTTCATTCAAGTGGTCGCTTGGGGCAAAATTGCAGAACGGATCGGCAAGTTTGTCAGAAAAGGAGACCGGATTGGAGTAGAAGGAAGACTGAATACCCGTCGCTATACGAACAAGAACCATCAAGAAGTTTACGTTACCGAAGTTGTTATTGAACAAGTATATTTTTTAGAAAGAAAGCACGAAACAGAGGAGATAGAATCTCCGTTTGAAGATCCACAAAGTCTTTTTGTGGAATAGCGTTAAGGAGAAAAATTCCTTCGCGTCATAGATTTAGAATGAAGGAGTTTTTCAGTGATTATTTTAATAAATGGAGTAGCTATTGCAGTAGGGGCGATTGTGGGAGTATTTCTCAGAAATATTATCGCAGATCGTTTTTCCCAACATATTATGCAAGGTTTAGCTCTTTGTGTATTTTTAGTAGGAATTAAAGGAGCCATTCAAATTCCTAGTAGTATGATTATGATTTTATCGCTCGTTTGTGGAGCGCTCGTAGGTGAAGGCGTTCAAATGGAGGAGCGTGTTCGTAAATTTGCGGATTGGCTTCAAGAGAAGACTTCAAAAGGAAAAGAAACAAATGTCAATTTAGGAGAAGGATTTGTCGCAGCAGTGATGATTTTCTGTGTAGGAGCCTTGGCTACAATGGGGTCGATTCAATTAGGTTTGACCGGAGAGCCAAGTTTACTTCAAACTAAATCCATTTTAGATGGCATTACTTCGATATTTCTTGCTGCAACTGAAGGGATTGGCGTTGGCCTATCATCTGTAGCTGTGATTGCATATGAATTAATTCTAGTAGGATTATCGCAATTTGTATCTCCTTATTTAAGTGAGACAGTCACAGTTTCTATGTCTGCAGTGGGGTCCTTACTGTTAGTTGGCTTAGCGATGAATCTTTTAGGGATTACAAAGATAAAAGTCCTTAATTTCTTGCCCGCTATTTTCATGCCTATTATAATCGTGCCCATTTTAACGATGTTTTAATGAAAAAAACTGAGTCGATAAAATCGACTCAGTTTTCTTTTTGATTAGTTATTTTCTGCTTCTAGTTTTTCAAAAGCATCATTTAAGATGGATTTCAATGTTTTTGCAGATAAGTTCATTTTCTCTTGTTCAGAGTCTGCTAGAGGGATTTCGATGATTTGACGAATCCCTTCACGACCAATAACGGCTGGGGCACCGATATAAATATCATCTTGTCCATATTGACCTTCAAGATATACCGATAATGGGAAAATCGCTTGTTCATTATTTAAGATGGCTTTTGTAATACGTGCTAAAGTAGCACCGATACCGTAGTAAGTCGCCCCTTTTTTAGCGATAATTTCGTAAGCTGCATCACGCACTTGGAAGAATACTTCGACTAATTTTTCTTCATCTACATGTGGATTTTGACGAACCCATTCATAGATTTGTAAACCACCGACATTTGTATGAGACCAAACTGGGAATTCAGTATCTCCGTGTTCACCCATGATATATCCGTGAACATTACGAGCGTCAACACCCACTAATTCAGCAATCGTTTGACGGAAACGAGCACTATCTAAAGAAGTACCGGAACCGATAACACGTTCTTTTGGAAGTCCAGAGAATTTCCAAGTTGCATAAGTTAAGATATCCACAGGGTTTGAAGCCATTAGGAAGATTCCATCAAATCCACTAGCCATAATAGAATCTACAATGTTTTTCAAAATCTTTAAGTTTTTAGAGACTAAATCCAAGCGAGTTTCACCTGGTTTTTGGGCTGCTCCAGCAGTAATACATACAATATCTGCATCGTGGCAGTCTTCGTATGTTGCTGCGTAAATCTTTTTAGGGGCATTGAAAGCTAAGGCATGTGATAAGTCTAACGCATCGCCTTCTGTTTTTTCGAAATTGATATCAATGATTCCAAGTTCTTCCGCAATCCCCTGTAATACAAGAGCGTAAGCGTAACTAGAACCAACGGCACCATCACCGACTAAAATTACTTTATTACCATGTTTTTGAGATTTTTCCATGTTCATACCTCCTAAAAAATTAGTAATGGAATATCCATAAATAAGTATAGCACGATTTCCTGAAAATTGATTTTCATAAGGCCTTTATTATGATAAATAATACATAAAAAACACAATTTCGTGAAAAAGTGAATTAATAACGGGAAGTTGTGGGGGTATGGTATAATAGCAAAATAGAAGAAAAAAGAATAGGTGAAAGTATGAAATTAGTCGTTGGTCTAGGGAATCCCGGAGCAAAGTATAAAGGGACCAGACATAATGTCGGATTCATGACAATGGACGAAGTGGCCTATCAAGAAAAATTTGATTTTGATAAAGCACTTTTCGATGCAGTATTTGCACAGGGCCAAATGGGCGGAGAAAAAGTCATCTTCATGAAGCCCTTGACGTTTATGAATTTATCAGGGGAAGCGATTCGACCATTGATGAATTATTATAAAATAGGGATTGAAGATCTTTTAGTCGTTTATGATGATATGGATCTGCCGGTTGGAAAGATTCGTCTTCGTCAAAAAGGTAGCGCTGGTGGCCATAATGGGATGAAGAGTATTATTTCCTGCCTCGGGACAAGTGAGTTTAACAGAATTAAGGTTGGGGTTGGCCGTCCTAAAGAGGGACGTACTGTCGTAGGACATGTGCTCAACCGGTTTGAAAAAGAGGAAGAAGAGGACATTATTTTTGCAGTGCAAAAGAGTGTCGATGCGATTCGTTCGTGGATTGATACGGATGATTTTGTTAAAACCATGAATCAATTTAATTAAAAAAATAGAAGAAGAGATGCTGCGAAGTTTTTCGCGGTCTCTTTTTGTCGTTAGAAAAAGGAGAAATTTATGCAATTATTGCACCAAACAATCAGTAAACTGAAAGGATTTAAAGAGTGGTTCGATACTCTCAGTCTCCACGAGAGTCAATTGGTTCTAGGACTCAGTGGTTCTGTAAAACACTTGGCCGAGTCGTGCGCATTTGAGAAATTAGATAAGCAATTAGTGATTGTGACGCCAACGCTCTTACAAGCAACGCAGACTTATGAGGAATTATCAGAGTGGTATGATGAGGATATTGTTCATCTCTTCCCGGTAGAAGAGTCGCTTGCCGCGGATTTTTCAGTGGTGTCACCAGATGTGGTGAGCCAACGCATTCGCACGCTTGATTTTCTAAGCCGCGGACAAAAGGGAATCGTCATTGTGCCATTATCAGGAATTCAAAAGCTCTTAGTTCCAGCAGCGTTATGGAAGAAGAGTTCGATTGAACTTGCGATGGGGTCTGAAATTGAATCGATGGATGCTTTTGTGGAGCGGTTAGTGGAATTAGGATATCGTCGTGAAAATATGGTCGCGACTCCTGGTGAATTTGCGCTTCGTGGAAGTATCGTCGATATTTATCCGCTCGACCAAGAATATCCACTTCGTCTTGATTTCTTTGATACAGAAGTGGATTCGATTCGCGCATTTAATGCGGAGACACAACGTTCGATGGATGTGATTGAAGAAGTGCGAATCTTACCCGCCACAGACTTACCTCTGCAAAAGGAAGCCGTTTGGAAGGCGCAAACGAAAATTCACGCGCTCTATGATAAGGACGTGAAGTCTTCCCAAAGTCCAGAGCGCAGAGACCAAGTGTCGAGTATTCAACAAGCTATCGATGCACAATTAGAAAATGGAGAGATTCCTTCAAACTTACCGTACTTCTTGGAATGTATTTATCCTGAGAAGACTAGTTTATTAGATTATGTTTCTAAAGATGCGTACCTCATTATTGATGATTACGCTCGTTTTATCGAAAAGAGTAAATCGTTAGAAGAAGAGGCTGGCTATTGGAAGACGCACCATATCGAAACAGGTGCGATTGCGTCTGGATTGTCTCTCGTTCAAGATGGACGAAAATTGTTAAAGGAGAGTCCTCTTAAGAGAACGTATTTAGCCATTTTCCAAAAAGGACTCGGACGACTATCTCTCGATGCGATTCATCCGATTACGACTCGCACGATGACACAGTTCTTCTCGCAAATGCCGATGGTGAAAGTCGAAGCGGACCGCTGGAAGAAACAAGGCGCAACAGTCATCGTTTTAGTCGATGATGCCAAACGTGCACAAAAAGTAGAACAAACCTTTGCCGATTTTGATATCAAGAGTGTGATTTCAAACGGGACTGTACTAGAAGGGCAACTTCAAATCATGGTCGGCAAGATGCACAATGGATTTGAACTGCCAGAAGACAAATTTGCTATTTTAACGGAACGCGAATTATTTAATAAACTCACAAAACGTGCTCCGAGAAATCAAAAAATATCGAATGCGGAACGCTTGAAGAGCTACACCGAGTTAGCTGTTGGAGACTATGTAGTTCACGTGAATCACGGGGTCGGTGTGTATCAAGGGATGGAGACGCTCGAAATCGGCGGCATTCACCAAGACTACATGTCGATTCATTACCAAGATGGCGGGAATTTATTCGTTCCAGTTTCTCAAATTAAGCTCGTTCAAAAATACGTGTCGTCTGATGCCAAAGTACCAAAACTCAATAAATTAGGTGGTACGGAATGGGCGAAAACAAAACGAAAAGTGGCTGCGAAGATTGAAGATATCGCTGATGAACTGATTGAATTATACGCAAAACGCGACGCCGAAAAAGGCTATGCGTTTAGCCGCGATACTGTGGAACAACAAGAATTCGAGCAAGCCTTTCCTTACACGGAGACTCAAGACCAACTGCGAAGTGTGGCAGAGATTAAGGAAGACATGCAAAAGGACAAACCGATGGACCGTCTGCTTGTAGGCGACGTTGGATACGGGAAGACGGAGGTAGCGATGCGTGCGGTCTTCAAAGCCGTAATGGATGGGAAGCAAGCAGCTGTTCTTGTTCCGACAACGATTCTCGCCGAGCAACATTACGAGAATTTTGTTCAACGATTTTCTGACTATCCGTTTAAGATTGGTTTACTGAGTCGATTCCGAAGTAAGAAAGAACAAGAAGAAACCATTAAAAAGCTTCGAAAAGGATCAGTGGATATCGTGATTGGGACACATCGTCTTCTTTCAAAAGATGTGCAATTTTTAGATTTAGGACTCCTCATTGTCGATGAAGAACAACGTTTTGGTGTGAAACATAAGGAGCGTTTGAAACAATTGAAATCGCAAGTGGACGTATTGACGCTAACAGCAACGCCAATTCCACGCACACTCCATATGTCGATGCTTGGGGTGCGTGATTTATCCGTCATCGAAACGCCACCAGCAAACCGATATCCGGTCCAAACCTTTGTGATGGAACAAAACCCAATGACGATTCGAGACGGAATCGAACGCGAGATGGCTCGTGGCGGACAAGTCTTCTATTTATATAATCGAGTTGAGACGATTGAGAAGAAGGCCGATGAACTGAGAGTTTTGGTTCCAGGTTGTCGTGTCGGTGTAATTCATGGTCAAATGAGTGAAACGACGCTGGAAAATATTCTCTTCCAATTTATCGAAGGGGAATACGATGTCTTAGTAACAACGACGATTATCGAAACCGGAGTCGATATTCCAAACGTAAACACGCTCTTTATTGAAAATGCAGACTACATGGGACTTTCTCAATTGTATCAATTGCGTGGACGTGTTGGCCGTACGAATCGTATTGCCTATGCATACCTCATGTATCAACCAGATAAAGTCTTAACCGAAGTCAGCGAGAAGCGACTCCAAGCGATGCGCGACTTTACAGAACTTGGATCTGGATTCAAGATTGCCATGCGTGACTTATCGATTCGTGGGGCAGGGAATTTACTTGGAAAACAACAGCATGGATTTATCGATTCGGTCGGATTTGATTTATATTCTCAATTATTAAGTGAAGCCGTGTTGAAGAAACAAGGAAAAGAAGTGAAGTCGGACGAAGAAACCGTCGAAATCGACTTGCAGATTGATGCGTATATTCCTGCAAGTTATATTCAAGATGAACGCCAAAAAATCGAGATGTACAAACGGATTCGTTCAATTGATAGCGTGGAAGCTTATGAAGAACTGCTCGATGACTTTATAGACCGCTTCGGGGACTTCCCAGATGAAGTTAGTGCATTAGCGGAAGTTGGATTGATTAAACATTACGCGAATGAAATTAACGCTGTTTCGATTAAGCGTAAAGACAATTCGGTGACGATTACGATTGCCCAGCCAACTGCAACTCGTTTGCAAGGGGTGCCTGTCTTTGAGGCGCTTGGTCCAGTGAAATTACCAGCACAAGTGGCCAACAAGGGCGAAAGTCTTCAGATTTTATTAAATATCACGCAAAAGCCTGTTGACTTATGGCTTGAGCAAGTTAAACTGTTTGTAAAAACATGCGGGGAAATTCTAGCCCGCGATGAGGAAAAACATGAAGAAAATCAACAGTAAAGGGATGATGCAAGGGGCAATTGCGCTTTCGATTGCTGCATTTATTGCAAAAATTTTAAGCGCTGTATACCGAGTTCCTTTCCAAAACATGGTCGGAAACACTGGGTTTTATGTATACCAGCAGGTGTATCCTATTTATGGAATCGGCATGACCTTTGCATTAACAGGATTCCCGGTATTCGTTTCAAATGTGGTTGCGGAATACTTGGAGTCGACACATTTAAAGAAATTATTGAAGCAGCTATTCGTGATTTCTAGCCTCATTGGAGTGGGGATTTTTGCCTTCCTCCATTTGGGGGCTGGAATGATTGCCCGCTGGATGGGTGACGTTGAACTATTGCCGGTCGTCCAAAGCGTTTCCTGGATGTTTCTATTGATGCCATTTTTGGTCATCACAAGAGGGTATTTCCAAGGAAGTTTTCGGATGATGCCAACTGCCATCTCACAAGTGGTGGAGCAGGTCGTTCGTGTCGCGGTGATTCTCTTTGTGGCGAGTCTGTTTGGTAGCACCATTTCAGACTATTACACGATGGGGACATGGGCGATGTCGAGTGCGACGATTGCGGCAGTGTTTGCAATACTTGTGATGCTTTATTATGCATATCAGGAAACGAAAGATCCGCTCGACGCCTTGACGATTTCACCAGTAGAAATGGAAGTTCCAACTTTTGGGCATCTCTTTAAACGCTTTGCCTTTGAAGGAGGAACCATCTGTCTCCTTAGTTCGATTTTAGTCTTGTTCCAATTGGTGGATTCATTCTCTGTGTACAATGTCTTAACGGACCAAGGAATGATTCCGGAAGTGGCGAAAGACCTGAAAGGAATTTACGACCGTGGACAACCGCTTGTTCAATTAGGAATGGTAGTTGGAGTAGGATTTTCGTCGAGCTATATGCCGATGTTATCGCGTGCCTTCAAGAAAGGCCACGACTTAGAGTTTAAGAGATTATCTGCGTCTCTTCTTCGAATGACGATGACTTTCTCACTCGTTGCTACGATGGGGATGATTGCCATCTTGCCGTGGTTAAATACTGCACTCTTTGGAGATGCGAATGGACAGGCAGTGCTGCTTGTTTATATCACAAGTATTTTCTTTGCGTCAGTCATTATGTCGCTGCACGGCATTTTCCAAAGCCAGCATCAATATCCAAAGACGCTTCTGGCACTCGTAGCAGGACTCGTAGTGAAAGCTGGTACGAATTACTTATTCGTAGCGATGTTTGGAACACTTGGTGCCAGCCTTGCGACGGCGCTCGGATTATGTGTCATGATGGGCGTGATGATGGCTTTTGCAAAAGACATTTTTATAAGTGTGTTGCATGAAGGAAATTTCATACAGCTTCTTACTGGAATTGCGATAGGAATGACTGTTATCGTGTCGATATTATCCTACGGTACGTGGCACTTTGCAGGACTTCAAGATTCTAGAACGATGGCTTTTGTATTTTCATTGTTCTATGCCTTCGTCGGAGTAGCACTCTTCTTAGCTGGAACGATGAAATGGAATTTATTTACAAAACGCGAATGGGTGCTAATCCCTAAAGGAAAAACCTTGCTTAGAAAATTTAGTAGAAAAGAGGAAAATGATGAGACTCGATAAGTTTTTAAAAGTATCCCGATTAATTAAACGTCGTACAGTGGCCAAAGAAGTAGCCGATAAAGGACGTGTGTTTATTAATGATAAAGTGGCGAAATCTTCAACGGACGTAAAAGTTGGCGACAAAATCGCGATTCAATTCGGGAACAAACATGTCTTAGTACAAGTGGAAGCGTTGATGGATTCAACAAGAAAAGAAGACGCTAAAGAAATGTTTACGATTTTAGAAGAAAAATTCATTAAAGAAGAAAACACAAATTTATAAAATGAATCTAAAACTAGGTTCTCTCATTTGAGGGAGCTTAGTTTTTATCTAAAAATGTATGCGTTTTCTGTTGACTTCCATTGCAGAAAGGGGTATGATGAATAGTACTTTTTAAAAAGGACTAAAGGAGGAGAAACCATGGATTTACATGCCATAAATATATTGCAACCATTCAATGGATGGATGGAATTACGTCATTTTTTGGCTATTTTTATATCATGCGCATGTGGATTAGCGATTGGTTATGAGCGTACCTCTAGAAATAAACAAGCGGGTGTGAAAACGCACATGATTGTGGCGTTAACTTCTTGTTTGATGATGATTATTTCAAAAGAAGCTTTTTTAGATACTCCAAACTATGATACGGCTCGTGTAGCTGCTCAAGTGGTCAGCGGGATCAGCTTTATTGGAGGGGGAATCATCTTCATGCGTGATAAACGCGTAAGTGGTTTGACTACAGCCTCTGGAATTTGGGCAACTTCAGGGATTGGACTTGCAATTGGTGGGGGATTCTGGTTCTTTGGGGCATTATGCTCAGCCGTTATCGTCATCGTGCAAAAACTTGCGTATGAGCCTTTATTACAAGGGAAAAGCCGTCAGGTAAATATTTACTGTGAAATTCCAAATCCAACAATTGTACAATCTATTTATAATTATTGTCATTTTGGGGATTATCAATCCATACAAGTTGAAGCTAGAGAATTAGACGATGAGAAGTATGAACTAGTAATTCGTATTCAAAATGATGAAGAGATTGTCATTGAAAACTTGAAAAATTACATTCGTGAAACGGAAAATCAAGTCGTAATAAAGCGTGTTAAATTACGGACTGAAGATGTGAATTAATTTTTTTGATGCCGCAGAGAGCTTATCTGCGGTATTTATTTTTAAAGAAATCGTTTTTAAGAAATTTTAGAAGGAAAGTCCATCCTTAAAAAACAGGGATAATCATAAAAAAATAAAAAAATTCTTAGTGTTATCATAGACGATAAGGCTCATTCTTGTTATACTCATTGTGTATAAGTTAAAAAGGAGACAATTAAGGTGAAGCAACAAAATCAATCCACAAATTCGAATATCGTTTCTATCAACCAAAAAAGAAAACAAAAAACTTCTTCGCCAGTTTGGAAAAGTCATTCACTAGTAACCAAACTGATTGTGATTGCATTAATTGCCATATCCGGAGTGATGATTGTCGGTATTGGGAATCAATTACAACAGGCGAATCAATTAGATCAAAAGATCGAAAAGGCAAAAGCTGAAAAAGAATTCGCTGAAAAACAAAAAGAATCTTTAACACAGCAAGTTGAACTTCTTCAAAGCGATGAATACATTGCGAAGTTAGCGCGTAGTGAATACTATTTAAGCAAAAATGGTGAAATTATTTTTAGTACGCCTAACGACACTGCTGAAAACAAAGCGCAACAAGTCAAAGAAGAAGTGGAACAAGGGGAAACGGTTGTTAAAGTAACCACACAAAACCGATAAGGCAACGAACCCTTTTTATACGTGAGCGTGTATAAAAAGGATAAAAATGAAGGAGGAACGCTTTTTATATGTCAATCGAAGTAGGAAACGTAATCCCAGGTAAAGTTACTGGAATTACAAATTTTGGAGTTTTTGTCGATTTAGGAGATCGTAAAACAGGTCTTGTTCACATCAGTGAGGTTTCAGATTCGTTTATCCAAGATATCAAAGAAGTTTTGAAGGTTGGAGACGAAGTTAAAGTGAAAGTCATGACAATTGCTGACGACGGCAAAATTAGTTTATCGATTCGTCGTGCCGTTGATAAACCAAAGGAAGATTCTGAAGATAAATCTAAAAACAAAAAAACTTTCACACCACGTAATCAAGATTCACAAGATTTCAAGAAAAATCGCTTTGCTGGGAAATCAGCTGCTCCATATGAAAAGAAATCTCCTTCGCAATCAAAGGCAACTGATTTTGATTCATTAATGAGTTCCTTCTTGAAAGACTCTGAAGATCGTTTAACTTCATTGAAACGTAACACTGAAGGGAAACGTGGAGGCCGTGGCGGTCGCCGTTCATAATGACTATCCTAATCTCTTCTAGTACATGCTAGAGGAGATTTTTTTGACAGAAAGGAGAGACCTATGCAACATCAATTTGCCAGCTTATTTAGAAAAAGAGTACCTGAGTATACTCATCAAAAATATGTTCTCGCTGTATCGGGCGGAGTCGATTCGATGGTCTTGTTGAATGCGATGGCTCTCTTGTTCGAAGACCATGCGAAAGACCATATTGTGGTTGCACATGTGAACTATGGACTTCGAGCACAATCGATGGATGAAGAACAATTAGTCCGTCGTTTTTGTAAATCGCGTCAAATTCCATTTGAAATAAAAAATTTTAAGGAAACGAAGGAAGAAAAAGCTTCAGAAAGTATCTTAAGAAATTTTCGTTATGAATTCTTTGAGGAAGTATTGAAGAAACATCAAGCCCATTATTTAGTAGTAGCACATCACCAAGATGATCAACTCGAAACCATTTTAATGAAGTGGTCTAGAGGAAGTACATTGGAAGGATTGTCCGGGATGAAGGAAATTCGTCAGGTGAAAGGGATGACGATTTTACGCCCCTTCCTATCACTGAATAAAAAAGAGTTATACCAAGAAGCCGAAACACATCAAGTTCCTTATTTAGAAGATGAATCGAATGAATCGGACAATTATACTAGAAATAGATATCGTCATCATGTGGTTCCTTTTCTAAAGGAGGAAAATCCAAATGCCGGAAGTCACTTCCAAAAGAGTGCGCAGATGATTGCGGATGCCGTGGCCTGCTTAATGCCAATTTTAGAGGAAAAACAGGAGCTGTTATTCCAAAAAGGAAAGAAAAGAGTTTTATTCCACCGCGAAGCATTCCTAAAGGAACCTGTAGAAATGCAACGATTACTCTTGCAACAAGTTCTCATCCAAATGGATACAACGATTTCAGTTGTCCAGATGGAACAAATTTTGGAAAAGATAGGTTCGAATAAAGCGCAGCTCACTCTAGATTTGTCAAATGGATGGAAGTTTAAGAAACGTTATGAAGAATGTTTATTTGAAAAAGGAAGACCTAGAGTCGTTCCAAATATTGAATACGTACTCTCCAAGCCAGAAGATACATTAATTCGTCCAAATGAAGATGAACAAATTTTGCTCACAACAGGAAAGACGTCTTCAGAATTTGCTTTTCCAGTGAATAAAGAGGATTTTCCACTAACCATTCGTCATGCAAAAGCTGGAGATAAAATTGCACTGAATGCAGAAGGAACGAAACATCAAAAAATTTCCAGATGGTTTATCAATTCAAAGATTCCGCTTGAAGAACGAAAACAAATTTGGGTTGTGGAGGATGCAGGAAAAAAAATTCGTGCAATTTTAGGTTATCGCTATGCTCATCCGTTGTCCTTTGAGGAGGAAACTGGTAAAATGATTCTATCTTACGAAAACAAAACGAGGTGCACACATGTTAAAAAATGATATGTCAGAAATTTTAGTATCAGAAGAACAATTACAAGAAACAATCAAGAAATTAGGTGCTACTTTAGCGGAAGATTACCGTGGGAAAGATCCGTTAGTCATTTGTATTCTTAAGGGTGCTATTTTCTTTATGGCAGATTTAGTTCGTGCGATGGACTGTAACTTAGAAATTGATTTCATGGATGTATCTAGTTATGGAAATGAATTTGAATCAAGTGGTGAGGTTCGTATTTTAAAAGACTTAGGTCAAAGCGTTAAAGATCGCCATGTGATTATCGTAGAAGATATTATCGATACTGGACGTACTTTAAAACACGTAGTTGAATTATTAAAACACCGTCAAGCAGCAAGTGTAAAAGTAGTCACTTTATTAGATAAACCAGAACGTCGTGAAGAAGCCATCGAAGCAGATTATGTTGGAATTGAAGTTCCAAATAAATTTGTTGTAGGTTATGGATTGGACTTCAAACAATTTTATCGTAATCTCCCTTGTATCGGCGTATTGAAACCAGAATTTTACGAAAATTAAGAATGAGTTAAACTATTCGTCAATAAAAGTCAAATATGTTATGATGGAGCGGTAGTTAAGAATACTATCGTTCTTCTTTTTTAAGAAGATGAGGAGGTCCAATGAATACAAATAATAACCGATCAATTTTTAGATCAAGTTTACTATATATGCTTATTTTCGGTGCGATTGTCATTTTTGTAGGAATGTTCAATGGTAATTCGAAAGGCCCTGTAGCAGATATTTCTTATACAGAATTTATGCAAAGTTTGAAAAAAGGCGAAATTAAAGAATTAAAAATGCAATATTCAAACTCTGTTTATACGATTACTGGGGAATATACAGACCCTAAGGAACAAACTACAGAGGAAGCTAAAAATCAAAATGGATTATCGATTTTTGATAATCGTTCTACAAAGAGTACACAATTTAAAACAACAGTATTGCCAAATGACTCTACTGTAAAAGAAATTAATGAAGCCGCTCAAGCAAAAAATACAAAAGTTGAATCTTTACCAGAAAGTTCTACAGGAGTATGGATTGCTGCTCTTATCCAAGTGGTTATTCCAATGGGGATTTTAGGATTCTTGCTTTATAGCATGTTTATGAGTCAAGGTGGCCAAGGCGGACGTAACAATCCGATGAACTTTGGTAAGAGCCGTGCAACCAATCAGAAGAAACAAAACGTAAAAGTGCGCTTCTCTGATGTAGCCGGTGCCGAAGAAGAAAAACAAGAGCTTGTAGAAGTGGTTGAATTCTTAAAAGACCCACGTAAATTCACAGCGCTTGGTGCTCGTATTCCTGCCGGAGTACTTCTTGAGGGCCCTCCAGGAACAGGGAAAACCCTTCTTGCAAAAGCCGTTGCCGGTGAAGCAAACGTACCTTTCTTCTCGATTTCAGGTTCTGAATTCGTAGAAATGTTCGTAGGGGTTGGGGCAAGTCGTGTGCGTGATTTATTCGAAAACGCGAAGAAAAATGCTCCAGCAATTATCTTTATCGATGAAATCGATGCCGTTGGTCGTCAACGTGGAGCCGGAATGGGTGGCGGACACGACGAACGTGAACAAACATTAAACCAATTACTAGTTGAAATGGACGGGTTCGAAGGAACAGAGGGAATCATCGTGATTGCCGCAACAAACCGTTCAGACGTATTAGACCCAGCCTTACTTCGTCCAGGACGTTTTGACCGTCAAATCTTAGTAGGTCGTCCAGACGTAAAAGGCCGTGAAGCGATTCTGAAAGTACATGCACGCAATAAGAAACTTGCAAAAGACGTGGACTTAAAAGTAATTGCGCAACAAACTCCAGGATTCTCTGGTGCTGAACTTGAAAACTTATTAAACGAAGCAGCTTTAGTAGCCGCTCGTCGTGATAAAACCGCCATTGACGCATTAGACGTGGATGAAGCACATGATCGTGTAATTGCTGGTCCAGCGAAGAAAGATCGTGCTATCAGCAAGAAAGAACGCGAAATGGTGGCTTACCACGAGGCAGGTCATACAATTGTTGGTATGGTCTTAAGCGATGCACGTGTGGTTCATAAAGTAACGATTGTCCCTCGTGGACGCGCTGGCGGGTATGCGATTATGCTTCCAAAAGAAGATCGTTTCTTAATGACAAAAGAAGAATTATTCGAACAAGTAGTTGGACTTCTTGGTGGTCGTGCTGCTGAAGAATTTATCTTTGGCGTGAAGACTACAGGAGCAAGTAACGACTTTGAACAAGCAACAGCTATCGTTCGTAGCATGATTACAGAGTACGGAATGGTGGACGAATTAGGAACGGTTCAATACGAAGGAAATCATCAAGTATTTATCGGACGTGACTATGGTCAAACAAAAGCTTACTCAGATCAAGTGGCCTTTGAAATCGACAATGCAGTACGTCGTATTATGAAAGAAGCTCATGAAAAAGCTCTTCAAATTCTTGAAGAACATAAAGAACAATTAGAATTAATTGCTCAAAAACTTCTAGAATTAGAAACATTAGATGAACGTACCATCAAATCACTTTTTGAAACAGGTGAAATGCCAGCTACAATCGTGGAAGATGAATATCCAAGCGAATCAGAAGCGGCAAGTTTTGAAGAAACAAAAAAAGCCTTAGCAAAACGTGATGCAGAACAAGCAGAAGGTAAAGAGATTCCTGAAGAGGACGAGGAAGTGGAAGTTGCAGATGTAACTGAAGCTCCAAGCGAACTTGAGGGTGAAAACAAAGACGAATAATAGAAAGAAAAAGAGAGCTGAGGCTGTTGTCACAGCTCTTTTCTTTTAAAAGGAGAAACAAATGGCAGATTCATTATTAAAAGTATTAGCATTCAATGATGAGGTTAAAGCCGTTGCTATGGTGGCAACAGATGCTATCGCCCAAGCCCAACGCAGACACGACACTTGGAGTTCTGCAACAGCAGCGCTCGGACGTACCATCATCGGAACACAATTATTAGCAAGCAGTTTAAAAGGGGATGAACGCATCACGGTTCAAGTGAATGGGGATGGCCCTGGCGGGAAAATCATGGCGGATGCGAATGGCCGCGGGGAAATGCGTGGTTATATCACGAATCCTCATGTCAGCCTTGAGTTAAACGACAAAGGAAAATTAGATGTCCGTGGGGTCGTTGGAACAAACGGAACGATTACCGTCATCAAAGACTTAAATATGAGAGAACCATTCTCTGGTCAAGTGCCCATCGTGGACGGGGAACTCGGAATGGACTTTACGTATTACTTAGCAGTTTCAGAACAAATTAATGGAGCTGTTGGGGTATCGGTTCTAGTCAATCCAGATGAAACGGTTCGTGCAGCAGGTGGCTTTATGATTCAATTATTACCAGGGGCTAGCGAAGCGACAATTTCAGAAATCGAACGTCGTATTAACGAGATTCCAATGGTTTCAAAATTGATTGACCAACAAGAACAACCGCGCGATATTTTAAATCGACTATTAGGTTCGGAAAACATTCGTGAATTAGAAGAAATGCCTGTGAAGTTCCATTGCGGCTGTACACGTGAACGTTTCAGTGCAGGATTGATGTCGATTGGAGTAGATGACTTACAACATCTCATTGACGAAGATCACGGTGCAGAAGTGGTGTGTCATTTCTGTGGTGAGAAATATCATTTCGAAGAAGCTGAACTACAAAGCTTAATTGATGAGATTAAATCTCAACGCGAGAAATAAGGATTAAAGCTTTAAACACTGCTTGGGTGTTTAGAGCTTTTTTGGTTTATCTGGCTGTATGATTACTTGATTTTTCTGCTGTTTTAAAGTGCAACTGAAGGTGCAACCACTAGTTGACAAAAAGGTTAGGAGGCTGTATTTTCAAGTTGAGATAAAATTGTTAGGATTAGAATAGAATAAAGGAGGATGATATGATGAAACTCGCTGAAAAAATATACAACCTTAGAAAAGAAAAAGGATGGTCACAAGAAACGCTAGCGGAACAAATTAAAGTTTCCCGTCAAAGCATTTCTAAATGGGAATCCGGTCAAGCTGTTCCAGAAATCGAGAAGATTATTGAGTTAAGTACTATCTTTCAAGTAACGACAGATTACCTGCTCTTAGATGAAAATACGACTAAAAGTCAAAAGATCGAACTGACTGAAGATGAAAAAGACAGATATTATAAAGAAGTGAAGTCTTTTGGTCGCTGGCAGGTCATTTATATTTTTGTAGTCGCATTGGCAATCTATCTTGTTTTTGCTGGGGCTAGCTTCCCTGCTGAATTTACCACATGGATTTGGTTAACCTTCATTCTGTTAATCGCTTCTGCATTTGCAATCAGTAAAGCTTTAACGATAAAAAAACAGTACTTAGATAAAGTGATTGGGAATGAGGAAGATTCCAAACAAAACAACGCTACAACTGAATAGAACGATTCGAAGGCTGCATCTCGGGGGGATTATCTTAGAGGGCAGCCTCTTTCATTACAGCGATGGAGTATATTTTCAGATGTTTTTTACCTTCTTTTGATTTATAATGGGCTGGACAGTTTATTTTTGAATCATTTGTTTCCTATCCATAAAGATAATCATCATTCATTCTGTATAGGAACAAGCATAAGGAAGTGGAGTTAGTAGTGCATAAAGGATATGTGAGACGAACGCTCTCTCTCTGGGGGACGGCTCTTTTTTTAGCAATGATAGGAATTTTCTTTCTGTTTGGAACCGTTAAAGGATACATGGGAGGAGAGGCGCTCTATAAGGTGGGGGAGATTTATCATTTGAATCATGCGGGAACGTCCGTTGCGATTCGTGTGTTGGATATAGACTTAGAGGCCGTCACTTACGATGGAAACGAATATTATTTAGTAAAGCATGAAAAAGGGGTTACACCTCTTCAAGCGCAGGCCAATGACATTCAGCAGTTATTGGATTTGAAAAAAGAGAATTTGAAGGGATGGGAGCCTTTAAGAGATAAGAATATTTATTTAAATGTTCGTGTAACACCAGCAGTGACGAAAGGTCGTAGAGGGAGTACTACCGTCCATATACCGGCAGTATTGATAGAAGCCTTTACAAGACAATATCAGAAGGGGACTCTCTTACCGACAGAAGACTCTGTACCGCTGGACTTCCTTCATTATTTAACTCTTACATCCACTACAAATCGTTTATTGGAGACGGCGGTTTCGCTTTTTGTCATTTTAATAGCTTTGGCATACTTTTACGGTGCATATAAACGAGTACGGTCTTTGAAGGAACATTACGAGATGTTCGATAAAGAGTTTCTGAGATACGCACTAAATATGAAGGCTTTACCAATGGATGCAGATTTTCACGATCCTATCCTAAAAGTACTGGTGAAGGATCACAAATTAGTTTGCTATAATAACGATTTTAGAGTGATTAAGCTACGGGAAGTACGAAATGTTGAAGTTCGTCGCCAATTGGCAAAAAGCAGTGTTGCCTATGCCATCGATTTTAGATTTAGCGGGAATAAGAAAGTAACCATTCAATTAAAGAATCGTCTAGAAGATGTTCGCCAATTAGTGGAATATTTGAATGAAAAAGAAAGAACCAAAATATCGATATCGTTTTAATAGTAGTGGATATGCGGTTCGAAGAAGATAAGTTAAAAATTTCAATAGAAAGTAAGAGGGGTCGGGATGCATAAAGGAATTTTAAGACGAACATGGGGAATGTGGATACTCACGGTCCTGTTAGGATTAATAGTGGCAATGGTGGGGATTGTAGTTTCGTTTGGCTTTATGAGTGGACGTGAATTATACGAACATGGAATCATTTATGAAATGGAAAAAGATTCATCGTCTAGTTCGATTAAAGTGTTAGATATTGACCCAAGTCCGCTAGAGATAGACGATGAAACATATTATTTAGTGAAACATAATTATGGAGTATCGTTCTTAAAAACAGATACTTCCGAAATCAAACAAATTCTAGAGTTTAAACAGGCGCTTCCGGATAAAACGAACGCGCTCGCCACATCAGACTTCTACTTGAATATACGTGTAGTTAATGAGAAAGAGAAAAAAGGGAGATCTAGCGTCAAAACAAATATTACGCAAGAAATGAAGGAAAGATTTGAAGAAAAATTAAAACTGAGCCCACTTTCGGTGCAGGTGACTCTCGATAAATTGGATAAAACTCATTATTTAACCATTACGAATAATGCAAATAGATTTTTCGACATCGTGATGTTAATGGTGGTCATCGTGTTTTTTGTTATTGTGTTGGTGTGGCAAATCGTTCGCGTTCGTCAAATAAAAAAACACTATGCTCGTTTTGATGAGCTTTTCCCTGACTATCAAAACGATATGAAACGTTTATTGGATGATGCGGAGTATCTTGATGATCAACTTGGGGTACTTGTCAAAGATGGAATTTTGGTTTCTTTTGGGACGGAGTTCAGGGTAGTAGACTTAGAAAAAGCAGTCAGTGCATCCGTTATTCGTCAAAAATCAAAATGGGGCGCGAAATATCAATTTTCGTTCTTCAATGAAGGCCGAAAGCCAGTAGAAAAAGTTCCACTTGCTAATTTACAGGACAATGTCATTGATTTAGTTCATTATTTAAGAGAAATTTGCTCATATAATGTTTATATTCAATTTTAAAAAAATAAAATTTTTTTTATGGTACTCAAAACAGTCTACGATTTGTTCGTGGGCTGTTTTGCTATACAGAAACCTTTTGATACTGCGGGTTTAGATCGGCAATAGGAACATTAATTCGGTCACAAACAAGTTAAAAAGTTAACAAATGATAACCATAAAAAGAGTCGAATGTTCATTGTTTAGTGATATGATGAACATATCAAATCAAAGGACGTGATTTTATGGATTTCACAGGTAAAGTTGCCATTGTCACTGGTGGGGCAAATGGTATTGGTAAAGAAATCGTTCGCGGTATCGTAGAAGGTGGCGGTTTTGTAGTCATTGCAGATATTAATGAAGCTGCAGCAAACAAAACTGTTGAAGAATTCGGACCAGAACACACAAGCTTCAAATACATGGATTTAGGAAATCATGAATCTATCGTAAAAAGCATGAATGAAATTTTAGCAGAACACAAAGTCGATATTTTAGTGAACTGCGCTGGGGTGATTAGTGCAAAACCATTCGATCAATTAACATACGAAGAATGGGAAAGAACAATCCGTATCAATCTTTCAGGATGCTTCTCAACCATTAGCACCATTTTCCCTCACTTTATCGAAAACAAGGGTGGACGTATCGTAAACGTTTCTTCCGTTGCCGCTAAATTGGGTGGTGGACTTTTAGGGACTGCTGCTTATGCTTCTTCTAAAGCTGGTTTAAATGGGCTAACAAAAGCCGTTGCTAAAGAAGGCGGTAAATACAATATCGCATGTAATGCTGTATGCCCTTCATTCACTCGTACAGATATGACGACAGTATTATCAGAAGATAAAGAAAAGAGCCAAAAAGTAATCAGCATGATCCCTCTTGGACGTCGTGCAGAACCAGTTGAAATCGCTCAAATGATTCTCTTCTTCGCAAGCGATCTTGCAAGCTTTGTAACAGGGGAAATCGGTGACTGCGATGGCGGTATCACATTAGATGGCTGATTTTAGCTAGATTCTTATTTCAAATCAGAGAAGGACTGTGAACAGTATGAAAAAGATTAAAATTCCTGGGGATACAATCATTATTCCAATGTTTATTGGATGTGTGATAAATACGTTTTTCCCTCAAGTATTACAAATTGGTGGATTTACCACTCCAATCGTGAAAGGTGCTGGACCACTTGTTGGGGCATTCCTCTTCATTATCGGGGGGACCATTTCTCTTAAAAACACACCAAAAGCCGTTGGACGTGGGGCAGCGATTATTTTAGCGAAAATTGCGGTATCTGTAGTCTTAGGGTTGTTGGTCGCGAAAGTATTCAATGACAACTTCCTCGGACTTAGCGCTGTTGCCGTTATTGGTGCCATTTCTGTAGCTAATAATGCCATGTATGCGGGGATTGTAGATGTATACGGGGACGAAATCGATGCTGGAGCCGTTGGGATTACAACCTTGAGTGTTGGCCCAATGGTAACAATGGCCGTATTAAGTAGTGCCGGCCTTGCAAACATCTCGATTTGGAACTTAGTCGGAACGGTATTACCACTTGTGTTAGGGATTGCGTTAGGAAATGCCTTCCCTTACATGAAAAAAGTACTCTCAAATGGGATTACGGCTATCATTATCGTCGTTGGTTTCTGTTTAGGGGCAAATATGAGCTTTGGTCAAATCCTTGAAGGGGGTCTACCTGGTATTTTACTAGGGGTGATTACTACACTCGTTGGGGGTATTGCCTCCATCGCCGCAGACCGCTTAACAGGTGGGAACGGGGTTGCCGGTGCTGCCATCTCAAGTACAGCAGCCAGCGCTATTGCTACACCAGCTGCACTTTCAGCAGTGGATGCAACGTTCAAAGGAATTGAAGCAACCGCAACGACTCAAATTACCGCTTCAGTAATCGTAACAGCGATTTTAACTCCAATCTTAACAGCGTATATCGCTAAAAAATTCGGAAACAAAAAAGAAGCTGAAGTACAAGAAGCTTAATCGTATTTAAAAAGTGAAACCACCTCGGATTTTTCCGAGGTGGTTTTTGTTTTCCCTTGAGTGTAACAATAATGTTACGTAACAAAAATTTTACAACTCAATAAGTTGGGTTGTATCAAAATTGATACAAAAAGAGTAGAGTGTATCATGCATGATACACTCTGAATTCTGTGAGCCTTTCACCTGAATTTTTGCACAAAAAAGAACCTCAAAAACTGAATGGAAATCTTTTGAATTCTATAGTGAGAGCAGTAGTGACTACTGCCTTCGCTATGAAGAACTTCAAAAGATTGAAATAAAGTATCTGAGACTCTTCTCTTCTTATTTTTTACAATGAATTACGCTTCACCGAAAATGCCTGTTGAAAGGTAACGTTCGCCTGTATCTGGTAATAGAACGACAACAGATTTGCCTTTTCCTAAGCGTTTTGCCACGCGTAAAGCGGCAGTTACAGCAGCTCCAGAAGAAATACCAGCAAGGATACCTTCTTTAGCAGCTAAGTTTTTCGCTGTTTCAATCGCATCGTCACTTGTTACAAGTTCAAAACCGTCGATCACATCACGGTCGATAATGCTTGGTTTAAAACCAGCAGAAATTCCTTGGATGCGGTGTTTTCCTTTTTGACCTTTAGAAATAAATGGCGCTTCTTCAGGTTCAACCCCGATGATTTCAACGTCTTTATTGACTTCTTTTAACGCACGGCCAACACCTGTAATCGTACCCCCAGTACCGATACCGCTGATATAAGCATCTGGAGTTTTTCCGTCGAAGGCTTTAATAATTTCTTGTCCAGTTGTTTGATAGTGGATAGCTGGGTTTGCTTCGTTGTCAAATTGACGTGCCCAGAAGTAGCCAGGTTGTGCAGCTAATTCTTCTGCTTTGGCAACGGCAGCGCCAAATCCATCCGCAGCAGGCGTTAATAATACTTCTGTACCGTATGCTTTCATTAATTGACGGCGTTCGATAGACATGGATTCAGGCATGATTGTAATGACCTTATATCCTTTAGCAGCGCCGATAAGTGAAAGTCCTACCCCTGTATTTCCACTTGTTGCTTCGATGATTGTGTCGCCAGGTTTTAGCGAGCCATCTTTCTCAGCTGTTTCGATGATGTTTAAAGCGATACGATCTTTGACAGATCCACCGGCGTTAAACGACTCGACTTTTACATATACATCTGCAGAATCGTCTGAAACTAAACGGTTTAGTTTCACAAGGGGAGTGTTCCCGATTAATTCTGTGATAGTTTCTACTGATTTGACCATAAATGATTCCTCCATAAAGTTAGACTGGGCAACTTTAAGGGTTGCTTGGTTTTAATTGTAACTGGGAATGAGTAGGTGCACAATAGTTTTTTATAAAAAAACAAAAAAAGTATAGAAAATTCACTTTAGTTATGATACACTACCCTCTAGCAAGGGCTTTTAAACTCATCCAGAGAGGTGAGAAAGGCTAAGAACAAGTTTATTAGACTAGCCCTACGCTTAATAACATAGGGCTTTTTGTGTGCACAAAAACGCCCGGAAAAGAGGGGAAAATGGAGTTACAAACTTCAAAAGTCGATCTGTTGTTGGATGTGGATCAAAAACCGGAGCTCGTGCCTGGACTGTTCTTGAGTTTGCAGCACGTGTTTGCGATGTTTGGAGCCACTGTTTTAGTGCCGTTAATATTGGGGATGCCAGTATCGGTTGCTTTATTTGCGTCAGGATTAGGAACACTAATCTATATGGTAGCGACACAATTTAAAGTACCTGTTTACTTGGGATCCTCTTTTGCTTTTATTACGGCCATGCAGTTTGCAATGGCGCAAATGGGCGGAAGTCCAGATGCAGCTCAGACAGGGGTAGTGTTAGTCGGACTATTGTATGTGGTAGTGGCAATTTTCGTGAAGTTATTAGGAACGGGATGGATTAACCGATTATTACCACCGATTGTCATTGGACCGATGATTATCGTAATTGGTCTAGGTCTTGCAAACAGTGCGGTTAAAAATGCGGGCTTTGTTGTGGATGGAGACTGGAAACCAATGTTCGTGGCGGTGGTGACCTTCCTTATTACAGCATTTATTAATACGAAAGCAAAAGGTTTCTTGAAAATAATCCCATTCTTATTTGGGATTATTGGTGGATATATCGTAGCCATCTGCTTTGGTCTAGTAGATTTCACAAAAGTAATAGAAGCTCAATGGATTGCTTTGCCAGAGTTATACTTGCCGTTCGATACAAATGGGCTTTTCAATCAGTATCATTTATACTTCGGTCCGGAAACATGGGCGCTTCTACCAGTAGCTGTTGTGACGATTGCAGAACACATTGGAGACCATACCGTACTCAGTCAAATTTGCGGGAAGCAATTCTTGAGTGATCCAGGTTTACACCGTACCTTAATCGGAGATGGCGTAGCAACCGCCGTATCTGCCTTTCTAGGAGGACCAGCGAATACGACTTATGGTGAAAATACTGGGGTTGTGGGTTTAACACGTATTGCTTCTGTATCAGTCATTCGTAATGCAGCGATTATTGCAATTCTCCTCAGTTTCTTTGGTAAATTCACGGCTTTAGTTCGTACGATTCCAAATGCGGTACTTGGAGGAATGGCGATTCTCTTATACGGGGTTATTGCTTCCAATGGGTTGAAAGTGTTAATTGAAAAACAAGTAGACTTCCGTCAAGTACGTAACTTAATTATTGCAAGTTCTATGTTAGTACTAGGATTGGGTTCTGCGGTATTACAATTAGGACCAGTAACGTTATCAGGTACAGCTCTTTGTGCCATTGCAGGAATTCTGCTCAATCTCATTTTACCTCACGAAAAAGTAGAAGATAACGAATAATAGTCATTAAAAACTATAAAGAAAAGCACTGAAGACATGAATACGTGATGTCTTCAGTGCTTTTTTGACGGTTTAGTTCAAAAATACAGCATTTATATAAAAAAATTAATAATAAATCTGATTAATCACAATGGAAGTAAATTTTTTAGGGTGATTTTATTGATAAAAGAAGCTTAAATTACTTGCGCCAATGGATATATACTCTTATATTATATAAGTAATGTAGTTAAAATTATTTACAAAAATATATAAGAATGACTGTTTTTGACCGTTTTAAACCGAATCGGTCAAGAAAATTAGCAGATTGATACATTTAGGAGGAACTGCATGCTTACTGAAAAGAGAAGAAGAATTATTTTAGATTTATTAGACAAGGAAGATACAGTTCACCTAAAGGATTTAATGGAGGCTCTCCAGGCTTCTGAATCCACTATTCGACGCGATCTTTCTTTATTAGAAGAAGAAGGAACCCTGATTCGTATCCATGGTGGTGCTAAAAGAGTGTATTCGAAAGAGTTTGAACCGACCACCAAAGAAAAAGAACGTTCAAATCGAAGAGAAAAAGAATGTATTGGTCGCTATGCAGCCTCTTTAGTAACGAAGGGCGAAACGATTTATATGGATGCAGGGACAACGACTTTAAGAATGATTCCGCATTTAGAAGGAAAAGATGTCACGGTGATTACAAATGGGGTACAGCAGGCCCATCTTCTTGCAGACTATGGAATCAAAACGGTGTTATTAGGCGGTCAAGTAAAGGTAGAAACGAGTGCAGTTATTGGAACTCTTGCTCAAAACCAACTCAGAGAATATTTCTTTAAAAAAGCGTTTCTCGGGATGAATGGAGTCGATCTCAGTTATGGGTATACAACGCCGGATGAGGAAGAAGCTCAAATTAAAAAAATTGCCATTAGTAAGAGTAATCATGCTTATGTTTTGGCGGATTCTAGTAAATTTGCTAAAGTAAGTTTATGTAAGGTTGCTGATTTTCATCAAGTAACCATGGTAACAAACACGACGAAAGAGCAAGCGGACTTACGTTACCGTATGGCTGGTAGCATTCGTCTTGTTGAAATGGACGCATAAAAGAGGAGAGATAGCATGATTTACACGATTACGTTTAATCCAGCAATTGACCTTGTTGTAAAAGTTCCTAACTGTGAACTAGGGACTTTGAACCGATCTATAGAAGAAAATTACGTTGCAGGCGGTAAAGGAATTAATATGTCGGTAATCCTAAAACGATTAGGGTTTGATAATACAGCCACTGGGTTTTTAGCAGGTTTTTCAGGGAACTTCATCAAAGAAGCTCTCCAATCCGAAGGTATCGGGACAGACTTTATTCAAATCGATGGAGTCACTCGAATTAATCTAAAGTTGAAGAGTAATGAAGAAACGGAAATTAATGCAAATGGACCGGTTGTAACCAAGGACGATTTTGGACGTCTAGTGACCTATTTTGAAGACCGACTTCAAGAAGGGGATGTTGTATTTTTAGCAGGGAATGCAGGAAATGGAATGGACCATTCGGCTTATACGACCATTGCTAAATTATGTGACGAAAAAGGGGTCAAACTAGTCCTCGATACAACAAAGGATTTACTGACCAAATGTCTTCCATACCATCCGTTTATCATTAAACCAAATCATCATGAATTAGGTGAGATTTTCGGGGTAACGATTGAGACAGAAGAACAAATTGTAGATTATGCAAAACAATTACAGCAAATGGGGGCTAGAAATGTACTGATTTCTCGCGGTGGTGATGGCGCAATGCTTATCACAGAAACTGGAGAAGTGTACACATCGAATGTTCCGAAAGGGACACTTGTGAACTCTGTAGGCGCAGGGGACTCAATGCTTTCTGGTTTCATGGCAAAATTTATCGAAACAGGCGATTATGCAGCAAGCTTGAGGCAAGGAGCTGCGACTGGAAGTGCGACAGCCTTTTCTGTAGGAATTGCTGAAAAAGCATTTATTGAAGAGCTATTACCACAAGTTGTGGTTACGAAACAGTAAGAGTGAAGGTGACGAAAATGAAATTATCAGATTTGTTTATTAAAGAAGCCATGGATTTACATCTAACGACTTCAACTAAAAAAGAAACGTTACAGCATTTAGCAGGGAATTTTGCAAGCCTTGGTAAAGTAAGTGATGTGGATGCTTACGTGGCAGCTCTAGAAGCTCGTGAAGCGCAATCTACCACTGGTGTAGGTGACGAAATTGCCATTCCTCACGCACAACACGAATCCATTACGCAAGCTGCGATTGTTTTTGGACGTAGCGAACAAGGAATTGAATGGGAATCGTTTGACGGCCAACCTGCAAAATTAATCTTCATGATTGCGGCTCCAGCAGGGGGCGGAGGCGAGCACCTGCAAGCCTTAGCAAAACTATCATCAGTATTAATGAATCCTGAAGCAAAAGCAGCCTTACTTCAAGCAGGGGATTCTGATGAAGTGGTTGAAGTCTTTAAAAAATTTGAAGAACCACAAGAAGAAGCCGTTGAAGAAGTAGCAGAAGAAGCATCGCCATCAAACGACGATGTGTACATTTTAGCGGTCACAGCGTGCCCAACAGGAATTGCGCATACTTTTATGGCTGAAGAAAAATTAAAACAAGCCGGAAAAACGGCTGGGTACAAAATTAAAGTAGAAACAAACGGACAATCAGGAATCGGCAACCGTTTAACAAAAGAGGATATCCAGCGTGCAACAGCTATCATCGTTGCGGCGGACAAACAAGTGGAAATGGCTCGTTTCGACGGCAAGCCCGTCATCATCACAAAAGTAGCGGATGGAATCAACAAAGCGGACGAATTAGTAGCTCGTGCAGCTAAAGTGGATGCGCCAATTTACCACGCTAGTGAAGATGCGAATGCCACAGAAGAAAGCGTAGAAGGCGAGTCTCTTGGCCGTCAATTCTACAAACACTTAATGAATGGTGTGTCACACATGTTACCATTCGTTGTTGCTGGTGGGATTTTAATCGCTGTTTCATTCTTCTGGGGAATTACTTCCTTCGATGTGAAGGATACAGCAAATTATAACCCTATTGCTGAAGCAATCTTCCGTATGGGTAAATTAGCCTTTGCGATGATGCTTCCAATGTTAGCAGGTTTTATCGGACAATCGATTGCGGATCGTCCCGGTTTAGTGGTCGGTTTCATGGGTGGAGTTTTTGCTAACCCAGCGTTATTTACAGATTTTGCAACTGGCGGAGTTTTCGCTGAAGGATATGTTTCTTCTGGGTTCCTAGGAGCACTTATTGCAGGGTTCTTAGCTGGCGGAATTATTTCGTTCCTCAAATTTGCTTTCTCATGGTTACCAAAATCATTAGAAGGATTAAAACCAATTTTCTTATTCCCTGTATTCGGGGTTCTTATCATGGGTGCTTTAATGTTATTCGTGATCAATGGACCAATGGGTGCAGTGATGAATGGCTTAACAAACTTCTTAGCAAACGTTCCGAGAGAACTTGGCATGGTATTAGGATTTTTAGTGGGAGCTATGATGGCTATTGATATGGGTGGCCCAATCAATAAAGCAGCTTATGTAACAGGAACAGCCTTAGTGACAAGCGCTGGTGCAGCAGGTTCGGACGTGATGGCTGCAGTAATGGTTGGTGGAATGGTTCCTCCTTTAGCGATTGCAATTGCTGCAACACTTAATAAAAACTTATTTACAGAAGCAGAAAGAAACAGTGCATATGTAAACTATGTAATGGGTGCTGCATTCATTACTGAAGGTGCAATTCCGTTTGCAGCGGCACATCCTTTACAAGTCATTCCTTCATTGGCATTTGCTTCAGGTGTATCTGGTGCATTATCAATGGCGTTTGGTATTGTTAGCCGTGTTCCTCATGGTGGGTTATTCGCTGCGTTTGTAAATGGTGTTTCAAACCCATTAGCATTCGTTTTAATTTGGCTTGTTGGTGGAATTATCGGTGCACTATTGTTAAATATCACCTTATCTAAAAAAGCAAGATAAAAAGTGAATTAAGGCTTCTAAGGATTTTCCTTAGAAGCTTTTTGTTTGTTCATCAGAAAAAATCTGCAAAAATTGAGCTTAAGGATTGCAAAAGAGGAAAGTAGAGGGTATATTTAAAACAGTTAAATAAATAGAAAATGCAAAGGGGTGCCTCTATGGCTGAGATGTATGTACAAACCCTTGAACCTGTTACGTTAATGCGTGCGTAGGAATTGTATTCGATTTCGAAATTAGTTGGAGTCTCTTTGTGTTTTCAAGAAAACGAAGGAGGCTCTTTTTTTAATGAAGAGAAATGTTTTAATTTGGGTAGAGGTCGCAATTATCGCTGCACTCGCAATGGTACTATCATTTGTACCAAAACTAGCAGGGTGGTTTTCACCTTCATGGGGAGCAATTATTCTTGTTATTTTTTCACTCCGTAGAGGATTGACACCTGGTTTGGCTGCTGGACTTTTATGGGGATTGATTCACTTCCCTCTAGGAAAAGTATCATTCCTATCTGTAGAACAAGTTTTGATTGAATATATCATTGCGTTTACAGTTATGGGGCTTGCTGGTTTGGTATATGGACCTTTCCAAAAAGCATTGAAAAATGATAAATTTTCTTCTGCAATTGTATGGTCAGGAATCGCAGCATTATTAGGAGTAGGTGTGCGCTACTTCGTTCATTATATCGCTGGAGTGTTATTCTGGGGGCAATATGCTCCAGAAGGAACAAGTCCATGGGTATACTCATTATCTGTTAACGGGACAGCAGGGGCTGGAACATTTTTAGTTGTTATGGTTGCATGCATCTTGTTGATTCGTCAAAAAAAAATATGGATAGCAAAATAGGGAAATTGTGCTTTCCGAGTCCTGGTTTAACCTGAAACCAGGGCTCTTTTTGTTGGAAAAGAAAGAGAAAAAGAGTAAGACACTTCGTGCCTTCAAATAACTCTATAGTAGTCATTAGTGCTGTACCGACCTGAGCCTAGGTCTCAGGTCTAACGAGCTTCAAACTGACACTAGGAATGAATTCCAAGTGTCAGTAATTCACATCGATTACAAACGCCACAATGACTACTATAGAATTTGAAGGCACTCGTTATTCTTACTCTTTTTCCGTAAAAGAACCTAGTTTCGGTTAACCATTTTATAGGGTGGCATAAGAGCGGGAGTGTTTGACAGAAGCTCATTTCAATAGTAAAGTTAATGAAGAAAGAGGTGTTGGTATGGTAACAGAATGTGAAAAAATGAATGTCTCTCATGAGATATGGATGATGATTATGAAAATATACAATGAGAATCTACGGACGTTTTCAATCTCATTAAAAGAATTAGGATTGAATCCAACACATTTTGAAGTTTTACATGTGATTTTTAGACGAGGAACAGTGGACCAAAAGACAATTGCCTCCACGTTGAACTTAACACAGGGGAATATCACCCACTGTATTCACCATTTAGAAAAATTAGAATTGATCACTATTGAGAAAAGTTGGAAAACAAAACATGTTTCACTGACAGAAAAAGGAAAACAGCAGCTAGATCAATTAATTCCTGCTCAGCATGAAATGATGGAACATACATTAAGAGGATTAAATTGCACTCAAAAACAACAATTGCGTGATTTGCTAATTTCATTTGAAAATACGTGTAAATCCTCAGTTTAAGTATAATTTAAATTGAAATCGTATCCTTATATAGTAGGGGAAACCATGAGAATTCTAGTAGCTGAAGATGAAATTGATTTAGCGGAAGCTCTGAAGATGATGCTCGAAATGCAAAAATATAGTGTAGAAATGGTCCATGATGGCGAAGACGCGCTTTTTTATGCGGAGTCTACGCCATATGATTTAATTTTATTAGATGTCATGATGCCTAAAAAGAGTGGAATCGAAGTGGTCAGAGAATTACGTTCCAATGGGATTCATACGCCCGTTTTGATGTTGACAGCAAAAAGTCAATTAGAGGATAAAGTGACTGGGCTTGAAGAAGGAGCGGATGATTATTTAACGAAACCTTTTGAAGGTGCTGAGTTACTAGCGCGCGTGAAATCTTTACTACGTCGTCCGAATGTATTTGTGGCATCTGTTATGACACTAGGGAATGTTGAATTAAACCGAGATACCTTCACGATGATGACCTCTAAAGGGCAAGTATTATTAAATAATAAAGAATTTCAATTGATGGAATATTTTATGATGAATAGTAATCAAGTGCTTTCTACGGATTTAATTATGGAGAAAGTTTGGGGGCTTGATTCTGAGGCCGAAATTAATGTCGTTTGGGTGAATATCTCATCGTTGCGAAAAAAATTAGCAACGATTGAGGCCGATGTAACGATTAAATCTGCTCGCGGACTGGGCTATCAATTAGTGGTTGAATCAGCAGCCAACTAAGCATCCTGTATATGTTTAGAAAAAGAAAAGGAGGAGCATATGTTTCGACAACTACAAAAAAGTTTTGTGAAGAGTGCCATGTTATCTTTTACAATCGTACTCTTTGTAGTCTTAGTGATTGGGAATGGGATAAACTACCGACAAACAATCGAACAAGTAGATCGTGTGGCAACGATGTTAGTTGAAAATAATGGAACGTTCCCAGATGCTCCATCCAATGAGGAGCCAAAAGAACACCCTTCACATGGGAAGCCAATTGGTCATGAATTTAGAAAAGATGACCAATTATCCACGCGCTATGCGGTTGTTAAAGTTGAAAATAATGAAGTGACTTCTGTAGATCAATCGCATTTAATCTCTGTAGAAGAATCAAGTTTAAAAGAGTCAGCTCTGCGATTGGTAGAGTCCAAATCCTTGAGTGGATGGGAAGGAAGTTTGCGTTACAAGCTTTCGGGTGAAGAATCATCTTTTATGGTCGTTTTTGTAGATGCGAACCGTGAAGTCCAACAAGTATGGCGCTTGTTAATGGTCACAGGGGGAGTTTTTATCGCCTGTTTGATTGTTGTTTATATTCTTGTCCGTGTCGTTTCTAAGAAAGCAATTCGACCATTTGTTGAGAATGTTGAACGCCAGCAACAATTTATTGCTAATGCGAGTCATGAGATTAAAACACCGCTGGCAGTCTTGTCAGCCAATACAGACGTTTTAGCGATGATGGGAATTCAGGAGAAATTTGTTGATAGCAATAGAAGGCAAATTAAACGATTGAATGCCCTAGTCGAGCAAATGTTACTTCTTTCTAGATACGATGAAGGAGAAGCAAGCACGACGAAAGAAAAAGTGGATTTAGTGGATATTACAAAGAATATCGTTGAAGAGATTCAAGCAGTATTAGATGAAAAAGGGCTTCAAGTCAAATATACCGGAAATAATTCCAGCATGATGACAACAAATAAGGAAGCTGTCACAGAGTTAATTCGGATTTTATTAGACAATGCCATCAAGTATACGGTAGGAAGTTCTACAATTACTGTTGATGCAAAAGAACATCAAATTTCGTTTGAAAACAATACTGAGCCAATTACAAAAGAACAAGTCAGTCAATTATTTGATCGATTTTACAGAGTAGACAGCTCAAGAAATCGTGCCACAGGTGGAAGTGGACTTGGACTTGCCATTGCAAAGAAGATTGCTGAAACCAATCAAGTCCGCTTGAGCGCCGAATTAATCAGCGACCATCAGATTCGCTTTGTCATTGATGGTGAAGAAAATGGATAACCGATTTGTTTACGAAGTTTTAGAAGTGGTAGGTGAAATTCCTAGAGGGAAAGTGGCTACCTATGGACAAATTGCTAGTCTTGTAGGACGACCGAAAAACGCAAGACTCGTTGGGAAAATTTTAAGTCAGGTGGAACTCTTTGGGGACTATCCTTGCCACCGAGTCGTTAATGCGAGTGGAAGACTTGTACCTGGATGGCTGGAGCAAAAGGAGTTATTAGAAACAGAAGGAATCCTCTTTAAAAGCCCAACAAATATATCGCTAAGAGAATATCAATGGAATCCTGAAGTGGATTAGCTCAATCTGAAGAAAAGATTGGGCTTTTATTTTTATAGTGATTTAAGATAGATAGAAAATCAAAGATATTGGAAAATCATTCCAGCGTCTTTTTTTCGTACGAAATTATCATATATGGTAATTTGTACTGACCCCAAAAAGTTAGACAATTAATTTAAGTAAAGGATTTAGTTCTGTATTGCACAGGACTAAGTCCTTTTAATTTTACTTTGATTCGTTTGTTGTTGTAATAATCAATATAGTCGACGATTGCCCCCTCAAGTTCCTTTATAGACTTAAATGTCTGCTCATAGCCATAAAACATCTCTGATTTAAGAATGCCAAAGAACGATTCCATCATGCCATTGTCAGTACTATTACCTTTACGGGACATAGATGGCTGAATTCCCTTATCTTCTAAAAAACTATGATAAAACTCATGCTGATATTGCCATCCCTGATCACTGTGGAGAATAGTACTCTCGTATTGTTCTTCTCTAAAAGCTTGTTTTAACATATCTTTTAATTGGTCTAAATTTGGTGAAGACGAAAGGGAATAAGCTATAATTTCGCTGTTATAACCATCTAAAATTGGTGATAAATATAGTTTTTTGTTACTTGTTGGGATAGAAAATTCCGTAATGTCTGTATAGCACTTTTCCATCGGTTTTGAAGCTTCAAATTGGCGTTGAATAATGTTTCCAACTCTCTTTCCAACGGTTCCATGATAAGAAGAGTACTTACGTTTTCTGCGAATACGAGCCCTTAGACCTAACATTTTCATCAGGCGCTGTACCTTTTTATGGTTTACGATGAAACCACGGTTTCTAAGTTCAAGAGTAATACGACGATAGCCATAATTTCCTTTATGCTCGTTATAAATAGTTTCTATTTCGTTTTTTACGGCCTGATTCTTATCTTCTAGGTTTAGCTGCTTTAAGTGATAGTAGTAAGTTGAACGAGCAAGTTTAATAATCTTTAGAAGAATATCTAAAGGAAACTCTGGCACTAACTCTCTGACAATCTGTGCCTTTCTTCTTTCTCTTTTTCCTCCTTCAAGCGGAGTTCTCTCAACTTTTTTAGAATGGCATTCTCCGCTCTTAAATACTCATTTTCAGCCTGAAGGCGTTCTAGTTCTGTCATCTCTTCTGGTTTTTTCTTTGGCTTACGTCCCATCTTAAGTAGTCTCCCTCTTGTTTTCTCAACAATAGTATACTTATTTTTCTTGTATTGTGCGAGCCAGTTATAAAGCATCGCAGGACCTGGAAGACCGTATTCAAGAGAAACTTTTTCTATACTCAAACCTTTATGTAAGACTTTATCAATCATTTCTTGTTTTATTTCTGGAGGATAATAAATATTCTTCCCTCTTTTTACTATCTCTAAACCATAACGATCAATCAATTTAATCATATAGACAAGATTTCTCGCATTTATACCGAACGTATCCGCAAGGCGTGCGTAGCTAACTCCTTATTTTCTGAGTTCGTAAATTTGAATTTTATCCTCATAAGTTAATTTCATAAAAAAACACCCCAAAAGTTAGATTTTCTGTCTAACTTTTGGGGTGCACTTCAAATTATCATATATGATAATTTTCAGTTTGAAAAAACTTTTTCGAAAAACTTTTTTTGTTTTAAGTTCATTTTAAGTAAGCTCGCTATGATAGAACCATCAACAAGATGTTGATAGGAAGCGAGGAGGACTAACATGAGAAGAAACAAATTAATTGTTCTACTATCCGCAATTACCATTGCAACTACATTGGTTGCATGTCAAAACACACAAGCACAAACAGCGACTGAAACTTCACAAGTACAATCGCAGCAAAGTCCTCCCGCTAAACCTGGAGGAGAAGGGTTTGGCGGAAGTGACCAAGTGACTCAAGGGGATGCAGCAACAAACTTAACAACAGATGCAACAGTAACTGGAGAAACTTACGAATCTACTGGTGATGATGAAAATGCGCTTCGTGTGACAGGAGCAACAGTCACATTAGATGGCGTAACGGTTAACAAAACGGCCGGAGCGACATCGAATACAGAAAACGGAGACTTCTATGGAATGAACGCAGGATTCTTAGCAACCGATGGAGCGACAGTAACGATTAAAAACGCTACTGTAAATACAACCGCACAAAACGGTAACGGAGTGTTCAGTTACGGCTCAGGAACAACCGTCAATGTATCAGATACAACCATCACAACAACAAAAGATAACTCAGGTGGTATCCAAACTACTGGCGGTGGTACAATGAACGCTACAAACTTGACGGTGAACACCGCGGGGAATTCATCAGCAGCGATTCGTACAGACCGTGGTGGTGGTACAGTAGTTGTAGACAAAGGAACGTACACTTCTACAGGATACAACTCACCAGCCGTATACTCTACAGCAAATGTCACTGTTAAAAATGCAACTTTAAACGCTGAGAACTCAGAAGCACTTGTAATCGAAGGTCAAAACTCTATTACATTAGAAAATACAAATGTTACAGGGAATATGAGTTCAACAGAAGGTAGCTCTTCAGATAACAATGTACATAATGTGATGATTTACCAATCAATGTCAGGGGATGCTGAAAGTGGAACGGCTACTTTCACAATGAAAGGTGGCACGTTAACAGGACGTAATGGAGACCAAATCTACGTAACGAACACACACAGCGTTATCACTTTAGAAGACGTAACGATTACAAATCAAGATACATCTGGCAGATTACTTGCCGTCTTAGGAAATGATGCGACACGTGGCTGGGGTACAGCCGGTGCCAATGGTGGTCAGGTTGAATTAACAACAACGAACCAAACATTAACAGGGGCTATTGAGGTTGATACCGTTTCTACTTTGAACTTTACAATGGGTAAAGGAACAAACTTTACAGGTACCATCAATATCGTAAAAAATGCTGAAGGAGGGACTGCTGTGGACAATAATGCAGTAATCACAGTAGAAGAGGGGGCGACATGGACGTTGACAGGAAACGTCAAAATTACATCTTTAACGAACAAAGGAACCATTAACTTGAATGGATATACGATTACATTAGCCGATGGAACCGTCTTAAAATAAAACTTAACGAAACTTGAAGAAGTTAGACAATTGTCTAGCTTCTTCTTTTTTTTCTGCATTGGAGTGGGTCATTTTTTTCAAAATAGTATTGTATGATTCCTTTTAGGATGTCTCTAAAAAAAGACTTTACACTTTTTCAAGCGTTTTTTGAAAGTGGAAGAAAACAGAAGATTGTGATAAAATTTGTTAAAAGAATGTATAAAAGAGGTGCTCTGATGGATCAAAACGAAAATAAAAATGTAGAATTAGAATCGGTTGAAAAGAAAGCTACAGAAGTGAAAGAAGAAGTAGTAGAAGCTGCTGAAAAAACTGCAGAAGAAGTTAAGGAAGTTGCAGAAACAGCCAAAGAAGAAGTTTCTGAGGCAAAGAATCCTGAAGCAGATGGAGACTTTAAAGAAGTTGTAGAAACCGTAAAAGAAAAAGCAGGAGAAGCAACTGAAAAAGCAAAAGAAGTTGCGGGTGTTGCTAAAGAAAAAATGGAAGAAGCAGCCAAAAAAGTATTCACTGAAGAAAATAAAGAAAAGATGAGTCAAGCAGTGGATACAGTAGCAAGCTATAATAAAAATTCATTATTCGAAAAAATCTTCTTTGGTTTTTCGGTTGCTATTGCGTTATTCTCTGGATTAGTGGTTCTTAATGGTCTTGGCTATGCCTTAAAAGGAAATGCACTTTCATCCGTTGATTTTTACGAAGTTTCAAATAAAGTGAAAAACTTAAACTTATACTTCAGTTTAACGTTCTTCTTAACGATTATTGCAACTGTTTTTGTAGCGTATTTCTTATTTATGGCGAATAAATCTAAGAAAAACTTGTGGACAAATGTTAATGTCACTTCATTAGCAATGGTCGTTGGCGTATACTTAGCTCACCTTTTAGGCGGAGGGTTCATTAGTCTTATCGGTACAATGACAGATATGTTTAATGGAAAAGTGAACACATCTATTTCAAATCTTGTGATGCAAGCTTTCACAGATCCAAATCATGCGACAAAACAAGCGATGTCTTTAGTGAACAGCTTTGAATCAGGATCTAAATTAGCAGTATTATTCTATATTGTTGCCTGTGCAGCAGCGATTGTTACTTCTTACTTCTATTATCAAAAACTATTTCAAAAGAAAGACTAAGAAGTAGAATGACTTTCTCTTCTTAAGGGAGATTAGTTTATTTGAGAACAGTTCAGAAGTAACCAAAAAATAAAATTGCTATTCTTTGTCGGTAGTGGCCTGAATTGAAAACTAAAAATAAACGAGACAATCCCCTTTCTGTATGCTAATTGCACAGAGGGGATTCGTTGATTATAGAGAGTTATTGAAGTAAAGCCTATTTTGAATAGTTATTGAAGACATATTATGGACTGAGGTGAAATTATGGCATTTTTCTTAGTGGGAAAAGACAATTCATCGTTTTTTTCTAAGAGAACTACTTGGGAACTAGGAGCAGCCCTTGAAGCTGCTAATGAAGGCGATGTTATTGAAATTGAAGATACTTATTGCCTAGAAGGATTAGATTTATTTATTCATAAAAATATTTCTCTGATTGGGAAAATGAATAAATCAAGAGAAGATAGTTTTCCACAGATTTTGGGTGCGATATTTGTGGATAATTGTACGGTGCATTTAGAAAACATCATTATTCGAGATAATCGTGAAGAAAGCAATGCACTAAACTTATGCAATCAAGCAAAAGTATATGCGAAAAATGTTTTAATAGAAAATCAACTAGTGGAAGGAGAGCTTTATCCTCTTTGCTTTATTGAAGAGTCAGAGTTGTCTTTAGAGGAT